>CAZUZY010000515.1:0-5259 GCA_964624885.1 uncultured Polyangiales bacterium | reverse complement strand
GCGCACCGCTGCGGCAGGCCCAGGCGAACAGCGCCGCCGTCTTGCCCTGCACCACGCGCTCGTAGGTGATCTCCGAGAGGTCGAGCGACGCGCGGCCGCGCAGCTGCACGACCTCGCCCTCCACCATGCGGCGGAGCGTGCCCAGCAGATCGACGAGGATGCGCCCGCCGACGCCCTCGAGCGGCTGGACGATCTCGAGCGCGTGCACGAGCAGCAGGTCGCCGGCGAGGACGCTCACCCCGTTGCCCCACACGACCCGCGAGGTCTCGCGGCCGCGGCGCTCGCGGCTGTCGTCGATGACGTCGTCGTGGAGCAGCGTGGCCGAGTGGATCAGCTCGGCGGCCACCGCCACGGTGCGTGCCCGCGCCACCTTGTCGCCGGAGAGCCCGTTGGCCGCGGCGGCCGAGAGCAGGGTGGCCATCGGACGCACCCGCTTGCCGCCCGCGCCGACCAGGTGCGACGCCGCCTCGCGCGCGGGGCTCGGGCCCTTCTCGCACGCGTCGGCGAGGGTGCCGGCGAGCCAGGCCAGGTCGACGGTCAGGGTCTCCTGCACCGCCGACATCCGCGCCTGCGCGCGCGCGTCGACCCGCGGATCGCGGGACACCTCGCCGAGGGTCTCGAGCGTGCCGGCGATGACCGGGACGTTGCCGTGCGCCCCGCCCGTGGGCTCGAGCGCAGCAGCGATGGACCGGCGGGCCGTCTCGGGCTGCGCGGAAGACTCGTCAGGGGCGCTCGAGAGAGCCATCAGGCCGTCCTTTCAATTTCTTTTGAAAGGACTGTAGAGCGCCCCGGCCGGCGGTCAAGGCGGCCGGTTCATCGAGCCGAGGGCGCGCGGGGGTGTCCCCTGCGACCGAGCTGCGCTACGTCGTCGCACCCATGCCCGAACGCGGCGAGCGCGTGCTCATCGTCACCCCGACCTACAACGAACGCGACAACCTGGAGACCTTCCTGCGGGGCGTGTTCGAGTGGGCGCCGGAGGCCCACGTCCTCGTCGTCGACGACGCCTCCCCCGACGGCACGGGCGCCCTCGCCGACGAGATCGCCGCCCGCGACCCGCGCGTGCGCGTGATGCACCGACCGGGCAAGCTCGGGCTCGGGAGCGCGTACCGCGAGGCGTTCGCCAAGGGCCTCGAGGACCCGCGCTACGACTACTTCTTCGAGATGGACACCGATCTGTCCCACGACCCGCAGTACCTGCCGGCGATGCAGCGCGCGCTCCACGACGGCGCCGATCTGGTCATCGGCTCGCGCAACATCCCCGGCGGCGGCGTCGAGGGCTGGGGCCTCGGGCGCCACGTGATGAGCAAGGGCGGCTCCCTCTACTCCCGCACGATCCTCGGGCTCCAGGTCCGCGATCTCACGAGCGGCTTCAAGGGCTTCCGCCGCGCCGCGCTCGCCGCCATCGACCTCGGCGCGATCCGCAGCGAGGGCTACTCGTTCCAGATCGAGATGACCTACCGCCTCCTGCGCAAGGGCTTCTCCGTCAAGGAGGTGCCCATCGTGTTCGTCGATCGGCGCCAGGGCGCGTCCAAGATGAGTCGGCGCATCTTCGTCGAGGCCATCGGCGTCGTGTGGAAGCTGCGCTTCGACGCCCTCCGCAGCCGGTCCTGACGCTACCGAAAGCTAACGCTTCAGGAAGCGGGTCAGCGCCCCACCCGCCGCGGTGGCGAGGACGCGGCCCCTTCGAGAGGCCTCCGCCGGGTCGCCCATGCCGATGGCGACCAGCAGCAACGCCGGCTTGCTCGCGACGTAGGCCACGTGGACCAGCAGCGGGGTCAGGTCGTCGCGCGCGAGGCCGAGGAGCTCGCCGAGCTCGCGATCGGCGACGGGATCGAGCGCGCCGAAGCGCTCCGACTCCGCGATGGCCTCGTCGACGAGCGGACTCGTCGGGACCGTCGCGCCCCGCACGACGTCGGCGAGATCGTACGAGGCGCCGATGCCCATGAAGCGCCCCCGGCGGGGCGCGAGCAGCACCGCCGAGCGCGCGCTCGTGGTGACCCCGCGGACGATGGCGGCCACCAGCGTGTCGCGCTCCGGCGCGCCGTCGATGGCCTCGAGGATCGGGGTGAGGGATGGGAACGGCGGCATGCGCGGCTCGTAGACCCGCGCGCCAGGATCGGGCGGCGCCCCGCGGTGGGTGGCCGGGGCTTGCTCGTCGCGCGCCTTGCGGGTGAGCGCGCCGAAGTCGACGACCATCTGCAAGGGCGCGCGCGAAGGCGGCACCGGCAACTCGGCGGGCACCGGCTCGGGCCGGGCAGCCGGCAGGAGCCCCGAGGGCCGGCGCGCGGGCGCCAAGCTCGGAGGCAGCGCGCTCGCCGGGCCCTGGTTCTCGGGGGGCAAGCTCGGTCGCGGTCGCCGCACCAGCGGGACGATGACCTCCTCTTCCTCCACCACGAGCAGGCCGGGGCGACGCTGCGCCAGCATCTCGCCCGTCCGGCGACGCTCGATCTGGGCGGCGGCGCGCTCGATCTCCTCGAGGGGCGCGGCGAGGAGGCGCACCGGGGCGTCGACGTGGAAGCTGAGCTCGGCGGCGAGGTGAGGGTCTCGTGGATCGACGGCGGCCGCCTCGACGGTGCCGGTGCGCGGGTCCGTACGAACGGGGACCACGAGGAGCTGGGCGCAGAACCCTGGCGGCACCTTGCGCACGAGGGCCGGGTCGAAGGGAACGTCGCCGGGGAACGCTGCGGATCGACGCTCGAGCTCGACGCGCGCCGTCGGCGAGGCATCGGCGAGCGCGCGCGCGAACGGGCGGTTGTTGAGCACGGCGTCCGCGACCGCGCGGCGGAGCTCGCCCACTTGCACCGTGCCTGCGACCTGGAGACGGCGGCCGAGTTCGAACGTCACCGTCGTCGACCGTATCACGTGCGGGTCCGCACGAGACGTGCTTGAACGGCGGGATGCTCCGGCCATCCACCGCGCTCCGCCTGGCCACCGGGGTGGCAGGGCTCGTGGGGCTCCGGCTGTCGCTGCCGCTGTGGGTGCGCCTCGCCCCCCTCCCGACCATCCTGGCCCAGCTGTCCGAGGGCGCGGTCGCCGTCGACGCGCGGGGGCTGCCGTGGACCGAGCGCGTCCTCGACCGGGTGCCGCTCCTGCCGCGCACCTGCCTCTACCGCTCGCTCTCGCGCTACGCGATCCTGCGGCGGGCGGGTCGCCCGGCCGTCTTCGTCATGGGTGTCCGTCGGGGCGCGACCGGCGCCGTCGAGGGCCACGCCTGGATCGAGATCGAGGGACGCCCCTACCGCGAGCCGCCGCTCGCCCCCGACTACGCCATCACGCTCCGACACCCGGCGTGATCGCGCAGCCGCACGACGCGCGACCGTGCTAGTCCGAGGGGAGATGAGGGGCTTCGTCGACCTACACTGCCACTACCTGCCCGCCATCGACGACGGGGTGAAGACGGCCGAGCAGGGCCTCGCTCTGCTGCGCGCGCTCCACGCCGTCGGCTTCGACCACGTCGTCGCGACGCCGCACATGCGTCCCTCGATGTTCGACAACCAGGCGCCGGGCATCCGCGAAGCGTTCGCCGCCATGGAGGCCCAGGCGGTCGGCGCCGAGTTCCCCAAGGTGAGCCTCGCGGCGGAGCACTTCTTCGACGACGTCGTGTACGGCCGACTGATGGCCGGTCAGGGCCTGCCCTACGGCAATGGTCGCGCGGTGCTGATCGAGTTCGCCTACGAGCGCCTGCCGCTCGCGATCGAGGCCCGCTTCTTCGACCTGCGGCGCAAGCGGCTGCGCCCGGTGGTGGCGCACCCCGAGCGCTACGAGCCGTTCTGGAAGAAGCCCGAGAAGGCCGCCGAGTCGATGCGGCGTGCCGGCGGCGTGCTGCTGCTCGACGTCGCCGCGCTGGTCGGCAAGTACGGTCAGAAGGCGCAGCGCACCTCCGAGGAGCTCGTCGAGGCCCACGCCTACTACGCGGCCTGCAGCGACGCCCACCGCCCCGAGGACGCGACGGAGGTCGGCAAGGGCATCGAGCGCCTCGAGAAGCTGGTCGGCACCCACGAGAGCGCGCGGCTCCTCACCAAGGGCCCGCACGACATCCTCACGGGGAACATCCTCGACGACTTCGACTAGCTCAGTTGCTGGTTGCTGGTTTGCACGGGGTTGCTGGTTTGCGGGTCAGAAACCCTTCTTCACCTTGCTGAGGTCCGCCTGCTCGAGGGCGAAGCGGATGAGGGCGCTGCGGTTGGCCTTGGTGAAGCCGCGCTTCTTGAGCTCGTCCACCATGCCGTCGAGGCGCTCGAGGTCCTGGTTGTACATCGAGATGCAGATCACCTTGTAGTGGGCCGGCCGCGCCTCGGGCGCGGGCGCCGCACGCAGCCGCGCGTTCGAGCCGCGCGCGTAGTAGGTGCCGGAGAGCACCTCGGCGACTTCTTCGCCATCGAACATGTCTCGGGTCGCGTTGCTCATCGTCGTCTCCTAGGCGGTCGCCCGCAGTTGCTCGTCCTCGTTCCCCTGCCCGGGCACCTCGGAGACGCCCCCGAGGAGCGCTTCGACGACCGCGTCGTAGTCGTGGGCCGCGTTCGAGTCGGGCGCCCACTCGTAGATGGTCTTCTGGTTGGCCGGCGCCTCCTTGATCTTCGCGGTGGCGCGAATTGGCGTGAGGCAGCGCGGCCCGAAGTGCTCGCGCAGCGTGGCGAGCGCGTCCTGGCAGATCTTGGCGCGCGCGTCGTACATGGTCGGGATGACCGCGCCGATGCGCACCGGGTGGTGCAGCAGCGTGTTCACGTGCTTGACCGTGCGCAGCACCTGCCGGACGCCGACCAGCGAGAGGTAGTCGCACGCGACGGGCACCAGGACCGACTCGGCGAACACCAGGGCGTTCTGGTTCATCAGCGAGAGCGAGGGGCTGCAGTCGAGGACCACGGTGTCGTAGAGCTGGCTCGTCGGCGCGAGGCGCTCGCGCAGCACCCGGTCGCGCTCGCGACGGCCCGCGAGGTAGAGCTCCGCGGCGGCCAGGGTCTCGTTGGAGCCCAGCACGTCGAGGTTGGTGCGCACGGGCACCGCGGCCTCGGCGGGCGAGAGCCCCATCACGAGCACGTGGTAGAGCGTGCGCTCGGGCCGGAGGCCCAGGGAGGCTGCGACGTTGCCCTGCGCGTCGGTGTCGACCAGCAGCACCCGCTGGCCGCGCGCCGCGAGGGCCGCCGCGACCGAGACCGCGGTGGTGGTCTTGCCGGTGCCACCCTTGTGGTTGAACACCGCGATGCGGCGCGGCAGGCGCGCGCCGGGCGCCCGCTCCGAACGCTCGACGGGCGCGCCCCC
>CAZUZY010000514.1:0-5265 GCA_964624885.1 uncultured Polyangiales bacterium | reverse complement strand
ACCGCCGCGGCGGCGGAGCTGCACGTCGCGCGCTGCGTGGTGCGGCGCGCGGAGCGCCTGCTGGTGGCGCTCGCCGAGTCGGAGCCGGTGCGGCCCGAGGCGATCGTCTATTTGAATCGTCTGTCTGATCTGCTGTTCACGCTGGCGCGTCGCGCGAACCACCTGTGCGAAGTGGCAGACGTGCCCTGGCGCCCTCGCCAGGTCGGGTAGTGGTCGGGTGACGCCGGCGCTGGTGCTGGTCAGCCGCCGAGCTCGCGCAGGAACGACTCCACGTCGTGGCGGATCTCGACCAGCGCCTCTCGCGCGCGATGGCTCGCCACCACGGCCGGGTCGTCGGCCTCGCGCGGCTCGAGGCCCCGACCGCGCATCGCCTTCTTCGCGCCGGCGATGGTGAAGCCCTGTTCGTAGAGGAGCTCGCGGATCTTGCGGAGGTGGTCGACGTCGCGGCGGGAGTACACGCGCTGGCCGCGCTGCGACTTCTGCGGGCGCACGGACCGGAACTCGGCCTCCCAGTAGCGGAGCACGTGTGGCTCGACGCCGACCAGGTGCGCGACCTCACCGATGCGGAAGTAGAGCTTGTCGGGGATCGGCGGCAGCTCGCGATCCTCGCGGTCGCGCCGGCGCTCGGGTGTGCGCTCTTCGCGGAGCGCGCGCTCCGGTGTGGCCTCCCGCCGCGGCGAGCCGCTCGAGCGACTGCTCAGGCTGCCAGCCATCCCCCCCGACGGGCCCCCTGGTCCGGGCGGTACGTGACCCCCACCGAGGAACCGGACCGACGCCATCAGTTGTCACCCTCGTCGTCGTGCTCGCCCTCGCCGAACGCGTCGTCGTCGGAGTCTTCGGCGGCAGCGCCCGCGGCCAGGATGGACTTGCTCGCTGGGTGGTCGGGGTTGAGCATCGCCTTGAGGATCTGGCTCGCCTTGAAGGTGAGCACGCGACGCTCGGTGATGGTGAGCGGCTCGCCGGTCTGCGGGTTGCGCCCGCGACGCTGACGCTTGTCGCGCAGGACGAAGTTGCCGAAGCCGGAGATCTTGATCTTCTCGCCGCGACCGAGGGTCTCCTTCACCGTCTCGAACACGAGATCGACGATGTCAGCGGCTTCCTTCTTGGAGAAGCCGCCCACGCGACCGTGAATGGCGGCGACGATGTCGTTCTTGGTCATCGGCGTGGGGAGAGAATAGGCGACGCTCGAGTCCTCGGATAGGACTTCCGCATGCGTCCGTCCTCCCTCGCTCTGGCCGCCACGGCCATGGCGTTCGTCGCGTGTGGCACCCCGTCTGCGCCCACGCGAACGGCCGCTCCGCCCACGGTGAACGGCAGTGCCAGCGGATCCGTCGCGGCACCGATCGTGCTCGCGCCGTCGCCCGACGCGAAGCTCCCGCGGCTCGTGGTGCCGCGCTCGTACGCCGTGCACCTCACCGTCGATCCACGAAAACCGCGCTTCGCCGGAGACGTGCGGATCGCGGTCCAGGTGCACAGCGCCACCGCGCACGTCGTGCTCCACGGCCACGACATGCTGGTGACGAGCGCGCGCTTCGTGGGGGCGGACGGCGTCGCGCGGCCTGCCACGGTGGAGACGCGCTTCGCGAAGGGCGCGAAGGAGGCGAAGGAGGAGCTCGTGCTCACGTTCGCCGGACCGCTGCCCCCGGGCCAAGGCGAGCTCTCGCTCGCGTTCGACGCGCCCTTCGGCACGCAGCTGCGCGGCCTCTACCGGGTCTCGGACGGCGGCAAGTGGTACGCGTTCACCCAGTTCGAGGCGATCGACGCGCGGCGCGCGTTCCCGTGCTTCGACGAGCCCGCGTTCAAGGTCCCCTTCGACGTCACGCTGTCGGTGCCCAAGGACATGCGCGCGTTCGCCAACACCCGCGAGACGGGCACGACCGCGACGGGCGACCTCGTGCGCCACGCCTTCGCGCGCACCGAACCGCTCCCCACCTACCTGCTCGCCTTCGCCGTGGGCGAGCTCGACGTGCGCGAGGGCCCGCTGGTCGGCAAGACCCCGACGCGTCTCATCGCGACCGCTGGCAAGGCCAAGCTCGGCGCGCTGTCGCTCGCCACCACCGCCAAGGTGCTCGCCGCGCTCGAGGGCTGGTTCGGGCGCCCCTACCCCTACGACAAGCTCGACGTCGTCGCGGTGCCCGACTTCGGCGCCGGGGCGATGGAGAACGCGGGGCTCGTCACGTTCCGCGAGGAGCTGCTCCTCCTCGACGAGGCGAAGGCCTCCACGGTCTCGCGGCGGAGGATGCTCGCGGTGGTCGCGCACGAGCTCGCGCACCAGTGGTTCGGCAACCTCGTCACCATGCCCTGGTGGGACGACATCTGGCTCAACGAGGGGTTCGCCACCTGGATGCAGGCCAAGGCGTGCGACCTCGTCGACCCGGGGTTCGGCGCCGAGGCCGAGCTGCTCGCGGGCAAGAACTGGGTGATGAACGCGGACGCGCTGCCGAGCGCGAGCCCCGTGCGCCTGCCGGTGAAGGACGCCGACCAGATCCTCGAGGCCGGCGGGTGGACGGCGTACACCAAGGGCGCCAACGTGCTCGCGATGCTCGAGCGCTGGGTGGGGCGCACGGCGTTCCAGCAGGGGATCCGTGCCTACCTGACCGCGCATGCGCACGGTCTGGTCACGAGCGACGACCTGCTCTCCGCGCTCGGCGAGGCGTCGGGCAAGGACGTGCGCGCGGTCGGCGCGAGCTTCCTCGATCGGCCGGGCGTGCCGCTCGTGTCGATGGAGCTGTCGTGCAAGGCGGGCCAGGGCGAGCTCGCCCTCAGCCAGCGGCGCTTCCTCGCGCTGCCCATGAAGCAGACCGAGAGCCAGCCCCCGTTCCGCGTCCCGGTGTGCGTGCGCGTGCCCAAGGGCAAGGGCACGAGCGTCGAGTGCACGCTGCTCGAAGGGCCGAGCGGCAAGCTCGCGCTCGGGAGCTGCCCGGCGTGGGTCCACCCGAACGCCGAGGCGGCGGGCTACTACCGCGCCACGCTCACGACCAAGGGCGCGCTCGAGGCGACCCTCGCCCACGAAAAGGAGCTCTTGCCGGTGGAGCGACTCATGCTCGTGAGCGACGCCTGGGCGCTGGTGACGGGCGGCGTGATCGACGCCGGCGCGTACCTCGGGGTCGCGGCCGCGCTCTCGCAGGAGACCTCGCGCGCGGTGATCGAGCCCCTCGTGGCCACGCTCGAGGCGGCCAACCAGCAGGTGGTGGACGACGCCGCGCGCCCGCGCCTCGAGGCGTTCGTGCGCAAGCTGCTCGGACCGCTCCACAAGAAGCTCGGGCCGCCGACCCCGCTCGAGGACGAGGAGCGGCGCCTCTTGCGGCGCGTGACGATGGGCACCCTCGGCGAGCTGGGCCACGATCCGGCGGTGCTCGCCGAGGCGGAGAAGCTCACCGTCGCGGCGCTCTCCAAGCAGACCACGGCCGACCCCGACCTGGCGCTGGTGGCGGTGCGGCTGTCTTCGTTCGCCGCCGACGAGGCGCGCTTCGTGGCGCTCGACCACGCGCTCGCCGAGGCCAAGACGCCGGAGGAGCGCCTGTTCGCGCTCATCGGGCTCGGCTCCCTCGGCGACCCGAAGCTGCTGCGACGCGCGCTCGACCGATTCCTCGACGGTACCGTGAAAGCCCAGGATTTCCGCTACCTGCAGGGCAACGCCACCCGTCGACCCGCGACGCGCGCCGTGTTCCTCGCCTGGGTGCAGGAGCACTTCGAGGCCATCCGCGCGCGCCTCCCCGGCGGGGGAGGCCTCGTGTTCGCCGCGGCGGGCGCGTGCACCAAGGAGGAGAGGGCCGCCGTCGTCGCCTTCTTCGAGCCGCGGGCCGAGAAGCTGGAGGGCGCCGCGCGCGCGCTCTCCGAGGTCGTGGCCGGGATCGACGCCTGCATCGCCGTCCGGGCCGCGCAGGCGGCGTCGGCTTCGACCTGGCTCTCCAAACACTGACGCCCAGCACGGGGTGGCGCCGCGAGGGTCGTCGGGTTTTGCACGCCACACCCCGTGCGATTCTTGACGTCGCTGCGGATCGGCCGGACCAGGCGTCCTTCGGACCTCGGAGCGCGCGGGAGACGCAGCTGGTCCAGGCCGTGCACTGGCGAGCGCCATGCTCGTAGCCCACGACCGCAACCCGCTGTCCGAGCCGAGGGGCGGCGAGGTGGCGCCGGTGTCGGACCCTCGCCCCTTCCTCGTCGCCGACGCGCGGGTCGCCACCCTGACCCCGGGGGTGCTCACCCTCGAGGTCCCCGCGCGGAGAGCGCTGCTCGACCACTTCCATCGTCGCGCGAAGGGTCGGGGTCACGCCGTGGTGGTCGGGATCGCGAGCGCCACCCGCCCCGCGTTCGCCGAGATCGCCGCGCAGCTCGAGGGCGCCCCGCGGCGCGCCGCCGCGGACGAGCTCGCCGCGTGCCTCGCCGCCAGCACCTCGGTCGTGGTGGTGAGCGTGGGGGAGCACCCGTGGGACTGGGCCGTCGTGCGGGAGCTCGCCGGGCGGACCCTGCGCGGGTTGGTGCTCGTGCTGCACGAGCGGGGCGCGCCGACGATCGAGGGGGTCGAGGCGCTGGAGCTCGTCGAGCCGCCCAGCGTCGCCGATCGGCAGGCGTGGTTCTCCGCGCTCGCCGAGGCGTGCCCCACGGTCGGCTGGCAGGCGCTGTCCACCGCGGGCCACGCGGGGCTGTCCGGAACCGACGCGTGCGCGGCGCTCGACGGCCGAGACCCGTTCGCGCGCGGTCACGAGGCGTGCGTCCTCCTCGCGCGCGGGGAGCTCGCCCCTGCCGACGCCGTCTACGCCGAGGCGCTCTCGGGCATGGTCGACGCGACCGCGCGGCGTGGGCTGCGGGCGGCGTGGGGCGCGGCGCTCTCGCAGGTCCCCGGAGAAGCGCGGCTCCCGCTCGCCCTGCGCGAGATCGAGCGGGCGCTGCGCGCGATGGAGATCGGCGAGGCGCGCGCGTGGCTCGACGGCCTCGAGCCGACCGACCCGCGCGTCGCTGCGCTCCTCGGCCGTTGCCTCGCCGAGCAGGGTGACCTCGTCAGCGCCCGATCGGTGCTGGCCCGCGCGGAGGGGCGTATCGCCACGCTCTGACCCGATGAAGACCGTCCTTGTCTTCGCTGCCGCGGCCTTGGCGGAGATCGCCGGCTGCTTCGCGGTGTGGCGTGTCCTGCGGGAGGGCGCCTCTCCGGCCCTGCTCGGCCTCGGCTTTCTCTCCCTCGCGGCCTTTGCGTCGTTGTTGACGCTGGCCGGGACGCCCGTGGCGGGCCGCGCCTTCGCCGCCTATGGCGGCATCTACGTCGTC
>CAZUZY010000513.1:0-5268 GCA_964624885.1 uncultured Polyangiales bacterium | reverse complement strand
TGGGTCTCGGTGGCCGCGTCACCTTCGCTTCGCTCGGTGTCGCAGACCAGCCTCGACGCCCCCCTGCGCCGCTTCGCGGCGGGACGGGGGGGCCCACACGCCCCTGGGTCTCGGTGGCCGCGTCACCTTCGCTTCGCTCGGTGTCGCAGACCAGCCTCGACGCCCCCCTGCGCCGCTTCGCGGCGGGACGGGGGGGGCCCACACGCCCCCGGTCTCGGTGGCCGCGCCACCTTCGCTTCGCTCGGTGTCGTAGGCCAGCCTCGACGCCGGCCGTGTGTCGGCGGGACCGGGGGTCTGGCCGTGGGGGGGGCTCGGGGGGTTGGGAATGGAGAAAGTGGTCGCGGGCGTTCAGGAGCCCGCCTTGCGGGCTTAGGATGTCGACTCGAAGCCTCGGACAGAGCCTCGGGGCCTCGAAGCCCGGAGCAGGAGCACAGCGTAGATGAGCGAGACCGACGAACAGGCGCCCGAATCGACCGATGCGGGCGCACCCGCCGAGGTGGGGCCCGACGCGCTCACTGTCTGCGTGGTCGACGACGACGCGGCCAACCTCCAGTCCCTCGAGACCATCTTCAAGCGCGAGGCCATGCGGGTCCTCGGGGCGCCCGGCGCCAAACGCGCGCTCGAGCTGTGCCGCAAGCACCGCGTCCACGTGGTGGTGACCGACCTGATGATGCCCGGCACCTCGGGCCTCGATCTGCTGCGCGCCCTCAAGCAGGTCTCGCCCGAGACCCAGGTGGTGCTCATGACGGCCTACGGCACGGTCGAGACCGCCGTCGCCGCCATGAAGGACGGCGCCTTCGACTTCGTCGAGAAGCCCCTGAAGCGCAGCCAGATCGTGAAGAGCGTCCGGCTGGCCGGCGCGCACCACAAGCTCCTCGCCGAGAACCGCGCGCTCAAGAAGCAGATCGACGTCCTCACCCACCGCGAGATCGTCGGCACGTCCATCGCGCTGCGCCGGGTGCTCGAGACCATCGCGCAGGCCGCGCCGTCGATGGCCACGGTGCTCGTGCTGGGAGAGAGCGGCACCGGCAAGGAGCTGCTCGCCCGCTACCTCCACGAACGCAGCAACCGCGCGCAGGGGCCTTTCGTGGCGGTGAACTGCGCCGCCATCCCCGAGTCCATCCTCGAGGCCGAGCTGTTCGGCCACGAGCGGGGCGCGTTCACCGGCGCAGTGCAGAAGCGCGAAGGCCGCTTCGCCAAGGCCACCTCGGGCACCCTGTTCCTCGACGAGATCGGCGAGCTCACGCCGGCCGTGCAGGTGAAGCTGCTGCGCGTGCTGCAGGAGGGCGAATACGAGCCGATCGGCGGAGACACCGTGCGCGCCGACGTCCGCATCGTGGCGGCCACCAACCGCGACCTGCGCAAGGAGGTCGAGGCGGGACGCTTCCGCGAGGACCTCTACTACCGCCTCAACGTGATCGCGGTCACCTCGCCGCCGCTGCGCACCCGGCGCGAGGACGTGCCGCTGCTCGTCGATCACTTCCTCGGCACCTACTGCGCCAAGAACGGCAAGCCCCGCCTGTCGGCGAGCAAGGCGGCCCTCGATCGCTTGATGGCCTACGATTTCCCCGGGAACGTGCGCGAGCTCGAGAACATCATCGAGCGCGCGGTGGTGCTCTGTCGCTCGGCCCAGCTCGGCACCGAGGACCTCCCCGAGCACGTCGCGCAGGGAGACTCGACCGCGCCGCCGGCCCAGCTCACCTTCCCGGTCGGCACCCCGATCGAGCAGATGGAGCTCGTGGCGATCCGTGAGACCCTGCGCCAGGTGAAGGGCGACAAGGCCCTCGCGGCCCAGCTGCTCGGCATCTCGATCCGCACCATCTACCGCCGCATCGGCGAGGACCCGACCTGAGCTGTCCGGTCCTCCGCGCCGGGTGGCCCACCTCGACGACCTCGGGGGGTCGGCCAGGTCGCTCCCGCGCCGAATTGGCTTGGTCGCTCCCGGACCGTCCCAGTCCGGTGCTCCGCTCCGAATTGGCTTTGTCGCTCCCGGACCGTCCCAGTCCGGTCCTCCGCTCCGAATTTGCGCGCGGCACGGCGCTTTACGTTCGTGCGGGAGAAAAATCGCGCCCCGCCGTGGGCCGCGGGACCCGCGGTGCGCTACCGTCGCTCCGTGAGCGAACCGCGAGATCCGGGCATCGAAATCGAGGGCGCAGGGCCGAGCCAGGACCGCGAGCTGCAGCGGCTCCTCGCGCTCGCCGACGACATCGTCGCGCGGACCAAGAAAGGCGGCGCCGACGTCGTCGAGGTGATCGCCCGCAGCGGCAGCGAGCTGTCGGCCCGCGTGCGCCTCGGCGAGCCGGAGCTCGTGGAGGAGGCCGGCCACCGGGCCCTCGGCATGCGGGTGATGAAGCGCGGCGACGGCGGCGCCTACCGCGTGGCCCTCACCTCCACCAGCGACACCACCGACGAGGGCGTCGCGCGCTTCGTCGAGGACGCCCTCGAGCTCGTGCAGCTCGGCCAGGCCGACCCGTTCGCCGGGCCCCCGCCGGCCGACCTGCTCACCCACGGCCCCTGGCCCGAGCTCGGGCTCTACGATCCGGCCTGCGGCACCGTCGACGCCGCCGAGGCCGTGCGCCGGGCCACCCGCGCCGAGGCCGCCGCGCGGAGCTTCGACCCCCGCATCACCAACAGCGAGGGCGCCACGTTCTCGCGCACCCAGGGCGGCGTCGTGCTGGTCACCAGCGGTGGCTTCCGCGGGGGGTACCGCGGGTCCTACGCCTCCCTCGTCGTGACCCCGGTCGCCGATGAGCCCGGCGGCGAGAAGAAACGGCGCGGCTACCACTGGACGGCCAAGCGCCGCCTCGCCGAGCTCGAGGACGAGGAGGCCGTCGGCAAGGAGGCCGCGCGGCGCACGCTGCGCAAGCTCGGCGCCCGCAAGATCCCGACCGGCGAGCTGCCGGTGGTGTTCGACCCCGACGCGGGCCGCTCGATCCTCGGTCTGCTCGCGGGGTGCGTGTCCGGGGGCTCGATCTACCGCAAATCCAGCTACCTCTGCGATCGCGAGAACACCCGCGTGGCGTCCGATCTCGTGACCATCGTCGACGACCCCACGCTGGTCGGCGCCCCCGGGGCGCGTCCGTTCGACGGGGAGGGGCTCGCGTCGCGCGTGAACGTCGTCGTCGAGCAGGGCATGCTGCGCACCTATCTCCTCGACAGCTACAGCGGCCGCAAGCTCGGCAAGGCGTCCACCGGGAGCGCCTCCCGGGGCGGCAGCGGTGGTGTCGGCCCTGGCTGCACCAACCTCGTGCTCCAGCGCGGGAAGACCAAGGCCGAGGAGATCGTCGCCTCGACCCGGCGCGGCCTCTACGTGACCGAGATGATGGGCTTCGGCTTCAACGCGGTGACCGGCGACTTCAGCCGCGGCGCCGGTGGGTTCCTCATCGAGGACGGCAAGCTCACCCACCCGGTCAGCGAGATCACCATCTCGCTCGACCTCGACCAGCTCCTCCAGCGCATCGATCTCGTCGGCGACGATCTCGACCTGCGGACCAGCATCGCGGCGCCGACGTTCCGCGTGTCGGCGATGACCATCGCCGGCGAGTGACCCGGCCACGCGGCCGCGGACCTCGTGCTACCCTCTCGTCATGTCCAGCGTGGACAGCCTGGAACACGAGCTGTCGCAACTCAGCGCGGTCGATCGTGCCGCGGTCGAACGCGAGCTCGCGCTTCGCGACGAGGCCGAGCAGCTGGCGGCGAGCCTGCACCTCGACGCAGAGGACGTGCGTCACATCCTCCGCCACTTGCAGCGCTCCCCCGCGGAACGCCTCGCGATCGGGCTCCGTCATGGACGACTCCTCGACGCCGCTCACGGCCGCTGAATCCGAGTTCCTCGCCGAGCTCGAGGCGCGAGGCGTGCGTTACCTCGTCGTCGGGATGAGCGCGGCGTTGATGCAAGGCGTGCGAGGTGCGACCGAGGACCTGGGCCTGTGGTTCGAGGATGCGAGCGATCCTCGCATCGGCGAGGCGGCCCGCGCGCTCGGGGGCTTCTTCGTGACGCGCACCCAGCCACCCATGCTCGGCGGCGCCTTCGCCGAGCGCTTCGATGTCGTGACGCACATGTCCGGTCTGCCCGACTTCGCCCGGGAGTTCGACGGTGCGATCGACGTCACCCTCGGCGCCACGCGCCTTCGGGTGCTGCCTCTCGGCCGCATCCTGCTCAGCAAGCGCGCAGCCAATCGCCCGAAGGACCAGCTGGCCATCGCCCAGATCGAGCAGACCCTGGCGGTCCTCGCCGCCCGCGCGCGCCGGTAGCTACTTGTTGCTGGTGCGGCCGCCCGTGGAGGCGGCCGCTGTTCCCTGCGCTCGCCTGCGGCTCGCTCCGGTCACTTCGCGAGCTTGGCGAAGGCCTCGTCGCAGTCGAGGACGATGCCGGTCATCTGCAGCTGCACCGCGAGCGCGCGGGCCGCCTCGAGCTCGAGCCGCGCCGCCGGCTCTTCCTTGCGGGCGACGTGCACGAGACCCAGCAGATACCGGGTGTTCATCTCGTCCCACGCGTAGCCCCGCTGGTGGTTCCACTGGTTGATCTCGCGGAGCCGGTGCAGGGCGGTCGCGTCGCCGCCGATGGCGTCGAGGTAGAGGATCGGGCCGCGGTTGATGGCGACGAGCCGGTCGTGTCCCCCCTCTTCGGCCAGGACCAGCGACTGCTGGAGCGCTGCGTAGGCGGCCGCGTGGTCGGCCATGTGCAACAGGCAGTCGCCGAGGTTGTGCAGGTTGATCGCGGTCTCGTAGAGCAGGCCGACCTCGCGCGCCCGATCGGCGGCCTTCTGCGCGCAGCGCGCCCCCTCCGCCCAGTCCCGGCAGAAGCAGTGGATGAGCACGCGGGCCTTGGCGCGCTCGGCCTCGAGCAGCACCGTGTCGCCGATGCGGGCGGCGACGTCTGCCGCCTTCTCGAGCTGGGCCAGCGCGCGCTCGGTGGCGCCCTCGCCGCCGATCGCCGCGGTGGCCTGCGACAGGCTGATCAGCACGTCGTACTGCTCCCGGCTCGGAGACTGCTCGCCGGTCTCGATGCGGCCGAGCAGCTTCACCACCTCACCGAACTCGCCGGTCCGCCGGAGCATGTCGGCGCGCGCCATCAGCACGCTGCGGAGGGCCGCCGAGCCCTCGCCCTGCTTCTCCGCGCCCTCTTTCTGCGCCAGCGCCTCGGCTTCGTCGAAGGCCGCGCGGGCGCGGTCGAACTGCGACACCGAGGCGAACCCGCGGCCCGCGTCGACGAGCGCCGGCAGCTTGAGGGCCGGCTCACCGGCGAGACACGCGAGGGCGCGGTCG
>CAZUZY010000512.1:0-5278 GCA_964624885.1 uncultured Polyangiales bacterium | reverse complement strand
CTGTGCGCGCGTACGAAGCGGAGGTCGACGCCACCGTCACGGGCCAGGCCTACCAGCTGCGCGGCCTCAGTGGTGACCCGGTGCTCTCGCGGCGCCGTGTCACCTCCACCCTGCAGCTCGGGGTCTACGACCTCGGCGGCGACGGCCGCAAGGACGGCCCCCAGCTGGTGTTCCGCACGCGCATGCGGCTCGACACCGACTTCGGCTACCAGCGCGAGGAGTACGCGCTCGGCGCCGACCTCGTCACGTCGCGCTTCGTGCCGCAGCTGCAGCCGGCCCCCGTCGAGATGATGTACGGCTACCTCGAGGGCCGCCGCTTCCTCGGGGGCTTCGTCCACTTCAAGCTCGGTCGGCAGTACCTCGTCGATCCGCTCGGCTGGTACGGCTTCGACGGCGCCCTCGTGCGGGTCACCACGCCGTTCTTCGTCGCGCTCGAGGCCTACGCCGGCTTCGAGTCGCGGGCCGGCCTGCCGTTCACCACCCGCGTGCAGATCGGCCGCTTCGAGTCGCCGGGCGTGGTGCGCTTCGACCGCAGCGAGTACCCGATCTCGGGATACCCGTCCGTCCAGCCCGCCGGTCTGGCCCCGGTCTACGGCGTGTCCCTCGAGACCGCCGGTCCCACCTGGATCCACGGCCGGCTCACCTACCGCAAGGCCTGGAACACCGGCACCTCGTACGTCGGCGGCAACGGGGTGCTCTACGGCCCCGACGCGATGGGCATCTACGACGCGCGCCGCGTCTCGACGGAGCGCCTCGGGTACGGCCTGAACCTCACCGCCTTCGACTGGCTCGGGGCACGGGGCAACCTCGTCTACGACCTCGTCTCGCGCCGCTTCGCCGACGTCGAGGCGGGCCTCGATCTGTTCGCGGGCAAGCGCGTCGAGGCCAGCGTCGACTACACCTTCTTCCGCCCGATCTTCGACGCCGACTCCATCTTCAGCGTGTTCGGCTTCGAGCCGATGGACGACCTCGCGGCGCGCGTCGACGTGCAGGCCACCGCTCGCCTCACGCTGGGGGTCGACGGCAAGGTCCGCCGCTACCGCAGCGACGATCTCAGCCCCGAGGGGGTCCGGGTCGGCAGCGCCGAGAGCTGGGCGCCGGGGTTCGGCGGCAACGCACGCTACCGGTTCGCGAGCGCCATGGTGCGCGCCAAGACCTACGGCCTGTTCGGCGACCAGGGCCGGCGCGTCGGCGGCGATCTCCTGTTCACCCAGCGCATCGGGCCGCGCTTCACCTTCGACGCCCAGCTGTCGGTCTGGAACTTCCTCGACAAGCTGCGCACGGACGCCAAGGGCGCTCCGCGCGAGGCCACCAGTGTCGGCTACGTCCTCGCGGCCGGCTACCGCCTCACCCCCGACAGCGACGCCTCGCTCCAGTGGGAGCACGACGAGAACCGCCTCGTCGGCGCCCGCTTCCGCCTGCTCGCGGTGCTCCACGTGAAGGTGTGGCTGTGAGCGCGCGCGCCGTCTCCACCTGGCTCTGTGCGCTCGCGGTGCTGCTCGGCGCGGTGCTCGCGGTCGCCGAGGAGGGCAAGCCGCTCGCGGCCAAGCCGACGCCGTCCGCCTCGGTCTCGGGCTCGGTTTCCGCCGCGGTGCCGTGGTCGCCCGTCGGCGGCCTCGCGCCGATGCCGGGGGGCGTGTTCGTGCCGAAGACGGCGCTGCCGCCGGGCGCCGATTTCCCCGACCCGGGGCCGTCCCGCGCCATCTATCCGGCCCAGAAGCTCCCGCTGCGGTTCTTCCACGTCAAGCACGTGAAGGACCAGAAGATCGCCTGCAAGTACTGCCACCCGCTCGCCGAGAAGAGCACCTCGTCCGCCGACGACCTGCTCCCGAAGAAGCACGAGCCCTGCATCGAGTGCCACGCGATCGACGAGAAGAAGCCCGAGAAGAGCGACACGCCGCCCGCGCGCTGCGACGCCTGCCACCAGGGCGTCGTCGTCACCAACGGGGTGGCGGCGGTGCCCAAGGTGGTGATGCCCAAGCCGAACCTCAAGATGAACCACGCGGCCCACGCCAAGAAGGGCATCGCGTGCGCGGAGTGCCACGGCGACGTGGGCTCGCTCGAGCTCGGCACCCGCGACCAGCTGCCGCGCATGAAGGGCTGCTTCGGCTGCCACCAGAACCCCGAGCCCGGCGGTCCCTCCACGCTCAAGACCGCGGGCGCCAAGTCGGCGTGCGCCACCTGCCACGTCACCCGAAAGGACGGCGTGCTCGAGACCATGTTCGCGAGCGGCGTGCTCCTGCCCCCGAAATGGCTCAAGAACGCGCAGCACGGCAGCGACTTCCTCACCCGCCACAAGAAGGTGGCCGGCGCCGACTCGGCCTTCTGCGGCAACTGCCACAAGGAGCAGGAGTGCGTCGACTGCCACGACGGCAAGACCAAGCCCAAGCTCGTGCACCCCAACGACTGGCTCTCCACCCACGCCATCGCGGCGCGCTTCGACGACCCGAAGTGCAGCTCCTGCCACGCCCAGCAGAGCTTCTGCCTGCCCTGTCACACACGGGTGGGCATCACGCCGTCTTCGCCCAGCGGCGTCGCCTCGAGCCTGCGCTTCCACCCCGCCGCGTCGGTCTGGTCGGGCGCCAAGAAGGGCCCGATGCACCACGCGGTCGAGGCCCAGAAGAACCTGATGGCGTGCATCAGCTGCCACGTCGAGCGCGACTGTGTGGTCTGCCACGGCACGACCGGGGTCGGAGGGAAGGGGGCGAGCCCCCACGGCACCTCGTTCGCGAACAGCTGCGCCGTGCAGTTCTCGAAGAATCCGCGGCCCTGTTTCGTGTGCCACACGCTGGGCGACAAGGCCCTCGGAGCGTGCAAGTGAACCGCCGGCACCCCGTCGAGATCGACGTCCGGGCCGCAAAAGACTTGCCCGGCTCGCCAGCAGGGGGCTATAGCCCACCTGGTCCGTTCCCATCTGCCCCATCTGCCCTGCCCGCCACCTCGAAGGAGGCCGTCCGTGAACGAGCTCGTCCGCTACCTACTCGAGAACATGTACCTGGACTTCCAGGGGGAGATTTCGTTCGAGCAGGTGCGCGCGATGCTGCGGGACGACGGCAGCCGCGAGGCGCGTGCGCTGCTCGAGAAGCTGACGCAGGAGAGCGGCGTGAACGACATGCTCATCGCGCTGGCCGACACCCTGAAGGACTACATCCAGACGGGCATCAACAACGAGACCATCCGCGAGCAGCTCAAGGAGTACGCCGAGTCCTGAGCCGCGTGATGGCAGCCGGGCTCGCGCCCGCGCTGCTGTTGCTCCTCGCCGGCTGCGACCGCGGCGGCGAGTACCCCCACCACCAGGGGCCGCCGCCCCGCGTCCTCGGGACCTCGCTGACCTTGCTCGGAGCGCCGTGTGCGCCGAGCGGCCGGGTCTGCGGGGTCAAGCTGCGTCCGCTGATCGTGATTCGCTTCGACCGCATGCTGGCCAACTCGGCGAGCGCGCGCGTCAACTACCGGATCTCGAGCGGCACGGTCGTCGACGTGGTCTTCAAGAAGGTGCGGGTCGATCCGGTGGAGCGCACCGTGACCCTCGCGCTCGACGCGCCGCTGCAGCGGGACACCCTCTACCGCCTGCGCGTGAAGGCCGCCGACAACGCGGGGGATCGTCTGGCCTCGTTCGACGGCACGCCGTTCGAGGGCGAGTTCGTGCAGGACTTCGTGACCAAGGCCACCAAGGATCCCGCGGACACCGAGGACACCGACCTCGACCCGATCGCCGCCGATCCGTGCGCCGTGCAGGCCCTGTTCCGCAAGAGCTGCTCGGGGGGCGACTGCCACGGCTCGCCGAGCGCGGGGGTCGTCACGGCGCGCGCGATGGGGCTCTCGCTCGACACGGATCTCGGCGTGCAGGACACGGCGATCGGCCACGCTTCGGCGCTGGTGCAGCGGGCGGCCAACCCCGGCAGCGGCGGCGCGGCCCCGCTCGCCGGCCTCGGGTTCCCGCGGGGTCTGCCGATCGTCGATCGCCGCGAGGGCGGCTCGACCTCGAGCTTCCTCGTCTACAAGCTCTTGCTCGGGGGGCCGGCCGAGCTCGGACAGTTCGGGGAAGACGCCGTCCTCGGGGCGCCGCTGCCCAAGGGGCTCGCGGCGCCCGACGGACGCGCCGGCGACCTGTGGCGGCGCACGATCGCCGACCTGTCCGTGCTCGTGCCGGGCTCGGGCATGCCTCCCTCGGCCCCGCTCCGGCTCGAGGAGATCCGCGCCGTCCGCCGCTGGATCGACGGGGCCGGCGCCCGACAGCCCGCCGAGGCCTGCTCGTCCGACGCAGGGACCGACGCCGGCGACTCGGGGGGTGCGTCCGACGGTTCGATCGATGCGGTCGTCGACGGAGGCTGACGAGGCTCGGCACCTTTGTCTAGACTGGGGCCCATGGAGGCACCGACGCTCGCCCGAACGTCCGTCCCCAAGCTCACGCCGTGGATCGATCTGCGGAGCCTCGTGCTCGACGCGCGCGAGGGCTTCTTCCTCTCCCGCATCGACGGCTACACGAGCCTCGGCGACCTCGCCGTGATGACCAACACGGGGCTCGAGGGGGCCATCGCCATCGCGCAGAAGCTCGCGCGAGAGCTCGCGATCTACTTCGGCGACCAGCCTCCCGAGAAGCCGGCGCCGCGCGAGGAGAAGGCGGTGGTGGTCGCCGCGCCGCCGCCGGCCCGCAAGGCGCGGCCGCGCCGCTTCACCGACGAAGAGCTCGCCCAGCCGAGCGATCTGGACGAGGCGCTGCGCATCGACGTGCTCGACCTGCACGGCTGGCTCGACGAGTACGATCACTACGAGCTGCTCAACGTCCCGCGCGACGCCGACCGCAAGGTGATCAAGACCGCCTACTACGGGCTCGCCGCCCGCTTCCACACCGACCGCTACTACGGCAAGAACCTCGGCGCCTTCAAGGCCAAGATGGAGCAGGTGTTCGCGCGCATCACCACCGCGCACGACACGCTCGCGTCCAAGCAGCGCCGGGCCGAGTACGACGCGTACCTCGACGATCTCGATCGCACGCGCGCGTTCGAGCGATACCTCAACGACGAGCCGGACGAGGTCGCCGCCGTCCCTGCCGCGCCGATCGAAGCAGAGCCACCCGCCCCGACTTCGGAGCGCGGGGCAGGAGCGCTCGAGCCCAAGACGCCCGAGCCCAAGACACCGGAGGCGCCGCGCGTGGGCCTCGACGACCGCGCCCGTCGGGAGGCGCTCGCGCGCAAGCTGAGCGGTCGGAGCTCCACCAACCTGCGGTCGGCGCGCCCGTTCTCGGGGCCCGCCAGCGCGCGGCCGTCCGCGCCGCCCG
>CAZUZY010000511.1:0-5340 GCA_964624885.1 uncultured Polyangiales bacterium | reverse complement strand
GAGGGTGTCTCACCCACCCTCGCCGCGCTGCACGCCAAGCGGGCCCTCGCGCGGCTGCCGCTCTCGCTGCTCGCCGCGGAGGGCGAGCGCCGCGGCCGGCTCGCGAGCCTCGCCGGATTCGTCCTCGCCATCGTGGTCGTGATCGTCGTCGCGCTCGCGCCGATGCGGGCGCTCGAGGGGGTCGACGTGGCGCTGGCCCGCTCGGGCGTGGCACCGCTGCCGATGACCTGGATCGAGGACCCGGAGGTCACGATCCACCCGCCTTCGTACCTGCACAAGCCCAACTCGAACCACCACGGCTACAAGAAGCTCACGGCCGACCGCGGGGCTTCGCTCGAGATCCGCGGCACCGTCAAGCACCCCGGGCGCCGCCTCCTGCTCGCCGACGACTACCACGAGGTGCCGTTCATGGACGACGGCAAGGGCGGTGTCGTCGCGCGCTGGTCGGTCGCCGTGTCGGGCCGCCTGCGTGTGCGCGCGCGCTTCGGCGACGTCGTCATCGAGGAGCCCGACTCGTTCGACCTCACCGCCATCCCCGACCAGGTCCCCACCGTGGAGCTCGAGGGCGCGCCCATGACCGTCGAGCTCGAGAAGGAGAGCCGCGGGCGCATTCCCATCCGCTACGACGCCTGGGACGACCACGGCCTGCGCGAGGTGCACCTCGTGCTGCGCGTCGGCGAGAAGGAGGAGCGGCGCATCCTCGCCAAGCTCGATGCCGAGCCCAAGCACGACCGCGGCGGGTACGTCCTGCGCACCGACGACCCGTTCGTCCGCAAGGCGCGCACGCCGATCGCGGTGCGCGTCGAGGCCCGCGACAACGACCCGATCACCGGGCCGAAGTGGGGCCGGAGCCTCGAGATCACGCTGATCCCGCCGACCATCGGCGGCGCCGAGTCCCGCCGCTACCTCGCGCTGAAGAAGGTCCGCGACGGCCTCGTCGACCACCTCGCCGAGGCCCTGGAGGGCAAGAGCGACGCGGCCGGCGCCGTCGCCCTCGAGAAGAGCTTCGCCGTGCGCAAGAAGGAGCTCGACGAGTTCCTCGCCGCCGAGCACGACGGCCTCGGCGTCCCGTGGAAGGTGGCCCTCGTGCTGATCGGCCGCACCCGCAAGGTCGACGAGGCCCTCGTGGCCGAGCGCAAGGCGCCCGGAGAGGTCGGGCGCAAGCGCACCGTCACGGCGCTCGAGATCCTCACGGTGCGCGTGGACGACGCCCTGCGCGCGCTCTCCAACCGCGACAGCAAGACCATCGCCAAGCTGGTGGCCGAGGTCGCCTACGACGGCGCGCTCGCGGCGTCGGCGCTCACCCCGCCCGCGTCGTCGGTGCAGGCCGCCACCTTGCGCCTCGACGTCGACCTCAAGGCGCTCGAGGGCGCCGGCACCTCGCTGCGCACGCTCGAGGGCCTCGGCGACGACCTCGGCGAGATCGTGCAGAACGACCTGCGCCGCGTGGCCCGCGCCCGCGAGAAGAAGAACTGGCACCACGCGTACCTCGCCCTGTCCGACCTCGCCGCGCGCATGCGCGAGCCGTACCACTCGTTCGAGGGCGGCGGCGGCGGTGGGGGCAACGGGGGGGGCGACAGCGCGAGCCAGCCCGGCGACGACGACTCGATGGAGGAGGAGTCGCAAGGCGAGAAGCAGGCCGGCAACCAGCAGAAGCAGCTCGAGGAGATCGTCAAGGAGCACGGCGAGTCGATCGGCAAGGTCGAGGACCTGCTGCGCGCCGCCGAGGACCCGAAGCAGATCGAGGGCCTGCTCGAGGAGGCGAAGAAGCGGGCCAAGGCCCTGCGCGAGGTGGTCGCGACCCTGCCCAAGGCGGGCGGCCTCAAGAAGGACATCACCTCGGCCGAGGCCTCGGTGCGCGAGAAGGTGGAGGCCATGGCCGAGGCCCTCGAGAAGCTGCAGCTCGGCGACGCCAAGGAGCGCGGCGTCTCGGGGCGCAAGGCGGTCGACGAGGCCCGCGACAAGGCGTGGATGAAGCCGGGCTCCGAGCAGCGCCTCGACGACGTCGACGACGAGGTGAAGCAGCAGCTCGCGTGGGTGGAGAAGCTCCTCGCCGAGCTGCGCAAGAAGGCGGCCGAGAAGGCCAAGGACGGCGTGAAGGGCGTGGCACCGCGCGAGAAGGGCCTCGCCGAGAAGACCGGTCAGCTCGGCGAAGAGTCCGAGAAGAAGAGCCCGCTGCCCGAGGACGTGAAGTCGCTGCTCGAGAAGGCGCAGCAGAAGATGAAGGACGCCGCCGATCGGCTCGCCGAGGGCGAGGCCGACAAGGCGCTCGAGGCGCAGAAAGAGGCGCAGCGCCTGCTCGAGAAGGCCCGGGACAAGTCCAAGGGCGAGGCCCACGAGGAGGACGGCAGCAAGTCGAGCGAGGGCCAGCAGCACCACTTCGACCCCGACGAGAAGGTCCCCATCGACAGCGGCAAGGATTTCAAGGGCCCCGAGGCGTTCCGCAAGCGCGCGCTCACCGGCCTCGGCAGCGGCGCGACGAGCCCGCGGCTCAAGGACGCCGTCAAGCGCTACGCGGAGGGTCTGGTCCAGTGAGCGCGCGTCGCATCCTCGCGCTCGGCGTGCTCGCCGCGGGCCTCGTCGCGGGCCG
Source organism: uncultured Polyangiales bacterium (assembly GCA_964624885.1). Taxonomy (GTDB): domain Bacteria; phylum Myxococcota_A; class Polyangia; order Polyangiales; family JADJMO01; genus JADJMO01. The sequence goes on along the minus strand of CAZUZY010000511.1, from coordinate 2,750 downwards.
ACCGAGCGCCCATGCGGCGCTGCTCGCGCTCGACGAGGCGACCGACGCCATCACCGCCCTCGACGTGGCGCGCGCGCGGCCGATCCTGGCCAAGCTCGACCCGAAGGATCCCGAGGTCGCGCTGCAGCTCGGGCGGCTCGCGCTCTACGAGGACGACTGCGACACCGCGGTCACCGAGCTCGAGAAGGCCGGCGTCGAGAAGCTCAAGGCCACCAAGGATCTGCGCCCTGTCGCCGCCGGGTGCGCGCGGGGGAACGGCGGCACGCTGGTCGTCGACGACGCCACCTTCGGCGTGCGCGTCCGCCTGCAGGACGACGCCGATCTCGCGCTCGTGCCGCTGATCGGCGAGACGATCCACAAGCAGCTCGCCGTGCTCGAGAAGGACCTCGGCGTGAAGATGCCGCGCCCGGTCCGCGTGAACCTCGTGCGCGACCAGGCCACCCTCTCGGTCATGACCGGGCTGCCGTACGACGCGGCCCGCACGACCGGCACGGTGGGCATCGCCAAGTTCGGGCGGGTGATCATGCTCTCCCCGCGCGCCATCCCCTCCGGCTACGGCTTCCGCGACACGCTGGCCCACGAGCTCACCCACCTCGCCCTCTCGCGAGGCACGCTCGACCGCGCGCCGCTCTGGCTGCAGGAGGGCGTCGCCAAGCGGGAGGAGGCGCGGTGGCGCGAGGCCACCCCCATCGACAGCGTGAGCTCGCCCGACGTGTTCGCCGCCAAGGGGCTCGAGGCCGGCCTCGGCCGTCCCCTCGACGGGATCGGGCCCTCGGTCGCCATGCTGCCGAGCGCGCAGCAGGCCGCGGTGGTCTACGCGGAGGTCACGAGCTTCGTCCGGTTCCTCGCCGGCGATCGGGCGGGCGAGACGCCCACCGCGCCGAGCGATCCGACCGTGCTGCCGAAGCTGGTGAAGGCGCTCGCCACCGCCAAGGACGTCGACGCCGCGCTCGTCGAGGTGACCGGCAAGGACCTCAAGGCGTGGGATGGCATCTGGCGACCCTGGGTGATGGGCAAGAAGGGTCTGCCCGACGGCGCCTACCCCGACCCGAAGGCAAAGCACAAGGACCCCCGCCCAGCCCGCAACGCCATGCGTCTCGGGGAGTTGTTGCTGGCGCGCAAGCACCTGGCCGCCGCGCGCAAGGAGCTCGAGCCCCTCGCCGGCGAGACCAAGGACCCGTGGATCATGGCGTGGGTGGCGCGCGGACGCCTGCTCGGGGGTGACCCGACCGGCGCCAAGGCCCTGCTCGATCCGCTCAAGGTGATGGGCGATTCCGGGCTGTTCTGGGCCCTGCGGGGCGACGCGCTGCGGGCCATCGGGGTGACCGGCAAGGAGACCGTCCAGGCCTACCTCGAGGCCATCGCCCACGCGCCGCTCTCCGTGGAAGCCGCCTGTGGGTGGTCCGACGTGGCCCCCGAACCCACCGAGTTCCCCTCGATCGGCCGGGCGGTCGCCCAGGCGTTGTGCACTGCGGCAAAGTCCGAAGCGCCCAAAGATTGACCCTGCTCGTCCGCGCCCCGTAACCTTGCACCAAAGGGCCCGAATGAGCGTCGTCACGTACGCGGCCGCGAAGATTCTCGGGGCCCTCCCCCGCAACGCCATCAGCCGTGCCATGGGCGCGCTCTGCGAGGCTCGTGTGCCCGCACCCGTGCTGCAGCCGATCCTCTCGGCCTACGGGCGGGCGTATCACGTCGACTGGGACGAGGCCGCGCCCTCCGACCAGCCGTACTCGTCGTTCGACGCGTTCTTCACGCGGCGTCTCCGCCCCGGTCTGCGCCCCATCGAGGGCGACGACACCGTGATGGTCTCGCCCGCCGACGGTCGCCTGGTCGACCTCGGCCGCAGCGACGGTCGTGGCTCGCTGATGGTGAAGGGCCGCCCCTACACGGTCGACGAGCTGGTGGGCGATCGCGATCTCGCCCGCGACCTCACCGGCGGTGGCTTCGCCGTCGTGTACCTCTCGCCCCGTGACTACCACCGCGTGCACTCCCCCGTCGCGGGCACCATCCGCCGCGTGCGCGCCATCGACGGCGATCGCTGGCCGGTCAACGAGGTGGGCGAGCAGCACGTGCCCCGGCTGTTCGTGAAGAACCGCCGCGTGGTGGTCGAGGTGGAGTCCCCCGTGTGGGGCCGGGTCGCCGTGGTGCTGGTCGGCGCGATGATCGTCGGTCGCATGACCGTGGTCGGCATCGATCAAGCCGATGTCGCCGGCGAGCACGTGCTCGCGCCCGGCATCCCCCTCGAGCGCGGCGACGAGCTCGGCGCGTTCCACCTCGGCTCCACGGTGGTGCTCCTCGTGCCCCCGGACCGCTTCGCCGGCTTCTCGCGCGATCCGGAGACGATCCGCTACGGGCAGAGCCTCGGCCGGGCCCGCGATCTGCAGACGGGAGGCGCCCGCTCATGAGCGATCCGGTGCGCAAGCCGACGTCCGAGCCGCCGGACGTGGACAGCTTGATGTCCCGCCTCGACGGCGAGCGCCCGTCCGATCCGGGCGATCGCGCGTCGGATCCGGGCGAGGCACGGCCTTCGGCCGCCGAGCTCCTCGGAGGGCGCGGTCGCCGCCGTCGCACCGCGATCCGGGTGCCGGACGACGCGGTCCCCGGCTCGGCCCCCAAGGCGCCGCGTCGCTCGGTCCCTCCGCCCTCGGCGCACGCGACCCACACGTCCGAGGCCCCGAAGCCCGCGAAGCCGGCGCCGCCCGACCCTCCCGTCGAAGCTGCGCCGGTCGACGCGCCCGCGCTCGAGCCAC
>CAZUZY010000510.1:0-5345 GCA_964624885.1 uncultured Polyangiales bacterium | reverse complement strand
GGAGGCACCGGCGGCGCCCAGCATCGCGACCAGCGCCTCCTGCGCCTCGCGCCCGGCCGCGCCGATCTCGTCGAGGAACAACGTGTCGTTGCGGGCGGCCGCGAGCAGGCCGCGCCGGCCGTGGTCGGTGGCGAGCGCCCCGCGCGGGCAGTCGGCCACGATGGAGGGCCCGCCGAGCAAGGCCCGCCGGAGCAGCGTCTCCTTGCCGACCCCGGCCTCGCCGAGCAGCAGCAGGTCGAGCCCCGCGTTGCGCGCGCGCTCGACCTGCGCGAGGGCCGTGGCGGTGGCGTGGCCGAGGACAAGGTCGCTGTCGCGGACGACCGACCGGCCACGATACGGGGTGGTGTCGGAGACGAACGCGAGCAGGGTGTCACCGAGGCGCAGCGTGCGGGGGTCGGCGACCGACACCTCGCCGGTCACGGGCTGCCCGTCGACGAAGGTGCCGTGGCGGCTCGTGTCGCGCACGGTCCAGCGGCCGTCGAGCAGGCTCACCTCCGCGTGGCTGCGCGAGAGGGTGCTGTCCTCGAGCTGCAGGTCGACGCCCGCGCCGCGACCGATGACGAGCTTGGTCTCCGATGCCCCGGATTCAGGGAGAGGGAAGAGCTCGAACCGGGGCTCGCCGCACGCGAACACGAGGGCGAGCCCAGGGCGCGCGGCGACCTCGGCGATGTGGACGCGGGCGCGTCCAGCCGGACCCGCGGGCAGCGTCGGATCTTCAGAGAACCCCCTCGTCATGGGGTCTCACCATAGGAGGGGGTCGGGCTGGGCGACAACCCGCGAATGGGTTGCATCGGCGCGCAGGAATTCCCCCTCGTGCCCGGGGGAGCGCGGGGCGCCGTCCTCTGCGCAGGCACGGGGCAGGCCGGCACGGTTCGTGCGGCGCTGACCGCCATGTCCTCGGTCGAAGCCGTCCCGCGGTCGGTGCACATGCGCACCAAGTTCCTGCGCGAGGTCGGGGCCCTCTCGCTGCCGGACCCCACCGTGGCAGACCTCGTCGAAGCCGACGAGATCCTCTCGCTGCCCGAGCCCGCGCTCCGGTTCTTCGTGTTCTCACGGGTGGTGGGGCGCCCCCGCGTCACCTCGTTCCGCGCCCGCTGGGAGGGGCGCTTCCGCATGCGTCCCGAGCAGCCGTGGATGCCCTGCGAGGTGTGGCAGTACGACACGAGCACCGAGATCGCGCGCATCTTCCACATGCGTCTGCGCTTCTTCGGCGTCGTTCCCACCTACGTGCGCGATACCTACGTGCAAGGCGTGGCGCGCATGGCGGGGCGACTGTTCGACGCCGTGCCGATCGTCGACGACGCGAGCGAGAAGGTGGCGGTGGGCGAGCTGGTCACCTGGCTGAACGACGCCGTCCTCTTCGCCCCCTCGATGCTGCTCGCGCCCCCACCGGCGCGGCGCCCGTGGGAGGTCGCCTTCGAGGCCGCAGGGGAGGACGCGTTCGACGTGAGCGTCACCGACCACGGACGGACCGTGCGCGCCCGCGTGTTCGTCGACGCCCGCGGCGCACCGGTGGATTTCGAGACGCACGACCGCTTCGGGACCGACCCCGCCGACCCGAAGGCTGGGTTGGTGCAGGCGCGCTGGACGACGCCCGTGGAGAGCTTCGTCGTGCTGGACGAGCACGTGCGTCCGACGCGGGGCAAGGCCACGTGGCACTTCGCGAGCGGCGCGTTCACCTACGCCGAGCTCGACGCGTTGCACGCCGACATCGCGTGGAACTGCCCGGCCTCCGCCCTCACAGATCGATGACGTGTGCCTCGCGCTCCTCACCACCGAGGAAGCGCTGGGTGAGCTCCGCGAACGTGCGCGGTCGATCGGTGACGAGGAGCTCGACGTCGCCGGGGCCGCCCGAGCGCAACAGGCGGCGCGTGGACAGGAGGTGTGAGAGCTCCGCGGCGGTGGCGTGCGCGCTGTCGACGACGGCGACCTCGCCCAGCATGGCCCGCGCCTCTTGCTCGAGGATCGGCCGGAGGATCGGGTAGTGGGTGCACCCGAGCACCACCGTGTCGACCCGCGCGCGGGCCAGGGGCTCGAGGTAGCGGCGCACGGCGAGGCGCGGCACCTCACCCTCGATCCAGCCCTCCTCGACCAGCGGGACCAGCAGCGGCGCCGCGTGCGCCGTGACCTCGGCGCGGGTGGAGATCGAGAGCACCGCGCGGGGGTAGGCGCCAGAGGCCACAGTGCCCGCGGTCCCGAGCACGCCGATGCGCAGCGCGCGCGAGGCGGCCACCGCGGCCCGCGCGCCAGGCTCGATCACCCCGAGGACCGGCAGATCGAGGTCGACCCGCAGCACGTCGAGGGCGACCGCGCTGACCGTGTTGCAGGCCACCACGAGGGCCTTGATGCCCCGCTGCACGAGGGCCTTGGCGCAGGCCTGGGCGTAGCGGACGACCGTCTCGGGGCTGCGCGCGCCGTAGGGCACGCGGGCCGTGTCGCCCAGGTAGAGCACGCGCTCGTCGGGCAGCGCGGCGGTGATCTCGCGGACCACGGTCAGCCCGCCGAGCCCGCTGTCGAACACGCCGAGCGGCAGCGTCGGATCGAGCATCGCGCTCCCGACGCTACCACGCTAGCCCGCCGTCGCGATGGCGCTCTTGGACGCTCCCTCCGTACCGCTGCGTGACATACGCCTGCCCCCGGGCCTCGGCATGGCCGTGCGTCTGTTCGGGGTCCTCCGGATCGTCTTCGCGCTCACGCTGCTCGTGTCGTATTTCCGACCCTGGTACGTGCTCCACCAGACCGAGGTGATCCCGGCCGCCGAGGTCTCCGCCGCCGGCTCGGCGCTGGCGAGCGCGGTCCCCACCGCCACCCCGCTGCCGAGCGCCATCGCGTCGCCCCGCGCCATTCCTGGCCCACCGCGTCGTGAGACGGGCCAGTCGGTGGTCCGCACGGGCTTCCAGCTCGGCGGGGAGAGCCTGCGTCCGGCGGCGCTCGCGCTGGTCATCGCGCTGGTCGCGGCCTGGGCCCTCCGTGCGCCCACCCTCTCGCGCGGCATGGTGGCCGCGATCACCACCTTCGTGCTGGCCTTCGTGATTTCCCGGCTCACCATCGATCACCAGCACCTCTACGAGCGTGTCGAGGTGCTGCGGCCCAAGGCGGTCTTCGGGGCGTCGTTCATCCTCCTGTCGCTCACGGCGATGGCCGATCTCGGCCTGCACCCCGCGCTCTACATGTGGGCGCGCCGCGTCCAGGAGGACGCCGCACCGCGTGATCGACCGCCGGCTGCCTGACCGGTTCCTGACGAACTCCTGAATGCCGTTCGACCCGCGGACGGCACAATTCCGGACCATGCGGAAGGCACTGCTGGGCCTCTACACCTACGCCGAGTTCGGGCTCTTCACGGCCCTGTTCCTTCCCACCATGGGCGTCGCGTGGGCGCTCCACCGCGGCGACCCGCTGCAGCGCGTGCCCGGCCGCTGGATGCGGCGCTACGGGCGCGTCACCTCCGACTGCACGCCGCTCTGGAAGTTCGCCGTCGAAGGGCAGCCGCCGGCCGACATCCACGACAAGGCCTACGTGGTGATCTCCAACCACGAGTCCACGGCCGATCCGTTCTTGCTCGCGCACCTGCCGTGGGACATGCGCTGGATCGGCAAGGACGAGATCCGCAAGCTCCCCGTGCTCGGCTGGATCATGAAGTTCGGCGGCGACATGTCCGTCAAGCGCGGCGACGGCGAGAGCGTGCGCGCGATGATGAAGGAGGCGCTCGCCACCCTGCGGCGCGGTCTCCCGATCATGATCTTCCCCGAGGGCACCCGCAGCCCCGACGGCAACCTCCTGCCGTTCAAGGACGGCGCGTTCCACCTGGCCATCGCCGCGCAGGTGCCGGTGTTGCCGGTCGCCATCTCGGGCACGCGGGACTGTCGCCCCAAGGGCAGCAAGTGGTTCGGCGAGGCGCGCGCGATCGCCCGGGTGCTCGAGCCGATCCCCACCGCGGGCATGACCGAGGCCGACCTGCCGCGCCTCAAGGCGATGGCGCGCGATGCGATCGCCGCGGCGCTGCCCGACCTCCGCGCGCGCACGGGGCTCGTCGCCCAGAAGAACAAGCCCACCGAGAAGGCCCGCACCGTCTCCGTGGCGTCGCCGGCGGCGCCCGCCGAGTAGTCGCCCCGAGTCGTCGCCCAGTCGTTGCGTCAGGGCCGGACGAACTTGATCACGAACCGGTCGCTGGTCCCGCGCTTCTCGGCGGCCGCGGACGGTGAGTCGTTCCAGTCGTGGGTGTCCGCCGGGTTCGCGAGCACGGCGCTCTTGCCGGCCACCGTGAACCCCGCGGCCGTGACCTCCTTCACCACCGCGGCCTCCTCGATGCGGTGCAGGGTCTTCACGTCGTCGAACCCGTGGCCCGCCGCCGCGGCGTGATCCACCACGCAGTAGGTGCCCCCGGGCGCCAGCGCCGCGAAGATGGCCTTGTTCATCTTGGCGCGGTCGGTCTCGAGCCACACGCTGTCGTGGTAGAACAACACCATCACGACCGCGTCGAGCCCCTTGGCGTCGGCCGGCAGCGGGTCGTCGAACTCCCGATCGACGCGCACGACGTTGGCCATGATCGGCTTCTTCAGGCGCGCCGCCCACGGTGCCTCGGCGAACTTCTCGAGCACGAACTTGTTGTTCTGCGCCCACACCTTGCCGCCCGGGCCGACGATGCGCGCGAGCAGCTCGGTGGTGTAGCCGCGGCCCGCGCCGAGGTCGGCCACCTTGGCGCCGGGGCCGACGCCGCAGAACGAGAGCACCTCGGCGGGCTTGCGGCCGGCGTCGAGCGCCCGGTCCTCGGCGTCGCGGTCGGGCGCGGCCACCGCCGTCTGCGCGTGGGCGAGCAGGTCGACCTTCGGCGGTGCATCGGGGCCCTTCTTGGCGGGGGAGCAGGCGACGAGGGCGACGGCGAGGGTGCCCGTGACGAGAGAGCGCATGGTCCTCGTTAGCGCGGGCCCGCGCACCGAGCGAGCAGAGCCGTGACGGTCGTGGGTCGGGTCTGGTGTACTGACGAGCGATGGACCTTGATCTCGAGGCGACGGCGAGCCTCCTCCGCCACGCCGATCCTCGAGCGCTCTCCCGCCTCGCCGCGCCGCTGCGCGCGGCGTCGGCGGATCTGCAGGCGCTCGCGGTCGCGGTCGACGCCGCCCTCGACGCGGGTCCCCTCTCACCCCGCTTCACCTTCCGCACGCCGCGCGCCAAGAAGGGCACCGCGCATCTCCTCGGGAGATACCTCGGAAAGGCGGCGGCCTACGGCGCGGACGTGACCTGCTACCAAGGCGAGCGCCTGGTCGCGCGGGGCGACGCGCGGGGGCTGGTGCGGGGGTGGGCGGTCGAGATCGCCGAGCGCGTGTGCCGTGCCCACGGAGAGGTCG
>CAZUZY010000509.1:0-5384 GCA_964624885.1 uncultured Polyangiales bacterium | reverse complement strand
CCCTCCGGGCGCGGCCGGCGGGGCCTTGGCGCGACGCACGGCGACGACGCCGGCCGAGGCGCACCCGAGGACCAGGGCGGCGAGGAGGAGGGCTTCCTTGCGGGACATGCAGGGGTAGACGCTGCCGCCGAGGATTGGTTTCGCGGCGTGCTATCCGTGGGCGATGCACGCGCGCATCGAGGCGATCTGGGCAGAGGCTGGCTTCATGACCGCCCTCGGCACGCGGCTCGACGGCGTCGGCGACGGCTGGGTCGAGGCCAGCGTGGTGCCCACCGCCGCGCACACCCAGCAAGACGGCTTCGTGCACGCCGCGGTGCTGACCGCGCTGGCGGATCACGCCGCCGGCGCCGCGGCCGCCACGCGAGCCGCCGATGGGTTTCGCGTGTTGACGCAGACGTTCACGATGCACCTGCTCCGGCCCGCCGTGGGGGACCGCGTCCGCGTGCGCGCGACGGTGCTGCGCAGCGGCCGCACGAGCGCGGTGGTGGAGTCCGAGGTGTTCGCGCGAAAGGGCGACGAGGAGCGACTCGTGGCGAAAGGGACGTTCACGATCGCGGTGGTCGAACCTCGCGCAGCGAGGTGAGTCTCGTCCGTCGACCGCAACTGAGCGATCCCAAATGCGGCGCATGGTGAGGCGTCGCCCCGACGTGTCGGTGACGGGCCTCACGGGACATCGACGATGCGCGCCGACACCGGGTCCAGGCGGCCGTCCGCGGTCTTCGTCGTTCCGTAGACGATGACGGCGTAGGCGCCCGAGGCCTTGCCGCCGAGCGCGAAGGCGTCGAGGCCGAGGTGGAGGGTGAAGCTCTGACCGACGACGGTCACCGGGTGCTTTCCCTCGTAGTCCGCCGTCTGGAACAGCGCGTGCGGCGCAGGCAGCGTGAAGTCTCCGCTCGCCGCGAGCCACGCCGCGGACCTCGGCGCGGGTCGCTCGAGTCGCGCGACCCCGATGGCGCCGAAGGTGAAGGGGGCCGTGAGCTCGCCGCGCACCACGAGCACGTCCCCCGGCTTTCCGACCTTCGGCAGCGGGTCGTAGCGACCATGATGCCGCACGAACTCCTGCGCTGCGCAGAGGACGGGGCTCCCGCCCCGACCCGCGAACGACAGTCCGACGCGTCGATGCAGTGGATCCAGGATGTTCCGGCGATGCCCGTCGTGGGGCGGCTTCTCCTCGAAGAAGGCCGCCTCGACGCGCTCGATCTCCCGCGGGTCGAACGGCCCGGACTCGACCGTGCGCTCCTTGCCGTCCTTGCCGCAGGCCACGTTCTCGACCACCAGATCCTCACCACCCGCCTGCGTGTAGCGGAGGTCGGGGAACGACCCGTCCGAGCCGAAGTGGGCCGTGAAGCCCAGGTGGGCCATGTCCGCGACGTGGCGCTCCGCGGCGCGGGTCGCCGCGTCGTCGAGCACGACGGGGTCCAGGCCGAAGAGAGCGCGGTCCCGGTTGACGAGGGCGAGCGCGTAGCGGCGCGCCTCGTCCTGCGACAAGGGGTGATCGGGGCGGTCGAGGCGGACGGAGCTCGTCGTGGTGCGAGGTGCCCCCGTCACCGTCGGACTCCCGGGGTGCCGACACGCCGCGACGAGCGCCGCAGCCACCCACCCGCGCGCGCCCCTCACGGCCCGGGCAGCACCGCGCAGCGCTTCGCGAGCCCCTTGAACGCGCAGCCGCAGTGGTTCTGCCCGCACTCCACCGCGCCCGCGGCGCAGGTGTTCGTGCACAGCGTGCCGGGGAGGAGCTCCCCCGCGTTCGCCGCCGTGCGACAGCGGTCGGGGTGGCACGTGCGCTCGGGCACGCAGTCGGCGTCCACCTTGCACTCGTCCTCCGAGAACACCGCTGCGCTCACCGCGCCCGAGGGCAGGGGGGCCATGCTCGAAGCGCTCGCGACCGCCGCCTCGCCCCCGGCGTCGCTCGCGCTCGCCACCACGCCCGTCTTGGGCGGAGCGGGCTTGCCCCCGGTACAAGCCAGGGCGGCGATCGGACCGATCGCGAGCGAGGTAGCGAGCCAGATCGAGCGCATCGTCACAGGTCGGTGATGAGGTAGTCTTTCAGCTTGTAGAGCAGCGCGCGGTGGCTGATCTCCAGGATCTCCGCGGCCCGGGTGCGGTTGCCCTTGGTCTTCTGCAGGGCGCGCCGGATCAGCACCTCCTCGATCACCCGCGTCGTCTTCTTGATCGAGAGCTCGCCGCTCGCGAGCTGCATCTGCACCGGATCGCGGGCCTCGCGCACCCGCTCCGGGAGATCCTGGACGTGGATGAGATCGCTGTCGGCGAGGACCATCGCGCGCTCGATGGTGTTCTCGAGCTCGCGCACGTTGCCGGGCCAGGCGTAGTCGATCAGCGCCTTGCGGGCTTCGGGCGAGATGCCACGCAGCTGGGTGCCGAGGCGGGTGTTGTTGCGCGCGATGAAGTGGTCGAGCAGGAGCGGGATGTCCTCCTTGCGTTCGCGCAGCGGCGGCAAGGGCAGGGGCAGGACGTTGAGGCGGTAGTACAGGTCCTCGCGGAACCGGCCCGCCTTCACCTCGGCGGCGAGGTCGCGGTGGGTCGCGGCCACGATGCGGACATCGATCCGGATGTCCTTGGTGTCGCCGAGGCGGCGGATGGTCTCCTCCTGCAACACGCGGAGGAGCTTCACCTGCAGGGCCAGGGGCAGCTCGCCGATCTCGTCGAGGAACAGGGTGCCGGTGCTGGCCTCCTCGAACAGCCCGCGCCGGTCGGCGCTCGCGTCGGTGAACGCGCCCTTGCGGTGCCCGAACAGCTCGCTCTCGAGGAGGTTCTCGGGGATGGCGCCGCAGTTGATGGCGACGAACGGGTTGTTGGCGCGGATCGAGCGGCGGTGCAGGGCGCGCGCGACGAGCTCCTTGCCGACGCCCGACTCGCCGACCACGAGGACCGTGGTCTTGTAGTCGGCGATCTTCCCGATGGTGCGGAAGATCTCGAGCATCGGCGCGCTCTTGGCGAGGATCTCGTCGAACTTGTTCTCCTTGCGGATCTCCTCGCGGAGCTTCTGGTTCTCGCGGCGGAGGGTCTCGCGCTCCTCGGCCTTGCGCAGGGTGAGCAGGATCTCGTCGGGCTTGAACGGCTTGGCGACGTAGTCGTAGGCGCCCGCCTTCATGGCCTCGATGGCGAGGTCGTGCGAGCCGTAGGCGCTCATCACGATCAGCGTGGCGAGCGAGCCCTTGGCCTTGAGCGCCGTGAGCAGGTCGATGCCGTTCATCTTCGGCATGCGGACGTCGGTGAGCACCACGTCGGGCCCGAACGACTCGAACTTCTCGACCGCCTCTTCGCCGTTGGTCGCGACCTCCACCTCGTAGCCGGCGCGCTTGAGCAGCGTGCGCAGCACGAGGCGGATGTTCTCTTCGTCGTCGACGACGAGCACGCGGCGCATGGTCTGCATTTATTTCTAGGTCGATTCGGGCCGGCGCGCAATCGAGCCGGGAACGGCCGGAACGTCTAGGGAATCTTTGCGGACGCGACCTTGCGCTTGTGGGGGGCCGCGTGGACCTTCTGGGCACGGGACAGCGCCTCGAGGTCGCGCAGCATGGTCTTGGCCTCGGCATGGTTGGGCTGCTTGTCGAGGATCTCCTTGAGCCGCAGGCGCGCCGGCTCGAGCTGCCCGGTCTCGCGGAGGGCGCGGGCGTCGAGCAGCCGCGCCGGGATCGAGGCGGGCTCCTTGCCGAGCCACGCGACCGACGCGAGGTGCGCCTCCTGGTACTTGCCGGCGGCGAAGGCCGTCCTCGCCCACAGGGCCTGGGAGGCGGGCTTGCCGTCCGCCTTGAGCGAGCGCGCGTCGTCGAGGGCGCCGTCGACGTCTCCGGTCGCGAGCTTCTTCTCGACGCTGGCGGTGGTCGGGCCGTCGTAGGCGATGGCCGGGGGAGGGGCCTCCGCGACGGGGAACCCCGACGCCAGGGGCTTCGCCGCGGTGACCGGCGCGGGGGATGCGACGACCGGTGCGACCGCGACCGGGGCCTTCGCTGCGACCACCGGCCGCGCCTCGGTCTTGGCAGTGACCTGCGCGGCGCGCGGGTCGACCTCCACGCTCTTCGGCGCCTCGTCCTTCACGACCGCGACCGCGTTCGCCTTGCGCGGGTGGAGCTTGCCGTCCACGCCCTTCCAGGCGAGCCAGGCGCAGCCGACGAACGCGGCGAACACCATCGGGACCAGCGCCGCCCGGCGCGACGACCGACGACGCGCCGGCGGGGGCGCCGCCGTCTCGAAGGTGATGGCCTCCTCCATCGCGACCTCGACCGCGACCTCGGGAGCCTTCACCGAGGCCTCGAAGAAGCCGCCGTAGATGGCCTCCTCCAGGGCCTCGCGCATCTCGGTCGCATCGGCGAAGCGGGCGGCGGCCTTCTTCTCGAGGGCGCGCATCACCACGCGCTCGACGGCCTCGGGGATCCCGCGCAGGGGCGCCGCCTTGCGCGGCGGGATGACCGGCTCGTTGACGTGGCAGGACATGGCGAGGATCGACGAGGGCGCGTCCTCGAAGGGCATGCGGCCGGTGAGCAGCCGGTAGAGCACGCAGCCGAGCGCGTAGAGGTCGGCGCGTCCGTCGACGACGTCGCCCGCCACCTGCTCGGGGGCCATGGTGTCCGGCGTGCCGAAGATGGCGCCGGCGCGGGAGAAGTTCGGGTCGTCCTTCGACTCGGCGCAGTGGAGATCCTTCGCGACGCCGAAGTCGAGCAGCTTCACCCCGATCTCGCCCATCGCGCCGGGGCGACGGCCGCCGAAGCAGAGGAACAGGTTGGCGGGCTTGAGGTCGCGGTGCACGAGCCCCGCCGCGTGGGCCGCCTCGAGCGCGCGGCAGGTCTTGATGGCGACCTCGCAGGCGTCGCGGAAGTCCATGCCCTGCTCGCGGTCGAGGAACGCCTCCAGCGTCTCGCCCTCGAGCCGCTCCATCGCGAAGAACAGGCGGCCACCCCACTCGCTGGCGAGGGGGTCGCCGGCGGTCTGGCCGAAGTCGTAGACCTGCACGAGGTTCGGGTGCACGAGCGAGGCGATGGCCCGCGCCTCGCGGCGGAAGCGCGCCACGAACTCCGCGGACGTGGAGTGCTTGCCCTGCAGCACCTTGACGGCCACCTTGCGGCCGAGGTCCACGTGCTCGGCCTCGTAGACGACGCCCATCGCGCCCTCGCCGAGCTTGCGGATCATGCGGTAGCGGGTGCCGGGCAGCGCGTCGGGCACCTGGGTGAGGCGCTCGCTCGGCGTCTCGGCCTCCACGCGGGCGAGGGCCTTCGGCGTCGCGACCAGCTGCTCCTTCAGCTCGCGACGCGCCTTGGTCACGAGGCGCGCGAACTCCACGCGCGAGGCGGCGGGCTCGGTCGGGTAGAGGCGGGCGAGCATCGTCTTGACGCGAGCGCGGACGCCGCGCTCCTCGACCGGCCGCC
>CAZUZY010000508.1:0-5422 GCA_964624885.1 uncultured Polyangiales bacterium | reverse complement strand
CGGGCGAAGGGCGACCGATCAGCTCCTCGTCCGGCTGTCCGGCCAGGGACCGTGCGCGTACGTGCTCGCCGTCCGCGATCGCCCCCCGTTCGCCGCGGTCACCCTCCCGCACCTCGCCCGCGTCTGGGGGCCACCGCTGCTCGCCATGTTCGGCGCCGTCGTCCTGGGACTCGGGCCGATCGTGCGTCGCATCCGCGCGCTCGAGCGGAGGGTGCGGGAGTCTTCGGCGCGAGGGTACGCGGGAGACATCCCGCGCGAGGGCGACGACGAGGTCGCGGCGCTGGCGGCGGCGTTCGACGAGGCCGCGCGCAACGTCCGCGGCCACCTCGAGGCGCAGGAGCGGCGGGAGCAGACCCTGCGCGACTTCCTCGCCAACACGACGCACGACGTGATGACCCCGCTGACGGTGTTGCAGGGGCACCTCGTGGCGCTCGCGCGCACGACCGAGCAGGGGCGCGTCGCCGACCCGGTGGTGGTGGAGGCGGCGCTCGACGAGGCGCACTACACGGCGGCGCTGGTCCACAACCTCGCGGTCGCGGCGCGGCTCGAGGCCGGCGAGCCCCACGTCACGCGGTCGCCGGTCGATCTCGCGGCCCTCGTCGCGCGGGTCGTCGCGCGGCACCGACCGGTCGCGCGCCAGCACGGGGTGGAGCTCGAGCACGCGGTGCCGGACGACCCGGTGCCGATCGAGGGCGACGAGACGTTCCTCGAGCAGGCCGTGAGCAACGTCGTCTACAACGCCATTCGCCACCACCGGCCGGGCGGGCACGCCTCGGTGCTGCTCGAGCGGCTCGAGGGCGCCGTGCGGATTCGCGTCCTCGACGACGGCCCGGGCGTTCCCCCGGCCGATCTCGACCGCATCGCGGAGCGCAGCGTCCGCCTCGACGCCGCGCGTACCCGTCACCCCGATGGCCGAGGCCTCGGGCTCGCGATCACCCGCCGCGTCGCCGAGCTGCACGGCGCGAAGCTCTCGTTCTCGGCGGGGGAGGCCGGCGTCGGGCTGGTCGTCGACCTCGTCTTCCCCGCCTAGGACCTAGAACGCGTTGGTCACGAGGATAGGGTGGTCCGAGCGTCCGCCCGCGACCTTGCCTGCCCCGAGCTGGCCGAAGCTGTCGTCGCCCCACGCGTACAGGAGGCCGCCCATCGTCCAGGCGAAGGTGTTCTGGTGCTGGGCGAAGACGCGCTTGACGGAGGAGAGCCCCGGCACCGCCGTCGGGACCTTGACCACGCCGTCGGCCGTGGTGCCGATGCCGACCGCCCAGTCGTACCCCCAGCCCCACACCGTCCCGTCGGTCTTGCGCACCATCGTGTGCAGCGCCCCGCACGAGACGGCGGCGGCGCCCGTGATGCCCGTGACCTGGACCGGCGAGAGCACGCGTGAGACCGGCGAGGTGTCGACGCCGAGCTCCTGCGCGTAGTTGTACCCCCACGCCCACACGGTCCCATCGCTCTTGACCGCGAAGCCCTGCCCGGTCCCGCTACCGCCGTCCACGCGCGCGCACACCGACACGACGCCAGAGAGACCGGGGATCTGCCCCGGCTTGTTGGTCGACACGTCCGTCAGCCCTTGCCCGAGCTGCCCCACGTTGTTGCGGCCCCACGAGAACAGCGCCCCGTCCTTGCGGAGCGCGAAGCTGAAGTCGCCGCCGCTCGCGACGGCGACGATGTCGCTCAGCCCGGGGATCGGCAGCGGGGTCGGCGTGCTGTTGTCGGTCCCGAGGCCGAGCGCGCCCGCGAGGCCATTGCCCCAGGCCCACACCGTGCCGTCGGTCTTCCGGGCGAGGATCGCTCCCCCCACCGCGAGCTCGGCGACGCCGGTGATCTTCGCCGGGCCCGGCGTCGGACGATCGACCTTGGTCCCGTCGCCCAGGTAGCCGATGTCGGCGGTGCCCGTGTCGGCGTTGCGACCCCACGACCAGACCGTGCCGTCGGCCTTGACGACGTAGGACGAGTGGGCGCCGACCGCGACGCTCACGACGCCGCTCACCCCGGGCACCTGCACGGCCTCGCGGTGGCCCGCGATCGTCATCGGGCTGCCGTCCCCGAGGGCGCCGAAGTCGTTCCGCCCGCGGGTCCACACGGTGCCGTCGCTCTTGAGGGCGATCGAGTGCAGGATGAGCGAGACGTCCACCGGCGGTGGGACCACCGGGCCGCTGTCCGCGACGCCGTCGGGGCTCGCGTCGGACGCGCTCGTGTCGGGCCCCATGTCGGTCGCGAGCGTGTCGACCAGGCCGTCGCTCGCGCCGGTGTCCGTCGAATCGGTCACGGCGTCGCCGACCGCCGTCGCGGTGTCGGCCCCATCCTTCACCACGTCGTCCCCGCAGCCAGGGAGCGTGACGAGCAAGATCGCGAACGAGGCGAGCTTCAGGCGGCGGAGCATGGGACGACCTTTCGGTGAGCGACACGAAGGGGAGCGAAACATCGGCAGGTGGCGCCGGTTCCTCACTCTGTCGTCCCGGGGGTCAGGGCGTTTGTTGTGAAGACGTTGCAATGTCTCCGAGGACGCCGCGCACCGCCCGCGCGATGGCCACTGCGGCCAGACGATCGCCGTGCACGCACAGGGTCTGGAAGCGATCCATGCGCAGGAGCAACCTCGCCTGCGCCGCCGCGGTCGCCGCGTCGTCGAGCAGCGCTCCTTCCGCGCCGCGCGGGATCAACGTGCCGTCGGCCGCGTAGCCCCGATCGGCGAACCCCTCGACGAGGCTCGTCGGGACCAGCTCCGCGAGCCGCGCGCCGGGCGCCACCACCCACGGTCCGGCGATCGCTGCGCACCCCTCGACGGCCACGCGGGCCACGGCGAGGTCCGTCGCGACCGCGTGGTAGAGCGCGCCGTGGGGCTTCACGCCCTCGACGGCCACGCCCTCCGCCGCCGCGGCCTCCAGCAGCGCCGCGCACTGCGCCTGCAGCGAGCTCCGCAGCGCGTCCGGCTCGATCGCGAGCGCGCGACGCCCGAACCCCTCGCGATCCGGGTACGACGGGTGCGCGAACACCCGCGTTCCGTGGGCGCGTGCCAGCCGACACGCGCGGCGCATGCTCGCCGCATCGCCCGCGTGGCCGCCACACGCCACGTTGGCCACGTCGGCGAGGGCGTAGAGCTCCTCGGGCTCGCCCTCGAGCTCGCCGAGGTCCACGTTGAGGGTCACCCGCACGCCGAGAGCCTACCCGTCGCTCACCGGCAACGCATCTGCACGAGGGGCCCCACCGGGTAGCACCCCTCGCCGACCAGGTTGCAGCCCGTGGCGTATTGCTTGGACTCGCCGCAGGCCGGCGGCGTGTTCGAGAACCCCTCCTTGAAGACGCAGAACCCCGCGTCGTCGTAGTAGCAGTAGCCGACGGCGATCGGCTCCTTCTCCACCACGCCGTCGCAGTTCCAGTCGAACGACTTGGTGGCGCCGACCACGTGCGGGGAGCCGAAGAAGCTCTTCTGGCCGGGCTTGGCGTTGGGGTCGCCGTCGTTGCAGTCGAGGCCACACGCGCCGAGCTCCTTCGGCGCGAAGCCGTCACCGTCGGCGTCGACGAGGACGCTCTTGCACCCCGCCTTCGCGTCGCAGGTGTCGGCCGTGCAGGCGTTCGCGTCGGCGCAGACGAGCGCGGCGCCCGGCGCGCAGGTGTGGGTCGCCAGCACGCACTTCTCGGTGCCCGTGCAGACACTGCCGTCGCTGCAGTCCAGGTCGGCCTTGCAGGTGTAGGTGCAGTCGCGGCGGCAGCCGTCGGTGTCGATCGTGTTCCCGTCGTCGCACTCCTCGCCGGCCTCGAGGACCCCGTTGCCGCAGCTCACCGGCGCGCAGCTGCCCGCGTTGCAGCTGCCGGCGGCGCCGCTCGCGAGCGTGCACGGCGTACCCTTCTTCGCGGCCTCTCCGGCCGTGCAGCGGTGGGTCGCGAGGTCGCAGGCCTCGCCGACGGTGCAAGCGTTCTTGTCGTCGCAACCCTTGTCCGACGCGCACGAGAATCGGCACGACTTCGGCTCGCAGCCGTCGCCGGCGTCGGCGTTGCCGTCGTCGCACTCCTCGCCGGCGCCCGGGTCGACGAACGCGTCGCCGCACGTGCTGACCACGCACGAGCCCGCGAGGCAGATCCGGCGCACCGAGCCGTCGCCGCAGGGCGCGCCGTTCTTGGCCCCGGCGCACGTGGGCGGGGCCTCCTCGGTCGCCGCGTCGCTCCCCGCGTCGATGGGCGCGCCGTCCGATCCGACCTCGGTCGAGGCGTCGTCGCCGCCCTCGGGCTCGACCGCCGCCGCGACGTCGAACGCCGGGCCGTCACACCCGAGGAGAAGAGAGACCAGGAGGAGGAGCGGACGAGGCCAGATACGCATGCCGGGTCCTACGGGGGACCCAGCGCCTCGGATCGTGAGGGCGCGCACGAAATGGGCTCATTTCTTCGAGCGAAACCGCCTCGCCCGCGCGACGTATGGCAGCGCCCGCGGCGCCGGCGCGCGGACACGACCTCGTCCCGCCGCGTGCGGGCCTTGCTCGAACGAGGTGCCTTTGCTACACCGGCGGCCCCTCTTAGGAGCTGCCCGATGTACATCGTCCTGTCCAAGGTGCCGCGCAAGACCAACCGCGGCAAGACCAACAAACTCCGCGCCAAGATGAAGCGCAAGCAGGTCAAGCGCCTGAAGCGCATGATCACCTGACGAAGCGTGCAGCGAGGCTGGCCAAGTGCTGGCCTCGCGCGCTTTTGGGCCTGGCTCGTCTCGGAGGTCTGCTGAGTTCTGGAGGTTGCCGTGCTCGACGACGAACTGCGTGAGTCCCTGACGTTCGACGACGTCCTGCTGCTGCCCGCCTACAGCGAGGTCCTCCCCGCGCAGGCCGACGTCCGGACGCGACTGTCCCGCAACATCGAGCTCAACATCCCCATCGTCTCGGCGGCGATGGACTCGGTGACCGAGGCGCGCCTCGCCATCGCCATCGCGCGCGAGGGCGGCCTCGGCATCATCCACAAGAACCTCCCGCCCCAGGAGCAGGCCAAGGAGGTCCTCCGGGTCAAGCGCGCGGAGAGCGGGATGGTGCTCGACCCGGTCACCATCACGCCCGGCATGTCGCTGCGCGAGGCGCTCGGCGTCATGCGCCGCCACGACATCTCGGGGCTGCCGGTGGTCGCCGAGGGCGGGGGGGATCGCCCCGTCGGCATCCTCACCTCGCGCGACATCCGCTTCGAGAAGAACCTCGACCAGCCCGTCTCGGCGCTGATGACCAAGGAGCTGGTCACCGCGCCGCCCGGGGTCTCCGTCGAGCACGCGCGCGAGCTCCTGCACAAGCACCGCATCGAGAAGCTGCTCGTCGTGGAGCCGCAGTCGGGCAAGCTCGTGGGCCTCATCACGGTCAAGGACCTGATGCAGGCCGAGCGCAACCCGAACGCGCTCAAGGACGGCAAGGGCCGCCTGCGCGTCGGCGCGGCCGTCGGCCCCGGCGCCGACCGCGAC
>CAZUZY010000507.1:0-5433 GCA_964624885.1 uncultured Polyangiales bacterium | reverse complement strand
GCAGCGTGGCACCGTGCGCCCGGGCCGCCGCCCGCAGCGCCTGGTCCGAGCACGGCGGCAAGAGCACCCGCACGAGGCCCCGCGCCGAGCTCACGATGCCGATGGCGCCGAGCGGGGACGGGACGGAGGTGGCCTCCATGGTGGTTCCCTAGCAGCCCCGATCAGGCAGCACGAGGGTCCTCGCCGATCGGCGCGGCCTCGACGCGCCGAGCAGGGGCATTCGTCACGCCAGCGAGGCGCGCGTGGGCGGCGGCAAGGGCGGCGATGCGCGTGAGCGCCTCCTCCACCGTGTCGACGCGCTCGACGCCGGCGCGGTACGCGGTGAGGCACCGCGTGGGCCCGACCCACAGCACGGGGATGCCGAAGGCGACCGCCAGGCGCGCCTCGCCGTACATCTCGCGGCCCTTCCCCTCGCGGGGGAGCACGACGACCACGTCGGACTCGGCGAGGGCGACGTCGTTGCGGAGGGCGAGCGCGCGCACGGTCTCGAGGGGCAGGAGGTCGAGTTGCTCGGGCCCCTCGGCGTGCTCGGCCCAGCTGGACGTGGGGCGGACGTGCAGGGCGCGCAGGCGGGCGTGGAGTCGACGCACGAGGGGCGCGTCGTCGAAGGGGGAGGCCACATAGCAGCGGAGCTCGGACATGGTTCGAGAGTGACACCGCACACCCGTACAGGGGAAGTGGGCGGCGGACAGGAAATGTCCGGGGTTGACGAGGCGTGCCGCAGTTCGCGACGCTGCTCGCTCGCCCATGCCTCCGCCCTGGCAACCGAGCTTCGACGTGTACGTGACCCGCCTCGCCGCCGACGAGGGTGAGGACGAGGGCGCCGCGTCGTTCGTGCTCGACATGGCGGCGCTCGAGCACGCGCCGCTCGCGACCCACCCGCTGCGGCTGCAGATCCGCGTCGCGCTGCAGTCTCCGGGCGAGGACGGGCTGCGCGATCCGACGGAGGCCGAGTCGCTCGGCAATTTGGAGAACGGGGTCGTCGAGGCCATCGATCAGGCGCTCGACGGCGTGTACGTCGGCCGCTGGGTCCACGACGGCACCACCACCTACGTGTTCTACCTGCCGACGGCCGCGGCCGACGCGATCGAGGAGCTCCCGGACATCCTCGGCGGCACCCACCCCTACGAGCCGGAGTGGCTCACCGATCCCGATCCCGAGTGGTCGTTCTACGCCGAGTTCATGTACCCGGACGAGTACACCCTCGCGTCGATGCAGAACCGCGCCCTGCTCGAGCACATCCTCGCCGAGGGCGACGTGCTCGACGCCGCGCGGGAGGTCGATCACGTGGCGCTGTTCCCCTCCCGAGGGCGCGCGGAGGAGGCCGCGTCCGCGCTGCGTGAGGCTGGCTTCTCGGTGGAGCAGGTGGCGGAGCCCGACGACGACGAGGCGCCCTGGAGCCTGCCGTTCCGGAGGTCCGACACCCTCGACAGCGGCCGTCCCGACGCGTTCTGCGAGGAGATCCTCGACATCGTCCTGCCCCTCGAGGGGGCCTACGACGGATGGAGCGCCCCCATCGTGCGCGGCGAGCCATGAGCTCCGTCGACCACCTGCGGGCGCGCCTCGTCCTCTGCCTGGTCCTGCCCTGCGCCCTCGCGCCCCTCGCCTGCAGCAAGGACGACGACGACGCCGAGGAGTCCCCGAAGAAGAAGAAGAAGAAGACCTCGACCGCCGACGCCGCGAAGAAGGAGCCACCGTTCCTGGCGACCGACTACAAGGGCTTCGAGTGCGTGGGCGTGAGCTGCACCGGCTTCTGCGTGACCCCCGACGGCAAGCCCGACGAGGCCGACGAGGCCTTCCCCGCCTGCGCGAAGACCATCAAGGTGCCAGAGCTCGCCGGCGTCGACGCCAAGTGGGTCGGCAGCGTGGCGAACTTCGTCGCCAAGGGCACCAAGAACGTGCAGCCGGAGCACCCGGGCATGTGCTGCTACTCGTTCAAGTCGAGCACCGGTGGCTACTACAAGGGCCGCCCGCTCCGCCACGGTGACGAGCTCCTGGTCGCGTCGCCGTCGACCCGCAGCGACTGGGGCTCCCCCCTGCCCGCCGCGGTGGTCGCGGAGATCGAGGCCCTGCCCGCGACCACCCGCGTCGCGCTGGCCGAGCACCACCTGCACGTCGCGGCCCTCGAGCACGGCTCCATCGCCGCGTTCGCCCACGCGGCCCTCGATCTGCTCGCCCTCGGCGCCCCGGCCGATCTGATCGCCGACGCGCACCGGGCCGCCCTCGACGAGATCCGCCACGCCGAGCAGTGTTACGCGATCGCGAGCGTCGCCAGCGGAGCCCCTTCGGGTCCGGGGCCGTTGCCCGTCGCTCCGCCGCGGAGCGCCGATCCCGCGCGGGTGCTGCGGGAGACGTTCCTCGACGGCTGCGTGGGCGAGACCCTCGGCAGCCTCCAGCTCGCGGCGGCGGCGACCGCCTGCGCACACCCCGCGCTCGCCCGGCTCCTCGGCGACATCGCCGAGGACGAGGCGCGCCACGCCGAGCTCGCCTTCCGCGTCGTCGCGTTCCTGCTGCGCACCCACCCCGCGCTGGTCGAGGAGCTGCGCACGCTCGCGCGGGACATCCCCATCGGAGCGGTGCCGCCCGCGCCGCACCTGCCGACCGTCGGTCTACTCGACGACGCGCACCAGCGGGCGCTGCTGATGCTCGGGATGGACCAGGTCGTCTCGCCCGTGACGGAGCTGCTCGTCGCCTGAAACGCCCCTCCGCTGGAGGGTCCGCCGCCGTCCGCTATGCTGCTGCCGGCATGCGTCGCTTC
Source organism: uncultured Polyangiales bacterium (assembly GCA_964624885.1). Taxonomy (GTDB): domain Bacteria; phylum Myxococcota_A; class Polyangia; order Polyangiales; family JADJMO01; genus JADJMO01. The sequence goes on along the minus strand of CAZUZY010000507.1, from coordinate 2,675 downwards.
GCGCTCGCCCTCGCCGTCCTCGCCGCTGGCTGCAACGACGATCCCGCGGACCCGCCGCTCCCTGCGGGCGACGCCTCCGTGGACGCCGACGCTTCGACCGATGGCGCGTTCGACGCGGCCCCTGACGCGCCGGCCGTGGTCCCGGTGCGCGGCTGCAAGACCACCCTCGCCTTCTCGCTCGGCGGCGTCGGCGCCGACGTGCAGGTGGCCGGCGAGTGGGACGGGTTCGCCACCAAGACCAAGCTCCTCGACCCGGCGCTCACCGGCAGCTACCGCGTCTCTCTCGACCTCGCGGCCGGCGACTACGGCTACAAGCTGATCGTCGACGGCGTGTGGCAGCTCGATCCGACGCAGGGCAAGACCAAGTGGGTCGGCGGCGTCGAGAACTCCCGTCTCGTGGTCGACGACTGCAAGCGGCCCCACGCGACCGTGATCCGCGCCGACGCCGCCGCGACCGGCCTCGTGCAGGTGGAGATCCAGATGGAGGACGGCGCTGAGGCGAAGGGCCTCGATCCCGCGAGCCTCACCGCCACCCTCGATCGCGCCCCCAGCACCGCCAAGCTCGATCCGGCGAGCGGGCGCGTGCTCCTCGAGGGGACCGCCCTCGCGAAGGGCAAGCACACGTTCACCTTCTCGATGAAGGACAAGGCCGGCCGCGCGAGCAACCGGCTCGTCGTCCCCATGTGGGTCGAGGACGAGCGCTTCCAGTGGACCGACGGCCCACTCTACTTCGTGTTCACCGATCGCTTCCGCAACGGCGACCCGAAGAACGACAAGAAGGTCCCCGGCGTGGACGATCGCGCCAACTACCAGGGCGGCGATTTCGCCGGCGTGACGCAGGCGATCGAGGAGGGCTACTTCGACAAGCTCGGGGTCCGCGCGCTCTGGCTCTCGCCGGTGAACGCCAACACCGACAAGCCCGGCAAGGGCGGCGACGGCCGCGACTACTCGGGCTACCACGGCTACTGGGTCAGCGACCCCAAGAACCCCGAAGAGCGCTTCGGCACGATGGACGAGCTGCGCGCGCTCACCAAGGCGGCCCACGCCCGCGGCATCCGCGTCATCTTCGATCTCGTGCAGAACCAGCTGCACCAGGACCACCCCTACGTGGCGGCCCACTCCAAGGACGGCTGGTTCAACGGCGACGGCAGCTGCGTCTGCGGCGGCCCCGGCTGCTCCTGGGACGACCACGCGGTCGACTGCTGGTTCACCAACTACCTGCCCGACGTGAACTGGACCCAGCAGGCGATGGCCGACCAGATGGTCGCCGACGCGATGACGCTCCTCGAGGAGGCCGACGGCGACGGCTTCCGCGTCGACGCCGTCAAGCACATGAACGACAACGCCTCGACCTCGCTGCGCGCCGCGATCACCGAGACCTTCGAGACCGGCAACGCCAAGTACTACACGGTCGGCGAGACCTTCACCGGCGGCGACGACGGCGGGCGCGCGCTGATCCGGCGCTACGTCGGCCCCCAGCGTCTGCACGGGCAGTTCGACTTCCCCCTGTTCTGGTCGGTGGACTCGGCGTTCGCGCAGCTCGGCGGCACGATGGGCGATCTCGAGGCGGCGGCGGCCAAGAGCGACACGTCGTACGGGCCCGGCGCGCTCATGTCGCCGTTCCTCGGCAACCACGACGTCACCCGGTTCCTCTCGCGCGCGGCGGGGCAGATCGGGAGCAATCCGCAGGAGCAGGCCTGGACCGGTCCGCCGGCCGCGCCGACGACCGACGAGCCCTACGATCGTGCGTTCCTCGCCTTCACGTTCCTGCTCGCGCAACCCGGCTTGCCCCTCGTGTACTACGGCGACGAGATCGGCACGCCGGGCACCGCCGACCCGGACAACCGGCGGTTCCTCAAGGCCGAGAAGGACCTCTCCCCCCGCGAGAAGAAGCTGCTCGATCGGATCCGCGTCGTGGCCAAGGCGCGCGGTACCTATCTCGGGCTCCGGCGCGGCGCGCGGCGCTCGCTGTTCACCGACGGCGACGGCTACGTGTTCGTCCGAGGCAACGGGAAAGACGCGGTGATCGTGGCGCTCAACCGCGGCACCACGACCCGCACGGTCAAGATCCCGGTCCCGGTCGAGCTCGGGCTCGCCGACGGCCAGGCCTTCAAGGATCTGCTCGGCGGCCTGCCGGTGAAGGTGAACGCCGGCCAGATCGAGATCGTGTTCGGGCCGAAGTCCGCCGCGTTGCTGGTGCCCTGACCTCCTCGTGGAGCGGCTCACCACGGCCGCGCTTGCGGGTCGCGGCTGGTTGCACGTCCGCGCACCTCTTGCGTGGGTGCAAGAAACTCCTGGAGCGTGCAGGCTGCGCGAATCGCGCGCGATTTCCCGCCCGTCTGGCCAGACGTCTGCGCGTCGAGGCCCGACCATGGACCCGTGCACGCAACTTGCGTAAGCGTCGGGGCGCGTCGAGACGACGTGCTCCCTCCACCCGCCCTCGCCGTCGAGGGCCCCCTCTGCAAGGCTCCCCCAGTGACCGCTCGCATCCAACCCATCCATCTCCTGTTCGCGGGCGTGCTGGTCGCGGCGGGGGCCACCGCGCTGGTCCGCAGCTCCACCTCCAAGCCCACGGTGATGGCGGACGAGGCCGCGTCGAACCCGCTGCCCCCGCAGCCCGGGGTGCCCGGGCCCGGCCCCGCCCAGCCGCTGCCGCCTGGTCATCCGGCGATCGG
>CAZUZY010000506.1:0-5444 GCA_964624885.1 uncultured Polyangiales bacterium | reverse complement strand
GACGGTCGCGTCGCCCGTGGCGCCCGCGTCGGCCGAGGCGGCCGGCATGTCGTTCTTGGTGAACTGGAAGGTGCCCTTGCCGTTCTTGAGCTCGACGAACACGATGTCGTCGCGGTTCAGGTCCCACACCTTGCGGTCGCGGACGTCCTTGGGCCCCTTGTCGAAGCTGAACGCGGAGACGCCGGAGACGCTCCACACGGTGGCGCTCTGGTCGTTGCCGAGGCGCACCATCTGGCCGCGCGACTTCTGGGCGCCGAGCCACACGTCGATGATGGGGGCGCCGCCCTTGTAGGCGACCACGTGGATGCCCTTGCCCTCGTCGAGCTCGTAGCCCGCGAAGTTGTTGGCGCCGGTCGCGATCGTCTCCTTGAACGTGATGCCCTTGAGGGCGTTCAGGACGTCGTCGATTGCCGACTTCTGCACCTTGGCGCCCGCCGCGGGGGCGGCCATCGACCAGCCCTCGGGCTTCTTCTCGAGCACCACCTCGGCCTTCTCGCGGGCCTTGATGGTGAGCTTGTCGACCTCTTCGGGGACGATCTTGAACTGCGGCGGCGCGCCGGCCTTGTTGGCCCCGCCGTACGCGGTGTTGGTGGTGGCAGCGTCGTTCTTGCGCTGCATGTAGTAGAGGCCGCCGAGCACGGCGGCGACGCCCAGGGCGATAAGGATCTGGTTGTTCTTCGAGTCGGCCATCGGTTCGGTTCTCGCTTCAGATCTTCACGGCTGCGCGCTTGCTGTTGCGGTTCCACCAGCGGAAGAGGCCGTAGAGGCCGAGCAACGCGGGACCGGCGATGATGTTGACCCACTTGGTCATCGTCTGGTCGGACTTCACGCGCTCGATCCACTCCGTCTTCTTCTTCTTGGCGGACTCGCTGTCCGGCTTCTCGTCCATCGAGGGCTCGGGCTGCGGCGTGTGCGGGTAGGTGAGCTCGGGCTCGGCCATGAGCTTGGCGCCCACGGCGAGGAGGTCGGTCTCCTGCGAGATCCAGTCGCAGGTCTGCTTGGCGACGAGGAGGCTCGCCATGCGCGCGCGCTGGTAGATCTGCGCGTAGCGCATGAGCTCCTCGTCGGCGCCCATGTTCGGGTCCATGCCGGGCATCATGCCGGCCATCGCCGACTTGCCCGCGTCCTGGAACGGATTCGAGAAGAACGCGCTCGACGACAGCACGAACAGGCGCGCGTTGCCGGCCGCCTGCACGGGGACGCCGTCGACGCCCTCACCGCCGCCGGGGAACGCGCTCTTGAGCGGACCCTCGAGGTTGACGCCGACGACGGCCTCGCGCTTCTCGGGCTTCTGGCCCGTCGCGCCTTCGCCCGCCTTGCCGGGGTGGACCGAGATGGCCGCGCCCTGCACGGTGAGGATCTGGCCGCTGGTCTTGAGGACCGGCGTCACCTTGACCGCCGCGCCACCGGCGCGGTTCCCGTCGATGGTGATCTCGGTGGGGAAGGGCACCGCCACCTGGGGCAGGCGGAAGAACGGCGCGAAGCTGTTGTCGAAGGTGGTCTTCGGACGGCCGCCGTCGGCCATCAGCACGAGCGGGTAGGGCGGGAGCTGGATGCCCATGCCCTGCGGCCCCATCAGCACCGGGGTCCAGAACTGCTGCCGGTCGACGAGGAGCTCGGTCTTGAAGTCGATGCCGTACCCCGAGAGCAGCTTGTCGACGCCCATCCCCGAGAACGTGGCGTTCATCGTGGGGTCGGTGTCCTTGAGGTGCAGGTTGTTCGCGAACACCGCGAGCGCCTTGCCCTTCATCAGGAACTTGTCGATGCGGCGGAGCTCCTTGGTCGGGATCTCCTCGTCCGGCGTGCTCATGATGAGGCCGTCGAGGGTCTCGTCGACGTCCTTCTCGCCCTTGGCGAGGTCGACCGCCTCGAACTTGTAGTACGGGAAGTACTTGCCGAAGACCTGCGACAGCTCCTGGTAGCCCTTCTCCTTGTGGCCCTGGAGGTAGCCGATCTTGTGGATAATCTTGTCTTCCTTGTCGCGCAGCTCGCGGATCTTGCCCGAGATGAGGAACTCGAGGCCCGTCGGGTTGCGCTCGTCGAAGCCGTCCTGCTGATCGAGGGTGGCCTTCTCGCCGCCGTAGGTCATGACGAGGCCGAGGTAGCCCTGGCCGATCGACCCGGTGGTGCCACCGGCTCCGCCCTTGGCCTCACCCATGATCTGCTTCTTGAGACCGGCCTCTTGCGCGTCCGCCTCGGCCTTCTGCTTCTGCTCGCCCTCGAGACGATCGGGGTAGATGATCTCGTAGCTGACCTTGCCGCCGCCGTAGCGCGCGTACTCGTTGAGCATGTCGCGGAGGTCGCGCACGAAGGCGTCGACGGTGGCGAGGCCCTCCGGCGCGTACACGCGGATGTGGAGCGGCTTGGTGAGCGTGGAGAGCAGGTGGCCCGTGCCCTTCTTGCTCAGCGTGAAGCGCTCGCCGTCGGTGGCGTCGTAGCGGAGCACGGTGCCCTGGAGGGCGAGGTTCGCGAGCACGATGCCCGCGCCCACGGCCAGCATGAAGCCGGCGCTCTGGCCCGCGGCGCGACCGCGGCGGGCATCGCCGGGCCCCCCGGCCTGGACGGGGGCGGGACGCTTGACGGGGGCGTCGTCGTCCTCGTCTTCGTCCTCTTCGTCGTCCTCGTCCTCTTCGTCGTCTTCGTCCTCGTCGTCCTCTTCGGCGGCCTTCTTGGCGGCGGCCTTCGGGTCGGGCTTCTTGGCGAGCGGCGTCTGCGCGCCGGTGGGGGAGTCGTCGTCGACGCCCTTCTTCGCCGCCTTGGGCGCGGGCTTCTCGTCTTCTTCTTCGTCGGCCTTCTCAGCGGCCTTCTCGGCAGCCTTCTCGGCGGCCTTCGGCGGCTCGGAGGAGGAAGCGGGCGCGTCGGACTTGCGCTTCTCGATCTTGGTGATCGATCCGTCGGACTCGCCGAGGTTCTTCTTCTTGTCGTCTTCGGACATGGGAATCTCTCTAGGAAAGGAGGCTCTTGGACGGGACCGGGGCTTCTCGGCTCACTTCCACTTGCGGCTCTCGAGAGAGCGCGTGGTCAGCATGAGGAAGAAGACGGTGACGGACGCGAAGAAGAGGACGTGGCGGACGTCGACGAGGCCGCGCGCGAACGGGTTCATGTGCCGCTGGAAGCTGAAGAACGCGATGATGTCGCCGAACGTGCCGCTGAGCGCGCCGCCGAGGTAGTCGAGGACCCACAGCGCGAAGAGCGAGACGAAGGTGGTGGTGAAGGCGACGATCTGGTTCTCGGTGAGGCTCGAGAAGAACAGGCCGATCGAGATCGCGGCGCTCGACATGAGGAGCAGGCCCAGGTAGCCGGTGACGATCGGGCCCTTCTCGAGGTGGCCGAGGCGGCCGATGGTCAGCGGGTAGGTGACCGTCAGGAGCAGCAGCACGGCGATGAGGCCCATGCTGGCGAGGTACTTGCCGATGACCACCTCGCGGTCGCGGACCGGCATCGTGATCAGCAGCTCGATGGTGCCGGTGCGCTTCTCCTCGGCGAAGAGGCGCATGGTGACCGCCGGCACGATGAGCAGCACGAGCGCCCAGGGCAGGTAGTTGAAGAGCGGGCCGACCGAGGCCCGGTTCACGGTCCAGAAGTCGCGGAACACGATGAAACCGACGATGGCCAGGCTCAGCATGATGACGACGTAGCCGACCGGGCTGTCGAAGTTGGAGCGGAACTCGCGCTTGGCGACGATGAAGGTGCTGTTCATGGGGGGCGTCCTACTCGGCTCTTTCGGTCACTCGGCCGCGGCGGTGCGGCGGTCGTAGTCGGTGAGCTCGCGGAACACGTCCTCGAGCGGGGGGAGGGCGCGGTGCAGCTCGAGGAGCTCCCAGCCCTTCTGATCGAGCACGCGGCGGAGCTCGGCGCGCAGGTCGCCGTCGCGGCCGCCGGTCACCTCGACCTTGCTGCTCGACTCGTCCGGGTCAGCGACCTCCTTGACGGAGACGGCTCCCTTGATGGCCGAGAGCGCCTTGGAGAGCTCGGTGGCGCTCGGGTGCTTGCCCTTCTCCTTGCCGCCCGCGCTCACGTAGTAGCGGACGGTGCCGGAGCTCGCGCGCACCTCCTCGACGGGGCCGTCGGCGACGATCCGGCCCCCGCGCAGGTCGCGGTTGGCGATGATGAGGACGCGGCTGCAGGCGTACTCGACCTCGCTGATGTTGTGGGTCGAGAGGATGACCGTGCGGCTGCGGCCGATCTCGCGCAGGTAGTCGAGGAACTGGAGCTTCTCGTTGGGGTCGAGATCGGCGGTGGGCTCGTCGAGGATGAGGAGCGGGGGGTCGTGGAGCAGCGCCTGGCCCAGGCCGACGCGCTGGCGCTGACCGTGGGAGAGCTTGCGGATCTCCTTCTGGTAGAACTGGCGGAGCCCGCACACCTCGACCACCCGGCGGATCGACTTCATGCGGTCGGCGCCGCTCGGGAGCTGGCGGAGATCGCCGCAGAAATCGAGGTACTCGTGGACGGTCATCTCGGGGTACAGCGGCGCGCGCTGCGGCAGGTACCCGATGCGCTTGCGCACCTCGAGGGGCTCCTCGAACACGTCGTAGCCGTGCACCTTGGCGACGCCGTCGGTCGCCGAGATGAAGCACGTGAGGATGCGCATCGTCGTGGACTTGCCGGCGCCGTTCGGGCCGAGGAAGCCGACGACCTCGCCCTGGTGGACGTCGAAGGAGATGCGATCGACCGCGGTGAAGCTCTCGTACCGCTTCGTCAGGTCCTTGGTGTGGATCATCACGTCGCTTGCGGACATTCGTGGCTCCGTCGGGAAGGCTCGGAAGAAGGTGAGCTCGCGGAAGAAATGGCGACCCTTCTTCGCAGAGGGGGGCCGCGCAGCCGGCGCATCCTAGGCGCGGCGCCGCCATAGTCAACGTCCGTCCAGTGGGACCCGGCGAAAATTCCCGCGAGGGAGAGGTCGATCGGCACGGTCAGGGGCGGCCAACCCACCGCCACGCCTGGCAATTCCCAGGGGCCGGGGCCCTTCCCGTTTTCTTGGCCCGTCCCGGGGACCCCCCGTAACGAGCTTCCGGAAGCGCTTCCATAGGTCCCGGCAGGTCCGGAGCCCTCGGCGGCGCGGGAGGCGTACCCCATGGCGATCACCGAGACGTGCAGCGTCTGTTCGAAGCGGTTTGCGGTCCAGCTCAGCTGGCAGATGGAGGAGCGCAACGGGGCGTTCAGCTTCTTCTGCTCCCGCGCTTGTCACGAGGCGCAGGCCACGTCCTCCGAGGGCGTGACGTGCGACGGCTGCCACAAGCGGTTCGTCGTCGAGCTGGTCTCGCAGGTCATCGCCTCCAAGCACGGGCGCAGCTACGCCTGCAGCGAGGAGTGTCGGGAGCAGATCCTCGCCGAGGCGGGGGGCGCGAAGCTGGGCGACGCTTCGCCGACGCCCGCGCCTTCGGTGGCGGTCGCGGTGAGCCCGGTCGTGCGCGGGGGCGCGTCCGTCGAGCGTTCGGGGCGGG
>CAZUZY010000505.1:0-5481 GCA_964624885.1 uncultured Polyangiales bacterium | reverse complement strand
CTCGCGCGCGCGCCGTCGGTCGCGCCGCTGCAGCCGCCGGGCGCCGTCGCCTCGAGCGCGAACGCCAAGCCCACGAACACGCCCGTCGGCACCACCCCGTCGGCGGTCGTCGCCGCCTCCGTCAGCGGCAGCACGAGCGCGCCCGTCGTCGGCAAGACCAAGGAAGTGGCCTCGTTCGCCTGGGGCAACGGCAAGGGCGAGCTCGGGCGGCTCGAGCGCAAGGAGGGCAACGCCGAGGCACCCATGAGCCTCGTCGTCGACAAGGACGGCACCACGTGGGTGCTCGATCAGGTCAACAACCGCCTGGTCCGCGTCGACAAGAACGGCAAGCCGCTCGATCCCATCGCGCTCTCGCTCAAGGCGCCGCAGGATCTCGCCATCGGCAAGGACGGCACGCTGGCGGTCCTCGATCGCCTCGTCGACAAGCAGGTCGCGCTCTACGGGCCCGACGGCAAGCCGCTCGGCTCGCTCACCCTCGAGGGCAAGGGCATCGAGGAGGGCGGCGGCGTGAGCGGCGTGTTCGTCGACGGCAAGAAGGTCTACGTGGAGCGGGAGCACGAGACGGTGCTCCGCCTCGGCGACACCGACGGCAAGGCCGACCCGACGCGCGACGAGGTGCCCGGCCGCCCGACCCGCGACGGCCTCTCCTGGATCCGCGCCTGGATGGGCGAGATCCCCGGCCAGCGGGTCTTCGTCGCGGCCCGGGCGCGCGACACCGAGGCCAACCGCTTCACCCGGCAGATCAACGCGACCATGGTGCTCACCGGGATCGTGCTCCTCGACACCGATCTCGCCGGCACGATCTACCTCGGCACCCTGGCCAGCGCGGTGGACGACAAGGGCCAGACCGCGGGCGAGCCGCAGATCGTCCTCTACTGCCTCGAGCCGCTGCACGGCGCGGTGATCGGCACGACGAGCGCCCCCGCGAGCCTCGATCCGCACGAGACGTTCCGCGAGCTCGCCGTCGCCGACGAGGGCGGCGTGCTCTACCTGCACCGCGACGCCAAGGGCGGGAAGCTCCTGCGCCTCGACTGCCGGCCCACCCCTTGATCCGGCACATGGCGTGCAACGTCGGAAAGCGGAGGTACGCTGCTCTCATGCGCCGAACGGTCCTTCTCCTCGCCCCCCTCGTCCTCGTCGCCTGCGGTGGGGGCTCGATCGACGGCGATCGCCTCGGTGATGTGGACGGCGGCATCAGCCTCGACGGCGGCGCCGACACCGGCTCGACGAGCGGGCTCGACGCGCCGACCGGCGACGGCACCGCAAGCGGGGACAGCGGCAACAAGTGCGACAAGACCCTCACCGGCATCCTCCGCGACTTCAAGGACGATCACCCTGACTTCGAGAAGGAGCTCGGCGACGATCCCGGCATCGTCGAGAAGTCGCTCGGGCCCGACGGCAAGCCCGTGTACGCCGGCGGCGCGGGCACCAAGACCACCCACGGCAAGACGCCGTTCGACCAGTGGTACCGCGACACCCCGGGCGTGAACGTCTCGTCGTCGTTCCCCATCACGATGGCGCCCGGCGCGGGCGGCGTGTTCACCTTCAGCAGCAACGCCTTCTTCCCGCTCGACGGCAAGGGGTTCGGCAACCAGGGGCGCGACCACAACTTCCACTTCACCTACGAGCTGCGCACCACGTTCCTCTACAAGGGCGGAGAGACGTTCAAGTTCACCGGCGACGACGACCTCTTCACCTTCATCAACGGCAAGCTGGTCATCGACCTCGGCGGCGTGCACGGCGCACAGGACGCCGAGGTGAACCTCGACGCGCGGGCCACCGAGCTCGGGATCGAGAAGGGCAAGGTCTATCCGCTCGACTTCTTCTTCGCCGAGCGGCACACGAGCGAGTCCAACTTCCGCATCGACACCACGCTCAACTTCGTGGACTGCGGCACCGGGATCAAGTGACGTAGGAACGCCAGAGGGACGCGGAAACTCCGCAAATCCGACGCAAATCCAGCGGAGTCGCGGCCTCGGCGCGGTGCGTCGCGAGACGGCGCGCCGCCGGGCGCACCGCGGTGCTACTGCACGCCCATGCGCAGCTTCGCGTCGATGGCGGCCCTGGTCCGGCAGCACGAGGTCGGCCGGCGGGCCTCCATCGAGACCCCCTTCGGCCGCCGCCTCATCTGCTACGCCGATCTCACGGCGACCGGTCGCTACCTGCACTTCGTGGAGGCGTGGATGCGCCGCGTGCGGCCGTTCTACGCCAACACGCACACCGCGGTGAGCTCCACCGGGCGCATCATGACCGAGCTGCGGGAAGAGGCGCGCCGCGTCGTCCGTCGCTCCGTCGGCGCCTCGCCCGACGACGTGCTCGTGTTCTGTGGCTCGGGCGCCACCGCGGCCATCCACAAGCTCGTCGGCCTCCTCGGCGTGCGGGTCCCCGATCCGCTCGAGCGCGCCTACCAGCTCTCGCGGAACGTCCCCGCGGCCGAGCGCCCCATCGTCCTCGTCGGGCCCTACGAGCACCACTCCAACGAGCTGCCCTGGCTCGAGTCCATCGCCGACGTCGTCGAGGTCGAGCTCGACGCCGAGGGTCGCGTCGATCTGGCCGACCTCGCGGCCAAGGCGGCGCGCTTCGCCGACCGACCGCTCCGCATCGGCACGTTCTCGGCGGCCTCCAACGTGACCGGGCTGCTCACCGACGTGAGCGCCGTCGCCCGCACGCTGCACGCGCACGGGTTCTACGCGTTCTTCGACTACGCGGCCGCGGCCCCCTACGTGCCGATCGAGATGCACCCCGCGGATCCCGCGGCGAGGCTCGATGCGATCTTCGTCTCCTCGCACAAGTTCGTGGGAGCGCCGCAGTCTTCGGGGTTCCTCGTCGCCCACCGCGAGCTGTTCAAGAGCCACAAGCCCGAGCGCCCGGGTGGGGGCACGGTCGACTACGTCGCGGGCTGCACCCACGACGCGGTCGACTACGTGCACAAGCTCGACGAGCGCGAGGAGGGCGGCACGCCGGACATCATGGGCGACATCCGGTCCGGCGTGGCGTTCCTGGTCAAGGAGATGGCCGGTCCCGCGGCCATCCGCGCCCACGAGACCGAGCTCGCCGCCCGCGCCTGCGCGCGCCTCTCCCGTCACCCGCGCATCCGCGTGCTCGGTCCGCTCGAGCTGCCGCGCCTCGCGATCGTCTCGTTCGAGATCGATCGCCTGCACTACGACCTCGTGAGCGCCCTGCTCGACCACCTGTTCGGGATCCAGAACCGGGCGGGGTGTAGCTGCGCCGGCCCCTACGGGCACCGGCTCCTCGGCATCGACCGCACGCGCTCGGAGCAGTTCCGCGCCCAGATCGTCGAGGGGTGGAACGGCCTCAAGCCAGGCTGGGTGCGCCTTTCGATCCCCTGGTACGTGGACGCGGCCGACTTCGAGTTCCTCATGCGCGCCGTGGAGTTCGTGGCCGACCACGGGCGCGCCTTCGTTCCCGAGTACGAGCTCGGCCTGCGCGACGGCGTGTGGCGCCACCGCGCCCGCCCGCGGCCCGATCTGCCGCCGATCGAGCTCACCGTGGAGGCGCTCGAGGAGGCGGCGCACAGCTTCGCCGCGGGCGACCACGAGCAGCCGCTCTCGGACGGGCAGCTGGCCAAGGAGCGCGCGCGGTACTTCGACGAGGCGCGGGCCGCCGTCGCGGCGCTCGATCGCGAGCACGAGCAACGGCCGCCGACGTGGAACCCCGGCACCGGACGACCCGAGCTGGACGCGCTCGTCTGGTTCGACTGGGTCCACGCGAGCTGAGCGCGGACGCCGCGTCACGCGTGCGCGGTCACAGTGGCGGCGGCGCGATGCTCGACGGCGGCAGCGGCGGCGTCGAGTCGGGGGCCGGGAGCGACTCGCGTGGGGGAGGCGCGCTCGCGCCGTTCGACGCGCGCACCATCTCCCAGTGGGTCAGCGCGGCGCGCACCTCGAGCACGAACGCGTAGGCCTCGAGCGCGTCCCGCGGGCCCACCCCACCGCGCTGGCGAGCGCGACGGACCAGCGAGCGGAACGAGAGGAAGCGCCGCCCGTCGATGCCGACCAGGAGCGGCAGCGCAGGGTCGAGCGGCCCGCACCCGACCAGCGCCGCGACGGGCGCGAGCATGCGGACCAGCGCCGTGTCGCACGCCGCGAGCGCCTCGGTGTGCGTGCCGTGGGCCAGCGCGGTCTCGATCTCGTGCACGAACGCGCGCTCGACCGGCGAGAACAGCGCGGCGAAGCTGAGCCCGGCGCGCGGCGCGAGGGTGAGCGGCGCCGCACGCGATGCGGCCGTTCGCGGGCCGACGTCGTCGGCGTCCCACTGGGTGCCGGCGACGCTCTCCACCTCTTCGGCAGCCGGCGACTGCGCCGCGCGGCGTGCGTTCTCCTCGATGCGATCGAGGTCGGCGAGGAACGTGCCCTCGGTGGCCGCCGAAGTGACCACCTCGGCGGGCTCCGCTGCGGCGGGCCGCAGCGAGGCGGGCGCCCGCTTGGCGCTCGTGACCACCGCCTCGTCTGCCTCCGCGGCCGCTGGAGAAGCGGCAGACGCGGGCGGAGGAGCGGGCGTGTGCATCTCCACGCTCGGCCCCTCACCGGTCGAGAAGCCCGCGGGCGGCGTCGGGCGCGAGGGCACCGGGAGCTGGGCCTCGTAGGCGACCAGCACGCGACGGGTGATCTCCTCGAGGGTCGCGAGGGTGCCGTCACCCCGCGTGGCCACGGTGCCGAACACCGGGGCGCCGTGGCGATTGAGGGCGCGCTCGAGCTCCTCGACCGTCAAGAGGTCGGAGAGGTCGCGCTTGTTGAAGGCGAACGCGTGGGGCAGCGAGGCGAGCTCGCGCCCGTGCTCGCTCAGGTTCTCGCGCAGGTTCTCGAGCGACTCGAGGTTGGCGTCGAGCCGCTCGGCCTGCGAATCGGCCACGAACACGATGCCGTCGGCGCCCGAGAGCACCAGCCGTCGCGTGGCGTTGAAGTAGACCTGGCCGGGCACCGTGAACAGCTGCAGGCGCACGGCGAGCCCGCGGATCGGCGGCAGGCGCAGCGGCAGGAAGTCGAAGTAGAGCGTGCGATCGACCGGCGTCGCGAGCGACACGAGCTTGCCGCGCCGCTCCGGCGGAGACGCCTCGTGCAGCGATTGGAGGGTGGTCGTCTTTCCGCCGAGCCCGGGCCCGTAGTAGACGATCTTGAGCACCAGCTCCCGCGATGCCGTGTTGAGCGACGCCACGCAGGGAGCATACGCGGTGCGCTTCGTGGCGGGGAAGATCCTCCGCGGACGCGGTCACTTGCCGGGGCGTGGAACCCCGGGGGCCCGCGAGACGTCGTCGATGGTGAAGTCGCCGGTCTCGAGCATCTCGACCTCTTCGCCGTGGTCGCTCTCGAGGGCGAAATCGCCCGTGGCGAGGGCCGAGTACTCCTCTTCGGGGCCCTTCTTGCCCGCGGCCTGCTTGGCCCGCTCGACCTTGGGCACGGCGCGAGGGGCCGGACCACCGGCGGGCGCGCCCGCCATCGGACGCGGCGGCACCGAGGCGCG
>CAZUZY010000504.1:0-5508 GCA_964624885.1 uncultured Polyangiales bacterium | reverse complement strand
GACGCCGCGCGCGGTGGGCATCGCGCCGAGCACGAGGGCGTCCTCGGCCGGGACGTCTCCCGGCAGCGCGTGGGCGTGGCGGTCGGAGGGGATCCAGGCGAGCCCCGCGCGGCGCCGCGCGAACACGTCGCCACGCAGCGCCACGCCGTCGAGGGTGCAGGCACCGCCGCTCGGGAGCACCCCGACCAGCCCGAGCTCGAGGGGGATCTGCCCGTTGCCCTCGACGCCCGCGACGCCGACGATCTCGCCGGCGCGGAGGGTGAGGTCGAGCGGGGCGAGCGACGCGCCGCTGCCCTCGGGGGCCTCGACGGCGAACCCCCGCAGCACCAGGCGCTCGGCCTCCTTCGCCCCCGCCGAGCGGTGCAAGGTGGGCGGCTCTTCGCCGAGCGCCTCGCGGGCGAGAGCGCGCACGTCGCGGACCGCGGGATCGCCGACGGCGTGGTGCGCGACCACCTTGCCGCGACGGAGCACGGTGACCTCGTCGGCGAACCGCGCGACCTCGTCCAGGTGGTGGGTCACGACGGCGACGGCGACGCCCTCGTCGTGGGCGAGACCCGCGACGCGGGTCAGCAGCGCCTCGGCCTCGCGCGGCGCGAGCACCGCGGTGGGCTCGTCGAGGATCAGGACCCGTGGCTTGCGGAGCAGCACCCGCAAGAGCTCGAGCCGCTGGCGCTCGCCGACGGACAGCGACGCCACCCGCGCGTCGAGCGGAAGCTCCATGCCGAGGGCGCGCCCGAGCTGCTCCGCCCGGGTGCGCAGCCCGGCGAGGCGCAGCACGAAGCCACCGATCGGGGGGCCTGGCTCGCCGAGGGCGAGGTTCTCGAGGGCGGTGAGGGAGGGCACCAGCATGAAGTGCTGGTGCACCATCGCGAGCCCCCGGCCGATCGCTTCGCGTGCGGTCGCCGGGATCAGCGGACCGCCCAGCACCTCGACGACGCCGCGGTCGGGCTCGAGCAGACCGGCGGCGATGCGCAGCAGCGTGGACTTGCCGGCGCCGTTCTCGCCGACGACGGCGTGGACCCGCCCCGGCTCGAGGCACAGCGAGGCGTCGTCGAGGGCGACCGCCTCACCGAACCTCTTGTCGATGCGGCTGAGCGCGACCGCGGCCACGCGCGCACTATAGACGCGGCGCCCGCGGCTCGGTCGGCCTGATTTCTAGAGCGGCCGCCCATGGAGGCGGCCGCTGTTCGCTGCGCTCGCCTCCGGCTCGCTCCGCTCACTCACTTCTTCGGCTCGTCGACGATCTCGGCCTTCACCTCGACGGTCTCGTCCTTGGGCTTGGGGGCGGAGGCGGCGTCGACCTTGGCGGCGATGGTGCCGAGCAGCTCGCCGGTGGTCTCGAGCGCGCGCGCTGACTGCTGCAGCGCCATGCGGCCGATCGAGAGGCCGTACTTGGCCCAGCCGACGCCGAGCTCGGTGATGAGGCGCGCGATCTTGTCCGGGGTCTGCTCGCTCGGGGTCGCGTGCTCGGGGGCGGGATAGGTGTTCTGGGTCTCGGTGGTCATGGCGGTCTCCTTGACGATGGTCACTTGTTGGCTGTTGCGGCCGCCCCTGGAGGCGGCCGCGGTTCACTGCGCTCGCCTCCGGCTCGCTCCGCTCACTTCTTGGGGCGGGGCAGGCACGCGTCGCACACGATGGGGCGCGGCGCGGCTGGGTCGCTGTGGACGCCGAGGTGGGCGGACTCGCCGGCCGACAGCTCCGCGTCGCACACGGCGCAGTGCGTGTCGGTCGCGAGCACCATCGGCTGGAAGCCGACGATGCCGCCGAGGGGGCCGCTCTTGGTGCGGCCCACCACCTCGTCGCGCTTGCGGAGGATGGCCTCGCGCTGGGCCGACACGCGCCCGGCGGCGCGGTGCAGCTCCTCTTCGACCCCGCGACCGGCGCGGTCGGCGACGGCCACGGCGTCCTCGAGGATGGTCCGCACGAGGTTCGAGACGGGGACCCGGATGTTCTGGGCGAGGCGCTTGAGCTCCTGCTCGAGAACGGCGGGGACCCGCGTGTGGAGCACGCGCTCCTTTTTCTCGTCTCCGTCTTCCGACGGAGGCTGCGGCGGGGATTCCTCTTGGCTCACGGTGAATCACAATGTGATACCCCGTGATACGAGTGTCAAGGGCCGGCCGGTGGTTCTCCGCGGTGAATCTTCGCCTCGCTCGTGCTCAGCCCGAGGCCTTCACCCAGCGGACCGGCTCGGCGGTCATCAACACCCCCACCACCTGCTCGACCTGGCGGGGGGTCGTCCAGAGGAACGCCTCGATGTCGCCGGGCTGGAACGGCGCGCCGGCCCAGTCCTTCTCCTGCGCCTCGCCGACGAGGATCACCGTGTAGCCCGCGATGCGACGCTGGCCCGTCGAGGTCTCCGCCTTCTTGAGGAGCACCCGGATGACGGCGCGGCGATCGGTGGGGACGTGGTCCACGCGAGGAGCTTACCGCGTGCGCTCGCCTTGGGTACCTTCTCTCTATGCGCAACGTCGTCGTACTCGTCACCTTGCTCGTCGGTTGCAGCTCGAGCACCACCCCCTCCACCACGGAGGACACGGGCACCACGAGCGAAACGGGCACGGACGCGGTGGCCGATGTGGCCGTCGACACGGGCCCTGAGACCGACCCCGACGGCTGCGTCCTCGACCCGGGACCCGCGGATCCCGGCATCGATCCGAGCACCTACGCGACGCTGAAGCCCGCCGACTTCACCCTCGACAAGGCCCTCGCCGGCTTCCCCGCCGGCACCGGCACCTTGCGCGCGCGCATCACCACCCAGAGCGGTCGCATCGACTGCAAGCTCGACCCGACGGCCGCGCCGATCAGCGTGGCGAACTTCATCGGCCTCGCCCGCGGCACCCGCCCCTACAAGCAGGGCACCACGTGGATGCTCGGTCGCTTCTACGACGGCCTGAAGTGGCACCGCGTCGTACCGGGTTTCGTCATCCAGGGCGGCGACCCTCGCGGCAACGGCACGGGGGGCCCGGGCTACCCGCTGGTCGACGAGAACCACGTGGCCGAGCCGCTCGGCACCCTCGCCATGGCCGCGTCGACGGCCCCGAGCGGCAGCCAGTTCTACATCGTCGTCGGGACGGGGCCGGCCGCGGACTACAACGTCTTCGGCAGCTGCGACACCGAGGTGGCCATCGCGATCAGCAAGCTGCCCGCCGACGCCAAGGCCGCGCCGCTGACCGAGGTGAACATGCAGCGCATCGACATCGTCCGCTGCCCGAAGTGACGCACCGCGACGCGGTGAACGAGGGGCCGATCCGGCGACGGAGCTGTTAGCATCGGTCCATGAAGCGCCTCACGACGCCGCTCGTCCGCGACCCGGGTTCCCCGCGGGGACAGCTCCGCGAAGCCACCTGGGAGGAGGCGCTCACCCGCGCGGCTGCCGGCCTCTCCGCGGTGCGCGACCGCCACGGCGGCAAGGGCGTCGGCATCTTCTCGTGCTCGAAGGCGACCAACGAGGTGAACTACCTCGCGGCCAAGCTGGCGCGCGTCGCGTTCCACACCAACAACATCGACAGCTGCAATCGAACATGACACGCCCCTAGCGTCGTCGGTCTGGCGACGGTGTTCGGAGCGGGCGGTGGGACGAACTCCTATCGCGAGGTGGAGGAGACCGATCTGGTCCTCCTCTGGGGATCGAACGCGCGCGAGGCGCACCCGATCTTCTTCCACCACGTGATCAAGGGGCTGCGTCGGGGCGCGCGCCTGGTCGTGGTCGACCCGCGCCGCACACCGACCGCCGAGTGGGCCGACGAGTGGCTGCCCGTGCAGGTGGGCGCCGACATCGCGCTCGCCAACGCCTTCGCCCACGCGATCCTCGACGAGCACCTCGAGAACCGCGCGTTCATCAAGCGCGCCACGGTGGGGTTCGCCGAGTTCGCCGCCCACGTGTCGAGCCCGGCGTGCTCGCCCGAGGCCACCGAGGCCGTCACCGGGGTGCCCGCCGCGCAGCTGCGCAAGGTCGCGCGGGCCTACGCCACCGCCGATCGCGCGATGATCTGCTGGACCCTCGGCATCACCGAGCACCACGACGCGGTCGACAACGTCCTCTCGCTGATCAACCTCGCCCTCACGACTGGCCAGGTCGGGCGCTGGGGCGCGGGCCTCAACCCGCTGCGCGGCCAGAACAACGTGCAGGGCGGCGGCGACATGGGCGCCCTGCCCCACAAGCTCGCTGGCTTCCAGGACGTGCAGGACGCCGCGGTCCGCGCGCGCTTCGACGCCACCTGGAAGACCACCATCCCCCCGCAGAACGGGTGGAACCTCACCGAGATGTTCCTCGCGATGGAGCGCAAGGAGCTGCGCGGGCTGCTCGTGTTCGGCGAGAACCCGGCGCAGAGCGAGGCCAACGCGGGGCACACCCGCGAGCTGCTCTCCGACCTCGACATCCTGGTGGTCCAGGATCTGTTCCTCACCCGCACCGCGGAGCTCGCCGACGTGGTGCTGCCCGGCTCGGCCTCGTGGTGCGAGACCGACGGCACGGTGACCAACAGCGAGCGGCGCGTGCAGCGGGTGCGCAAGGCCGTCTCTCCGCCGGAGGGCGCGCGCGACGACTTCTGGATCCTCGGCGAGCTCGGGCGCCGCATGGGCCACGACCTCGGCGACCTCTCGCCGGAGGCGCTCTGGAACGAGCTCCGCACGCTCTCGCCGATGCACGGTGGGATGAGCTGGGCGCGCATCGAAGAGCTCGGCGGCATCCAGTGGCCCTGCCCCGACGAGCAGTCCGAGGGATCCCCATTCCTGCACGGCCGCCTCTGGAAGGACCCGGTCGAGGGGCGCCGCGCGCCGTTCACCGTGACCCGCCACGAGGGGCCGCTCGAGCAGGTGAGCGCCGAGTACCCGTTCCGGCTGACGACGGGACGCCGCCTCTACGCGTACAACACCCACGTACAGACCCAGCACTTCACCTCGCCGCTCCACCGCGGGGAGACGGTCGACATGTTCCCGGCCGACGCGGCGGCGCTCGGCCTCGTCGACGGCGAGCGCGTGCGCATGAGCTCGCCGCGCGGCTCGGTCGAGCTGCCCGTGCACCTCGACCCGAACCTGAGGCCCGGGCTCGTGTTCATGACGTTCCACTTCCTCGAGGACGCGGACGCGAACACGCTCACCACCGACGCCTTCGACCCGAAGTCGGGGACCGCCGAGTTCAAGGCGGCCTCGGTGCGCATCGAGAAGCTGGCCCTGCCGGACACGGCGGCGGCCGAGGAGTAGCGATGGATCTGGAGCTCGAGGGGCCGGAGCCGACCGAGGAAGAGCGCGCGGCGATCGACGCCGCCCTCGGCCCTGCCGTGGACGACGCGCGCTCGGTGGTGGGGGTCGCCGAGGCCGCGCGTCGGAGGCCGCTGCTCCTGCCGGCGCTGCACGCCGCCCAGGCCCGCGTCGGCTGGGTGAGCCCTGGCGCGCTGGCCTACGTGTGCCGGAGGCTGCACGTGCCGCCGGCCGAGGCCTACGGGGTCGCGAGCTTCTACGCGCTCTACGCCCTGCACCCCCGCGCGCGCTCGGTCGCGCACGTGTGCG
>CAZUZY010000503.1:0-5579 GCA_964624885.1 uncultured Polyangiales bacterium | reverse complement strand
CGTGCTCGATGAGCAGGTCGCGCACCTCGACGGCCCCCGCGTCGACCCGCGCGGCGTCCGGGAACCCCGCCGGCACCGTGGAGAACGCGCGCCGCGGCGCGTAGAGGGTGCGCCGCTGGATCACGAGCTGGTAGGTGCGCCCGTCGACGATCTCGTCGGGGCAGTGCCGCTGCACGCGCAGGTCCCAGGCCGTGTAGGTCGGCGCCGCGCAGAGCGCGCGCAGCGCCGCGCCCTCGATGGCCACCGGCACGAGCGCGGTGAAGCCGGGCCCGCCGGGCTTCTGCTTCTCGACGTACGCGAAGTCGGCGAGGGCCTGGGCCGACACCGGCCCCTCGGAGAGGTCTCCCTTGGCGATCCCGCCGTAGGAGGCGCGCTCGAACAGCCAGGCGTCGGCGCTCGGGAACCGCCGCCGGAGCGCCGCCTCCACGATCGGCGCCCAGACCGCGGGGGCGCTCGCGCGCACCGGGAAGGCGAGGTCGGCGATCGGCGCGTCGGCCCCCGGCGCGAAGCAGGCCTGCATGCGCTCGACCTCGGCCTCGAGATCGGCGTCGAGATCGGGCAGATCGGCGAGCCGCAGGGACTTCATGCCGAGCAGTCGCACCGCGTGGCGCCCGAGATCGACGTCGATCGTCACCTCGTCGACGTGCGCCTCGCCGTTGGCGTCGCCCTGACCAGGGAGGAACGAGCCCCCGTCGACGAGGAAGCCGTAGCGCCCGCGCAGCGGGCCCCCGATGTGGAAGTGATCGTGCCCCGACAGGACGAGATCCACCGTCGGCGCCTCCTCGAGGATCGGCCGATCCCGCGCCATGCCCAGGTGGTTGAGGCCGATGACGACGTCGGCGCCGTCCGCGCGGAGCTCCTTGGCCAGCGCCTCGGCGAGCTTCGGGTAGCGGCCGTCCGGGTCGCGTCGCGCCGTGAACGCCCCGAGGTACGGCGTGTCGTGGCTCTCGTCGAGCTCGTCGTAGGGGGGGAGCAAGAGCCCGAACAGCCCGACCTTCGCGCACCCGACCTGCAGCGTGACGGTGCGGCGCGCGCCGAACCCCGGGGGGCCGTCGACGTTCGAGGCGAGCACCGGGAACGCCGTGGTGCTCGCCTGCGTGAGGACGCTCGCGGCCCCGTAGGCGAAGTCGTGGTTGCCGATCGTGCGCGCGTCGAGGCCGAGGTGGTCGACGAGGTGGATCGTGGCGGCGCCCTCCGAGCGCGCGTCGAGGAGCGCGCCCTTCTCGAGGTCGTCGCCGCCGTCGAGGAAGAGGACACGCCCGCCGGTCTCGACGCGCCGGCGCGCGGCGTAGGCCCGCAGCACCGAGAGCGGCGACCGCTTGCCGGGGAGGTAGCGGTGCACGTGCGCGTGCATGTCGGTGACGAACACCAGGGTGATCGTCTCGTGACCCTGGTCGGGGGTGCAGGTCGCGAAGGTCTTCGCCGGCGGGGGCACCGCGTCGACGCCTGCGCAGTGCGACAGCGGTGTCGTGGGCCGCGCCGCCGGCTTGGGCACGGGCTTGGGCGCGGCCTTCGGCGCGACCGACGTCATCGGAGCGATCGATGCGCTGTCGACCGCGAACTCCCCGGTCGTCGAGGGTGCCGGGTGCCCGCTCGGCGTGGCGAGGTAGTGGGTCGGCCGGTGCGCCGCGCTCGCGCCCCCGAGGCCCGTGGCGAGCAGCGTCGCGAACAGCACGCGGCCGACCACCCGGCCCGCCGACCGTCCGCTGCCCACCGCGCCTCGCCTGGTCACTGTCCCTGTTGGGACGGTACGGGACGGCGAGACCTTGGGCCGCCTTTTCCGCGTCCGTCCCGATCGCCCGCGGTCAGAGCGTCCAGCTCTCGTGGTAGGCCTGCTCCTCGAGCGCCACCGCGTCGGTGGTCGGGACGAGCGGCGCGAAGGTGTCGATCATGACGGCGAGCTCGTCGGTGCGCGTCGAGCCGATGCTCTTCTCGTAGGAGCCAGGGTGCGGTCCGTGCGGGATCCCCGCGGGGTGCAGCGAGAGGCTCCCCGGCCCGACCCCCTTGCGGCTCGTGAAGTTGCCGCGGACGTAGAAGAGGATCTCGTCGCAGTCCACGCTCGAGTGCGGGTACGGGCACGGGATCGCCTGGGGGTGGGTGTCGGTGACCCGCGGCACGAACGAGCAGATCGCGAAGCCCGGCCCGGTGAACGTCGTGTGGATCGTGGGCGGCAGGTGGATGAGCCCGGTCTTCGGCTGGTACTTCTCGATCGGGAACGTGAACGGATAGGCGTATCCGTCCCAGCCCACCACATCGAGCGGCGTGTGCGCGAGCCGGTGCAGCGTGAAGCGATCGCCCTTCTTCACGATCACGTCGCGCGGTCCCTCGGCGACGGCGTCGAGGGTCGCGATCGGCGCGGTCGGCCGTCCGAAGTCGCGGTGGGTGTAGGGCGCGTCGAGCTTGAGCTGTCCCACGGGATTGCGGAAGTTCCCGGGGATGACGCAGCCGCCGCGGCACTCGAACACGATGAGCTCGGCCGTCTTCGTGAGGAGCTTCCAGCGGTGGATCGTCGAGCGCGGTACGTGCACGTAGTCGCCCGCCACGCAGCGCTGCCGCCCGAACACCGACTCGAGCTCGAGCTCACCCTCGAACACGTAGAACAGCTCGTCGCCGTCGCCGTTGGCGAAGAGCACGTCGTCGTCCCGATCGGGCCGCAGCACGTAGAGCGCCACGTCGGCGTTCACCACCACCGACGTGCGCGCCTCCAGCATCGGGCCTCGCCGGGTGGCCTGGGGCGCGTGGTAGAGGCGTCGCCGCAGGGGGTGGTTGCCCTCGTCGCTCGCGCGCGCGATCGGGAACCCCCGCGTGCTCGCCGCGACCTCGATCGGCGCGGTGATCGGGCGCTGGTGGTAGAGGTACGAGTAGGGGCCGTCGAAGCCGCCCCGCGTGAACATCTCCTCCTGCAGCAGCGCGCCCGCGAGCGGGCCGTCGGCCGCCGCGCGGAACACGGTGTGGGGCTTTTCGGGCAGGGCGCCGAGGGCGACACGGTCGAGCATGGGTCGAGGAGCCTAGCGTGGTTCGCGCGTCCGGCGGATCCGGGCGACCCGCGCGGCGAACTCCCGCTCCTCGTCCTCGCTCAGCGGCTGGTTGCCGAACCGGGCCTGCGTGTAGGCGTGCACCAGCATGAACGCCTCGTCGGCGAGCTCGTCCGCGCGCGTGGCCCGGAGCTGCTCCACGAAGCGCAGCGGAGGCACGTGTCGGGGCCGCGTCACCCCCCGGGCGAGCAGCGCCTCCTCGAGGTCCATCCAGAGCCGGGTCGCGCGCCGCTGCTTGCGCGCCTCACGCTCGGCCGGAGAGGCCGCGTAGCGGCTCTTGCGCCGCCGCCACAGCCAGTAGCCGCCGAGCGCCGCGGCGCCGAAGCCGAGGATCAAGGCGACCCGCGCCTTGGAGACGCCGGAGCCGAAGCTCGGGCTGGTGTCGACGGCGCGGCGCCGCTCGAACGCGTGCTGCACCCTGCGGAAGAACTCCATCTGGGTCGGCAGGTCGTAGCCGACGACATAGCGGTCCCAGCTCTGCGAGATGGCCTCGAGGATCTCGCGCAGGGTGGAGAGCGGGCCCGTGTTCTGGGCGAGGGGCTGGGCGCCGACCGCGGGCGTCGGATCGTAGGTGGCCCACCCCGTGAACTTCGGCCCCTCGGTGTACACCTCGACCCACGAGTGCGCGTCGCCCTGGCGCACGGCGTAGAACCCTCCGAAGCGGTTCCAGGTGCCGCCGACGAAGCCGGTGACGTTGCGCGCTGGCACGTCCACCACCCGCAGCAAGAGCGTCATCGCGGTCGAGAAGAACTCGCAGTGGCCCGCGCGCGACTCGAAGAGGAAGTGGTCGATCGGGTCGGCCTTGCCGCCGGACGGGGCCTCGAGCGAATAGCGGTACTCGTGCTCGAGGTGCGAGGAGATCGCCGCCGCCTTCTCCGCGGGGGTGTGCAGCCCCTTGGTCCACTCGCGGGCGAGCTCGCGCATGCGGGTGGAGGTCTCCTTGGGCAGCTGGACGTAGCGCTCGCGCTCGGCCTTGCTCAGCGGCTTGTCGACGATCTCGTTCGGCTGCGCGAGGAACACCTCGTAGCGGAGCACGCGCTCGGGGGCCGCCTCGTAGCGCAGCGTGGATTCGGCGCTGAGCACCAGCGGCGGTGGCGTGGCGGACAGCCGATCGGCCCCGGTGGTCCAGCGCAGCGCGGCGGTCTGGGGAGGCAGGAAGATGACCGTCGGCTCGAGCGGCTCGAGCTCGATCTTGACCGAGCGATCCCGCACCGGATCGGGGAACCGCAGCAGCGGTACGTCGGAGCCCAGGCGCTGCAGGGGGAGGCGATCGACGCTGGTCCGCGACCACTTGCCTCCGCCCTGGTACTCGTCGAACGCCGTGCCGCGCAGGCGCAGGATCATCTTGGGCGGGGGCGTGCCGTTGGGCGGATCCGACAGCCGGAAGCGCACGACGATCGCGGGATCCTCGCGCAGCTTGCCCACGTTCGAGAGATCGACCGAATCCGAGAACCCGGTGATGCGCCCGGGGTGCTGCGACTGGAACAGCAACAGCGAGAAGCCCACGCGCGGGAACAGGACGAACAGGAGCGCCGTGAACAGGATGATCGGCAGGCTGAGCAGGCAGGTGAGCGCGAGGAACCCGGGCCCGATCACCCGCCGGGAGCGCAGGATGCGCGGCACGTCGACCGGCAGGCCGGTGCGGTCGCGCGCGCCCTGGCGGTAGTTGCCCTCGACCTCGCGGCGGAGGTGCGAGAGCACGAGCGCGCCCGGGGCGAGCACGAGGAAGCCGAACAGACACACCCCGTAGGCCAGGCCCCCCCCGAGCACGGTGCCGGCGACCAGGTGGAGCAGGGCGAGCAGGACGACCTGCTGATCGTGCGTGGCTCCGCGGCGGGTCGCGAGGCGGACGATCTGCAGCGCCGCCGCGAACTCGACCGCGAGCTCGAGCAGCGGCGCGCCCGACACGAAGCGCAGGAGCTCCACGCCGAGCACGAGGGAGGGCACGATCGCGGCCGCGTAGCGCGCGGTGGTGGACTGCTGGAACTTCTCCGTCGTGACGAGGGCGAAGACGAGCCCGAGGACCAGGAGCGCGACCGTGACCTTGGGCAGCGCGCCCGACAGCACGATGGCGAGCACGCCCAGCGTGGCGAGCGCGCTGGTCAGGATGCGGTGCGTGAGCCCGAACTTCACTCGGCCGCCTCCCCGCGCGTGACGCGGGTGGTCGTGGCGGTGGGCTCGAGCAGGGCGAGGAAGCGCAGGATGGGATCGCTGCCGAGGCGCGGATTGCCGCGGATGCGCGTGCCGCTGGTGGTGGCGATGACGACACCATCGCCCCGCGCGAGGTGGGCGACCGCGCGCGACGCCACCTCGCGGATCCGCGTCTCGAGGCCGTCGAGGAAGCGGCGGCGTTCCTCGTCGGCCTCGGGCCGCTCGAGCGCAGCGCACACGTCGTCGAGCTCGATCTCGATCTCCGGCGCGCCCTCGGCGGTGTGCTCGCGGAGCACGAGGTGCCCGGCCGCGGCGGTCTTGCGCCAGTGCACCTGGCGGGTGTCGTCGCCGGGCCGGTAGGCGCGGAGCCCGAGAAGCTCGTCCCCGGCGCCG
>CAZUZY010000502.1:0-5612 GCA_964624885.1 uncultured Polyangiales bacterium | reverse complement strand
ACAGCGCGACCGACAGCGCCACGGCCGACACCGCCGACAGCACCGTCGCCGACACGAGCGACAGCAGCGCGGCCG
This sequence comes from uncultured Polyangiales bacterium, assembly GCA_964624885.1. Taxonomy (GTDB): domain Bacteria; phylum Myxococcota_A; class Polyangia; order Polyangiales; family JADJMO01; genus JADJMO01. Next base: position 5,537 of record CAZUZY010000502.1, on the reverse strand, counting down.
ACGCCGACGAGACCGCGGCCGACGCGGTCGACGGCTCGACCGACTGATCGCGGCGGCGGCTCAGGGTATGCGGGGGATGCAGACGCTGGAGCCGCACTGCAAGGCCTTCGCGGACCTCACCGCGGCCGAGCTGTATGCGCTCATGTCGCTGCGGCAGCGCGTGTTCGTCGTCGAGCAGGCCTGCGCCTACCTGGACGCCGACGGCCACGACCAGGTCTGCCACCACCTGTGGCTCGGCGACCCGTGCGTGGCCGCGCTGCGTATCGTGCCGCCCGGCGAGAAGTACCCCGAGGTGAGCATCGGTCGCGTGGTCACCGCGCTCGAGGTGCGGCGCAGCGGGCTCGGGCGCGTGCTGATGCGCGAGGGGCTCGCCGCGGTCGCCCGCCTCCACGGCGCGGTGCCGATCCGCATCTCGGCGCAGGCCTACCTCGAGCGCTTCTACGGTGAGCTCGGGTTCGCGCGCGTGTCGGCCGACTACGACGAGGACGGCATCCCGCACTGCGAGATGCTGCGGCCGTGATCAGAACTTGCCGCCGAGCGCGAGCGACGCGCCCGTGAGGCCGTGCTTGCCGTCGCCCACCGGGGCCACGCCGAAGTTGGTGAACGACGCGGTCTCGGGCTTGGTCTCCTGGAGGTCCTCGCGGTGGGGCGTGGTCGCGAGCGCGACGATGCCGAGCGTGGCGGGGATCACGAAGCCGAGGATCGCACCCCCGGTGCCGACGCCTTTCCAGCCGTCGTCCTGGTCGCGCATGTCGATGATCTTGCCGGCGGCGATCGAGGCGGTGATGGCGCCCGCGAAGATCCACCCGCGCTTGGTGGCGCCGACGTGGAACGAGGCCAGGGGGGGCGAGAACGCCATGTTGGCGGTGTAGATCGCGAGCGGCGCCCAGGCGCCGGCCGAGCCGCACGCCTGCTTCACGGCGGCGTAGTCGGGGTAGGTGTAGGTGCCGCCGTAGTAGCTGGGGCCGGTCTTGGTGTAGACGCGGCCCTTCTCGGAGTGGCAGTCGTAGTACTCGTCGTGCATCGACTGCGCGTACCAGGCGCCGAGCACGAGCGAGCCGAGCCCCTGGGCCACCGCGCCGAGCGCGATCAGCGTGCCGCGGCTCGGATCCGGCGCGAACCGCGGGCGGTCGTGGACCTGCACGTAGATGATCTTGGGCGGCGGCGGATCGGCGGGCTGGTAGGGCGCGCACGCGGTGTCGGCGACGCTGCCCACGCCCTGCACCACCGCGGGGGCGCCCTCCACCTGGACGACCGCGCAGCCCTGGGCGGTGACCGTGCCGCCGCCCGCAACGGGCGCGACCACGGTGACGCCGTTGCCAGGGGGCGCGACCACCGTGGTCCCCCCCTTGGGCGCGGGCGCGGGCGTGGGCGCGGGCGCGGGCGTCTCCGGGGAACCCTCGCTCTCGGCGCGGGCGAAGGGTGCGGCGAGCAGCGCGAGGGCGAAGGCGGCCGGGGTGAAGAACAAGCGCATGGCGCCCGTCTTCCAAGAGTCGTGCCGGTCGTGCGGCCACGGTCGGGCCCCGAATCGCCGCGAAAGATCGCTCGCGCCGAGGGAGCGGCCTGTGCCATTCGTGCCACAGCCGGGTGAGCAGTGCCTACGGCCGGTCACGATCGACCGGTCGTTCCCCCGGGCGCCCGGCGGGTGTATGCCGCGGTCCCCGCAAGAGGAGATGCTCCATGGCCAAGACCCGCACGAAGATCGCGCTCATCGGCGCAGGCAACATCGGTGGTGAGCTCGCTGCGCTGTGTGCGCGCGAGGAGCTCGGCGACGTGACCTTGTTCGACATCAAGGAGAAGGAGAACTTCGCCAAGGGCAAGGCCCTCGACCTCGAGCAGAACGGCGCCATCCTCGGCTACGACCGCAACATCAAGGGCTCGGCCAACCCCGAAGACCTCGCGGACACCGACGTGTGCATCATCACCGCTGGCTTCCCGCGCAAGCCGGGCCAGTCGCGCGCCGACCTCATCGGCCTCAACCACAAGATCATGAAGCAGTGGGGCGAGTACATCGGCAAGTACGCGCCGAACGCCTTCGTCATCGTCATCACCAACCCGGTGGACGCGATGGTCTACGCGGTGTGGAAGGCGAGCGGCCTCCCCGCGAGCAAGGTCGTCGGCATGGCCGGCGTGCTCGACTCGGCGCGCTTCCAGCTGTTCGTCGCGCGCGCGCTCGGCGTCGCCACCAAGGACGTCCGCTGCATGGTCCTCGGCGGCCACGGCGACGACATGGTCCCCATCGTCTCGGCCACCACGGTCAACGGCATCCCGGTCACCCAGCTCATGAGCCGCGAGGCCCTGCAGCCGCACATCGACCGCACCCGCAAGGGCGGCGGCGAGATCGTCAACCTGATGGGCACGAGCGCGTTCTACGCGCCGGCCACCGCCGCGGTCACCATGGCCCGCGCGTACCTCCGCGACGAGAAGCGCCTCCTCGCGGCCGCCGCCTACTGCAACGGCGAGTACGGCTACAAGGACATGTTCTGCGGCGTGCCCTGCGTCATCGGCGCCGGCGGCGTCGAGAAGATCCACGTGCTGAACCTGACCGACGAGGAGAAGGCCATGCTCGAGAAGAGCGCCAAGTCGGTCCGCGAGCAGTACGACGAGATGAACAAGCAGTAACCCTGCGCGATGCTGAGAGGGGGCTGCCGGCGACGGCGGCCCTCTTTGCTTTTGTCGCTCCCGGACCGTCCCCGTCCGGTCCTCCGCTCCGGGTTGGTTTTTGTGGCACCCTCTCCCGCATGAAGGTGCTGGTCAGCACGCGGGAGACGCAGGGGCAGCGGGAGAACGACTTCTGCTTCGTGCCCGCGGGCGAGCTCGTCTTCTACGGGAGCGGCGAGTGCTCGAACGAGCGGGAGTTCCTGTCGATCTGAAAGGATCAACATGACCGTCGGCGGGAGTAAGGACAGCGGAGAGAGGGACAGGGCTGCACCGAAGGAGCCTCCGAAGGAGGAGACCTGTGAATTGATGGTCTCCCCTCATGGGGCAGCGCTGTGTCTCTCGGGCGGCGGATGGAGGGCCGCCTACTTTCACCTTGGCGTCATCAAGCACCTCCGAAGTAGGGGGTGCTTGGGCCACGTCAAGCAGGTGGTCGGCGTGTCGGGCGGTGCGGTAGTCGCAGCCCTGCTTTGGAAGCACGCTTCTTTGTCGAGCGAGGACGCGATTCGGAGAGTCGAGGAAGACCTCAACCGGATCAACTCATTTGGGGTTCGACAGGTTGGTCTGGCATGGCTGCCATTGCGCACGTGGATTCTCCGACGACTTCTGCAAGGGATCTTCAAGACGACCGGGGACAGGCCATTTGAGGCCTCGCTTGTGTCTTGTGATCTGAGACGTTGCGCTCCAGTCTATTTTGACCTCAAGAGTGACGGATCCGTCGAAGCGAGGTGGCACGGGGGGGGCGATGGCCGACCGGACGCTTGGGTGTCAGCACGCGTCAGCAAGTCTTTTGATGTGGCGAGTGCATGCGTGTGCTCGGCGGCGTTTCCTCTGTTCTATGCGGCCCAGCCTTTCACCAAGGAGCACCTGACCGTCGCTGCCGGTGACAGCGCCGCGGGGCCAAATCGACTTGGATCGATGGCTGTCGGAGCGTTTCCGGATAGAAGCCTGACAGATGGAGGGGTGTTCGACAACTTGGGTCTCACGGCAGTGAGCAACCCAAGTCTAGATCTTTGGGTCAGTGATGCCTCGGGGCCGCTCGACCAAGTGGACGCTCTGTTCGGGACAGCACTTTCATCCGTCTCGAGAACAGTGGACTTGCTGATGGCTCAGAGAGCCGATGCGGCGATTCAATCCAATGGTCATGCGAAGCACTTCCGCCTCGCAAGCCCTCTCGGGCGCCCCGCTGGAGATGGCGCCGAGATTATTGCTCTCGCCTCGCGTCTTAGAACCGATTTGGACTTCTTCAACGACGATGAGCGTAGGGCGCTTGTCTACGCAGGCGAGCGGCAGGCGGCGAGATACGCAGGCGGAGCGCCGAGCCCGCCAACCGTTAGTCTGGACGCTCTCAAGAACGGTGCCCAGCGAAAACTGTTGGGGCCTAGAGGGTTGATCGCACTGCTGATTCCCGCAGCAGCTTTCATTGCATCTGGCCTTTTGGTACACAAGGCCACTCGATCGTTCTGCACAGCGACTATGGATTCCGGTTTGGATTCAGGTTTGGATTCCGGATCGGAGTCTGGTTCGGAATCTGGTTTTGATTCGGGTCCAGATTCAGGTTCAGCCCGTCAGTGCACCGGGAGTTCGAAGATCCAAGTCGGAATTGCTGACTATGGTGCATCGGGAGACAGTGCCGCGCTGACGAAGAGCTTTCAGACCGGCCTGGGCTCAGGTTTCGAGGTGATTGCACCGAGCACGTACAGCGGACAGCTCGAGAGAGTGAACCGCTGCTCTGTCAAGGTCGCCTTTCTGTCTCCTGTGGTTGCACTGGCTCGTAAGTATCGGTCGCCGGACAGCCAGTTGACCATCCCGATCGGACGAAAGAACATTCAGAGCAGTCTCTCGTATCCAGTCGAGCTTGGTTGGACCAAAGGCTGTGGTGTGAGCGGGCCCCTCAGCAGGCCGGATGCTAGCTATTTCGTTGGCGATTCGTACTCTGCTTCCACGCATAGGCTTCCGTTGGTCTACCTGAAGCTGGCTGGAAAGGATGCTTGGACGCAGCTCGATGGGCGGGCGGAAATACGGAAGATTGTAGGTGAATCTGCATTTGGTGAGTGCAAGGCGAGCTTCTTCACGCCTGAAGATCTGAAAGACCCTCTGCTCAGCGATCTGCGGCACCAGTCTCTCCCCTGGAACATCCCGTCCGACCTCGTAGTCGCAAATCGCGAGTGGTGGAGTGAGCTCAGCGAAGCGGAGCGGTCGACTGTAAAGCAGCGCCTCGAGGCGTCTGGCCTCTTCCTGCCCTGCGCCGACGACGCTTCGAATTGCGAGGGCCCGTTCGCTCAGTTTGCGGAGGTTGTCGGAGCGATTGTGGTGACGCTTCCAAAGGGCATATTTGCAGACGCCACCTTCGACGCCCCGCCAGACGAGTTCGACTTCTTCAAGTTTCGTTCTAGAGGCTCAACGAACGTTGAGATGCGCGACGACAAGAAGGCGACTATCGGCCATGGCACAGTTGTCTACAGTGGCGGGAAGTTCACGATGGCGTCGAAGGATGCGAAGATTACGCCTGTCAAAGGCGCGCCACCAGATCGCTTTCTATTGGTTCCCGAGAAGCGATGACCGTTTCGAGGTGGTCGCGAACTCCCGGTGAGGAGAGCTCTCAGGGGCTGGTGGCGACGACGCTGGCTGCTTGGCCGGTATCTGCGGGACCGCCGAACCACGCGAGCATTGTGCGTTCAACGCCCACTGGCGCTGGGCGCGCTTCTCGGTGGCTCGCCTATGGAGCGTAGCGAGTTCACTTCCCGTCATCGCACGTCCAGTGGTTGGCACCCATGCCCTTTCGGTGCGACGCGCCTGTGCGGACAGCGTCGTGGCGACAGCCTGTCACTCGCCACCATCATGGGGCCACCGGTCGCCAGGGTCATGGGACCAGGTGG
>CAZUZY010000501.1:0-5619 GCA_964624885.1 uncultured Polyangiales bacterium | reverse complement strand
GCGCGGGCGCGGGCGTGGCGGCCGTTCTCTTGCTGGGGTTGCTCGCGCGCCTCGGCGACGCCGACGTGGTCGCGGCCGACGACGGGGACGCCTAACATCCCGCCCATGACGCCCGCGCCGACCGCAGCCGTCCTCCTCATCGGCAACGAGCTCCTGTCCGGCAAGGTGCAGGACGCGAACCTCGTCGTGCTGGCGCGCGACCTGCGCGCGCTCGGGGTGCGGCTCACGCGCGTGGTCATGGTCGAGGACGTGCGCGAGGTCATCCGCGACGAGGTGCGCGCGCTCGCCTCCACGCACGACTGGCTGGTGACCTCGGGCGGCGTGGGCCCGACCCACGACGACGTCACCCTCGCCGCGGTGGCCGACGCCTTCGGCGTGGGGCTCGAACGGCGCGAGGAGATCGCCTCGCTGCTGCGCGGGTTCTACGGCGCGCGCTGCACCGAGGGGCACCTCGGGATGGCCGATCTGCCGGTCGGGACCGAGCTCCTCTCCGAGGCCGACGGCCCCGAGGGTGACGTGGTGGACGTGGGCGGCAAGAAGCTCCCGTGGCCGGCGTTCCTCGTGCGCAACGTGTTCTGCCTGCCGGGGATCCCGCAGATCTTCCACATGAAGCTCGGCGCCATCCGGGCGCGCCTCCGCAAGCTCGGCGCCTCGGCGTTCGTCTCGCGCGGCGTCCTCACCGACATGGACGAGGGCCACCTCAAGCCGCTGCTCGACGCGGTGGTCGCGCAGCACCCCGACGTCGAGATCGGGAGCTACCCGGCGTGGATCGGCGCGCCCTACCGCACCAAGCTCACCTTCGACGGTCGCGACGCGGCCCGCGTCGAGCAGGCGCTCGAGGCGTTCGTCGCCACGCTGCCGGCCGGCGAGCCCAAGGGTCGCGTCTGATGCGCGCGGTGTTCATGGGCACGCCGGCCATCGCGGTCCCGGCGCTCGAGGCGCTGCACGCGATCGCCGAGATCCCCTTCGTCGTGTGCCAGCCCGACAAGCCGGCGGGTCGCGGCATGGTCCTCACCGCGCCCCCGGTCAAGGTGCGCGCCCTCGAGCTCGGGCTCGAGGTGCGGCAGCCGGTGAAGGTGCGGGACGGCGCGCTCGCCGGTTTCCTCCGTGACGCGCGCGCCGACGTGGCGCTGGTCATCGCCTACGGGCGCATCCTCCCGCGCGACGTGCTCGACGCGCCGCGCGTGGGCTGCCTCAACCTGCACGCCTCGCTCCTGCCGCAGCTGCGCGGCGCGGCGCCCATCACGTGGGCCATCGTGCGTGGCCACCGCGAGACCGGCGTCGGCCTGATGCAGATGGAAGAGGGGCTCGACACGGGGCCCGTGTTCGCCGAGCTACGGCTCGCGATCGACCCGGACGAGACCGCCGGCGAGCTCGGCGTGCGCATCGGTGCGCTCGCCGCCGATCTGGTGCGCGCGTCGCTGGCCGACGCCGTCGAGGGGCGCCTGGTCGCGCGCCCGCAGGACCACGCGGCGGCCACCCTGGCCCCGATCCTGCGCAAGGAGGACGGCCGGATCGACTGGAGCAAGCCGGCCTCGGCCGTGCACGACCACGTGCGCGGGATGTCGCCCTGGCCGGGAGCGAGCACGACCTTGGCCGACGGCCGCGTGCTCCGGATCCTCCGCACGCAGCGGGTCGAGACCAACACCACGATGACCGAGCACGCGGCGGGCACCATCGCCGTGGCCGACAAATCCGGGGTGTTCGTGGCCTGCGGCGCGGGTGTCGTCGGGTTGCTCGAGGCCCAGCTCGAGGGCAAGCGCGCCATGAAGGCGGTGGATCTGGTGAACGGCCGCGTGCTCTCGCGGGGCCTCCGCCTCGGATGACGCGCTGCGCGACGAACGCCGTCCGACGTGCACGAAAGATCCGGAATCTCTTTCGAGTGCCGGTTCGACTCCGTTAGTCTCGCGCGCCGGACGGAGGCAGGTACATGCGGCGTCACGGCAAGCGCGTTCTTCATTCGTTGGGTCTGCTCGCGGGCGCGGGCGTGCTGCTGGTCTCGGGGAGGGCCTCGGCCAACGGCTTCGAGATCCCAGAGAACGGCACCGAGGTCATGGGGCGCGCGGGCGCGTGGACGGCCCGCGCGGACAACCCGCTCGCGGTCGGCCTGAACCCGGCGGGCCTCGCCGGTCAGCCCACGGCGTTCGTGGTCAACACCAACCTCACCTACCAGAAGCAGTGCTTCTCGCGCGCTGGCAACTACGCCGTCGGCGGCAACTACGGCGGCTCCAAGTTCCCGACCGGCGACTACGAGGGCAAGCCGTTCCCGACCGTCTGCAAGCAGAACGGCGTCGGCGACGTCGGCGTCGTCCCGCAGATCGCCTTCAACTACGCGGTGAGCTCCAAGGTGAGCATCGGCTTCGCGCCGCTCTGGACCCCGAGCGGCACCGGCAAGGCCCTCTGGCCGGACGGCGTCGAGCGGCCGCTCACCACCGACGACGGTACGCCGGCGCCGCCGCCCCAGCGGTTCATGCTGCTCGCGAAGAACGCGCGCATCATCATGCCGACCCTCGGCGTGGGCGCCGAGGTGCTCCCGGGCCTGCGGCTCGGCGCGAGCTTCCAGGCCGTGATGACCTTCTTCGAGTCGCAGGTGAGCTCGCAGGGCTCGCAGAGCGCGCTCCAGGACGCCGCGCAGGGGCCGACGCCGGCGGTGCGCTCCACGGTGAAGTGGAGCCAGCTCTTCACGCCGGCCTTCGTGCTCGGCGCGCTCGCCTCGCCGAGCCCGGAGTTCGACATCGGCGCCATGTTCCGCTGGAGCGCCGACATCGTGAAGAACGACGGCGACGTCACGCTGAGCGGCCCGTTCTACGGTGACCAGGGCTCTCCCGCCACGCGTGCGATCGACACGCCGGTCAAGTTCAAGGAGTTCCGCCTCCCGCAGCCCTGGGAGATCCGGATGGGCGTCCGCTACCACAAGCTGCGCGCCGGCGCCGTGCCGCCGGCCGAGGGGCGCCGCGACTTCCTCAAGCACGACGTGTTCGATCTCGAGATCGACTTCCAGTACGCGCACAACAGCTCGTTCCAGCAGATCACGGTGCTGTTCCCGACCGACCCGCAGCCGTGCGTCGGCCTCGGCGTCGCGCCGGACGGCACCGCGCTGACCAAGTGCGCGAGCTACGTCCCGCCCGATGCGTCGATCCTCAAGAAGTGGCAGGACACGCTGGCGATCCGCGTGGGCGGTGAGTACGTCGCGGTCCCCGACAAGCTCGGCGTGCGCCTCGGCGGGTTCTTCCAGACCCGTGGGCAGGACCCGCAGTACCTGAACCTCGACTTCCACCCGGGCCGCATGCTCGGCTTCTTCCTCGGCGCCACGCTGCGCGCGGCCTCGTTCGCCGACGTGTCGATCGGCTACGGGCACATCTTCGTCGAGACGTTCGACAACACGGCGACGGGCGGCTCGCTGCGCGGCCTCGCGGGCACGCGGCCGGACAACCCCGACCCGAACGACCCGGCCACGCCGACGCTGAACAACTACCGCAACGCCTGCCCCGGCCAGTCGGTGCCCTCGTACCGCACGTGCACCATCGTGAACACCGGCAAGCTCGAGACCGGCTACAACATGTTCTCCATCGGCGCGACGTTCAAGCTCTAGGGTCAACCACACAGCGGGTGCGAGGGGCAGAGGCGGAGCTCGAACGTGGCTTCGTGGAGGGCCTTGCCCTGCAGGCGCATCCGGCCCTTCACGAGCTCGTGAAGGGGGTAGTCGAGCTCGATCCAGCCGATGAGCTCCTCGGGCGCGACACCACCGAGCTGGTTCGCGTGTCCTTCGTCGATGTTGGTGCCGAACTTCCAGCGGTGAGGGGTCTTCGCGTCCTCCTTCGGCACGTCGCGGTAGACCGTCACGTCCGTCCGCGTCCTCGGGGTCGGGGCCGCGCACGTGGCCTCGTCCGAGACCACGATCCGCAGCGCCGGTCCGTCCCACGGCGCGCAGGTGCGCACGATCACCCCGTGGATGGCTGCGGGGCGCGTGTCCTCGACCCTCGGCTTCGAGGCCGCCGGGTCGGGCGTCGCCTGCGAAGCAGTCTTCTGACACGCGACGAGCAGCACGAGCCACGCGCATCGCATCAGAACGTGACCTGCCCGCCGCCCTCGACGGTGCAGGGGGCGCCCACGATCCACGGGCGGTTCTCGTCGCCGTGGCCGAACGGTGCGCCGGCGACCGCCGGGACTCCGAGACCGAGGAGGCGCTCGCGGAGCACGTCTTCGACGGTGACGCCGTCGGGGCCGGGGTTGCAGTCGGTGAAGCCGCCGACGACGACCGCGCCGACGCGCGCCAGGTGGCCGCCGACGAGGAGCGCGGTGAGCATGCGGTCGACGCGATAGGGCCGCTCGGTGCAGTCCTCGACGAAGAGGACGGCGCCGTCGGGCACCGCGAGCCGGCCGGCTGCGGCGGAGGCCTCGAGCAGCGCCAGGTTGCCGCCGAACGCGGGGCCCGTCGCCGTGCCTGCCGACCAGGGCTGCAGGTCGGTCCAGGGGGTCAGGGGCTCGCCCTCGATGGCGACGCGCCAGCGCTCGCGGGCCTCTTCGGTGCCGCCCCCGAGCGAGCACACCATCGCGCCGTGCAGCGACCGCACCCCCGCGCGCGTCGCCTCCACGTGGAGCGCGGTGACGTCGCTGAAGCCGACCAGCCACTTGGGCGCGCGCGCGAACGCCGCCCAGTCGAGCGTGTGCGCGAACCGCGTGGCGCCGTAGCCGCCTCGCGCCGCGACGACGGCCTTCACGGTCGGGTCGGCGAGCGCGGTCGAGAGCTCCTCGCGGCGGCGCGCGTCGTCGCCCGCGAGGTAGCCGGTCCGCGTGAACAGGTCGTCGCGCGCGGTGACCTCGTAGCGCGCGGCGAGCCACGCACGGCCCTGGTCGTAGCGCTCGCGGTCGAACGGCGAGCTCGGCGCGACGACGGCAATCCGATCGCCGGGCCGGAGGGGAGGGGGTGTGATCAGGGGCATGCGACGGTGTACGCGCCGTCGACCTCGGTGCAGGTGCCCTTGGTCGAGGAGCCGCAGAGGACGGTGAGCATGCAGCCGCAGCTCGGGAACGAGAAGCACGTGCCGGGGAGCTTCGCGCAGGCGTAGGGCAGCTCCGCGCAGCCGGGGCAGCCCGCGGGGCAAGGCCCGGTCTCGTCGGCGGGGCAGCTCGCGGGAGACGCCGCGCGCTGGCAGATCTGGAACTTCTTGCCGCACACCTCGGTGCCACAGGCGAAGCCGCTCGTGCCGTCGTCGGGCTTGTCGGTGTCGAACGCGCCGCTGTCGATCGTGCTGTCGAGCAGCGCGTCGGCGGTCGCGTCGGTCGCGGTCTCGACGGGGCCGTCCTCGAGCGCATCAAGCTCGACCTCCGCCGGGGCGTCGGGCCCGGTCTCCGCCGCGGCGTCTTCTGCGCTCGTGTCCTGTGCCTCGACGGGCGCGGTGCTGCCGTCCCCACAGCCGATGCTCGCGGCGTAGAGCAGCGAGACGACCAGCGACACGAGCGCGCGCGACATCCCTCGTGCTCGGTGTACCATGGCCCTCGCCCATGGACGACCCGCTCGGCGAAGTGACCCACGCGCTGTCGGTGCTCGCGCGCGACGCGATCCCGGCGGCCCGCGGCCTGACGGCGGCGGTGCGCGCTCGCCTCGACGCGCTCGCC
>CAZUZY010000500.1:0-5622 GCA_964624885.1 uncultured Polyangiales bacterium | reverse complement strand
GGTGCTGCCGCTGGCCGACACCGCGGCGCTGGTTGCGCTCGTGCTGCGCAGCGCGGCGTCGCCGCAAGCGCCGGAGGCGCGCTGAGCATGCGCGGCGCGCCGAACCGCAGCCATGCGGCTGGCCGCATCCAACACGCAGGCGCATTGGACCGCACTCCGCGCTGAAGTCGACGTTGCCAGGAGGCTTCCGATCGGCAAGCGCCCCGGGTCGATCATGGCGTGCGCATGGCGCCCGCAACTCGGCGCGCCCGCTTCGCGCCGGCAGGCATCCGGGCCTGCGCCAGCGTGAAGTGCGGCTTGATCGCGCCGGCCGGCAACGAGCTCTTGTGTCCGGCAACGACGCCAGCGGCGCACCGGAACAGCAATGCCCCAGACCGACTTGAACGGCCGAGCGCAATGTGTGCCGGGCCGCCACGAGCGGGCTCACGACGGACATCGGCCCGTTCTTCACTCCGTCTCGCACTAATTCAGTATCTCCACCCGCAAGGGCTTCAGGCGCCCAGCGTTCACGGGATTGCGAACTTGCGGGCAGTTCGAAATGGCCACGATCTGCGGCATAAGGGCTCGCAAGATGATTTCATCGCCGGCGCCGCTCTTGGGTTCGCGAATCTCCAGAACACCGTTCATCTCGTACGCATAGGTCATGAAGATATTGAAGCATGTGTCGGGACCGAAGCTCCAGCGATTCAGTCCGTAGGGTGCCAGCGCTTTCTCGAGATTGGTTTCGCAATTAGGTGCATCCGGCGCTCCGTAACGCAAAGCGTTCATCCGTGCATTGCAATAGCCGCCGCCGCAGTAGTTCTCGCCAACGGTATCGACTTCAATCTGCCACATCGGTCGAACCAAGTTGCTGTAGAGCTGATGAGGTGCAGTGAGCCTCCAGTTGCTGTTGACCGCCCGGCTGCTGTACATCGAAAGCTGCTCCCGCGGGTCTTCCCGGGCGAACGACATGAAATCGGAGACCTGTTGCCCTTCGAGGTCGACGATCCTGACCCGCTGACCTGTCGCCACTGTCGCCCCGAAATAACCGCCCGGGGCCAGGATGACCTGCCGCTCGAGCGGGATCGATTCGCCCATTCTGAACCTCCATCGTCGAAAATGAATTCCACTCGCGAGTGAGCGAAAGCGCCACCCCGCGTTCGAGCACGAGCATCGGCGAATTCTCGCACCGAGACGACGGCACGACAGCAGTCGGCCTATTCGCGCCGTGCGGAGTGCAGCGGCGAGAACGACGCCAGGTGGCAATTCGTTCCTCCTTCGACGTCGCATTCCTTGTTCTACCTGCACGGATGCTGCCGTTGATCGCAAGCGCAGTCGCGCACGGTGGCGAGACCTCTTGCCGAGCGGACGCAGCGGACAAGGCCCTTCGCGTCGCTGTCGCGCAACGCACGGCGTTCGGCACGTTGGCGTGGCTCCGCCCGACGCAATGCCGGTTCGTCGGCCTGTCGATCCTGGAGTTCGCGCCCCGGCCGCGGGCTGCCCCGGCCAAGCAGTCCTCCGACGACCGGCGTTGCATCGGGATCGTCAAGCGAACCCGAATGCGCCACGTACCGCATGTCACCGCCGGCCACGACCGCGCGCTTCCTCCGGGTTCGCTGCAGGCATGGTCGCCGCACGGCAATGAGCCGGAATCGAGGCCGCACGGCGTCGTCCGATGGACCGGCCTCTGGTACGCGGTTAGGATGCGGACCTCGCATCCGTCGTGCGGTTCACCGACGCCCCCCTGCGGGAGCGTTGGCGCCGCAGTTGGCTCGGTTCTGTCGCAAGGGAAGATCGCATGATCCGCAACATGTCCGACGTCCGTCGCTGCGCATCACAACTCGCCTGCGCCGCCATCTTCGTCTTACCGGTGCAGGCGCAAACGGTGCAGGCGGACATCCCGGTGCTGGTGCCGATCACCGGTTTCCTCGCACTCGAGGGCACGAGCCAGCGCAACGGCGCGCTGCTCGCAATCAAGGATGCCCCGCCATCGCTCAAGATCGGCGCCGAAGTGACCGACACGGGCGCCTCTCCCGAAGGGGCGACGATGGCCCTGGAGCGGTCACTGTCGCGCGGCAGGGTCACGGCGGTGGTCGCTTCCATGCTGGGCCCGCAGATGTTGGCCATGATGCCGGTTGCCCTCGAGAGCAAGGTGCCGCTGGTGACGATCTCGGGAACGGCCGACATCACCGAGAAGAACAACCCGTATGTCTTCCGGTTCTTCCCCGGCGACGCGGTGGCCAAGCGGGCACAAGTGCGCTATGTCCTCGAGGAACTCAAGAAGCGTCGCGTCGCGGTCGTCTATCAGACAACGGCTTACGGACAGAGCGGTCACCGGCACATCCTCGACCAATTGCGCAAGGCCGGGGTGACGCCGCTGATGGAAGAAGGGCTGGACGTGACGGTGAAAGACATGTCCCCCGTCATCGGAAAGGTCCGTGCGGCCAACCCCGAGATCGTGATGCTGCATTTGCACAGCGGGCCGTCTGCGTTGTTCGCGAAGCAGGCCGCGGCGGTGCGCCTCGAGGCGCAAATCGTTTCAGGCTCCGCACTCAGCCAGCCGGCAACGGTGGCGCTGGTCGAACCTGCGGAACTGCGCGGGGTGTGCGCAGAAGCCAACGCCTCGCCGGTCTCCGGCGGCAGCCCCGAGATGGACAAGTTCCTCGCCCGCTACCGCGCCGAGTACAAGACCGAGCCTGACGGTTATGCCGTGGCGCAATACGACGCAACGTCCATGGTGGTTGACGCGCTGGGCCGCGGCGCCAGGACTGCCGAGGACGTGCGCAAGGCCCTCTCCCAGGATACGTTCAAGGGAATCGCGATGAGCTACAAGTCGGACGGCAAGGGCAACATGGCCCACTCGTCGATCATCGTCTGTTACGACGGCAGCAGCCGCGTCCCGAAGATCGTCAAGCGATACGACTGATCGCGCGGCCCGGACATGCTGCTGCAGATCCTGGTCAATGCCCTGGCACTCGGGGCATCGTATGCATTGCTGGCACTGGGCTTCGTGCTCATCCTCAACGCCACGGCCTCGGTCAACTTCGCGCACGGCGACATGGTGATGGCCGGCGGCTATGTCGGCATAGCGCTGTCCTCCTTGCTGGCGGTACCGGGCATCCTGTTGTTGCCCTTGGTCGTGTTGGCGATGGCAGTCTTCGGCTTCCTGCTTTCGTGGCTCGCCTATTTCCCGTTGCGCGACCGTCCGCCGGTTTCGGTGTTCATTTCGACGATCGCGCTCGGCATCGTCCTGCAGAACTCGTCGAATGCCATCAACGGCGCCGAGCCGCGCAAGGGTCCAGCCTTGTTCGCGGACGGTTCGCTGGTGATGGGGCCGGTGGTGGTCGGCCAGCAGGCGTTGGCCATCATCGCGGCGGCCACGGTGCTGATCGTCGCGCAGCATATGCTGCTCAATCGGACGTCCCTGGGCCGCAAGCTGCGGGCGACGGCGCAGGACCGGCAGATGGCCGAAGCCGTCGGCATCCGTGTGAACCGGATGATCGCGCTGACCTTCGCGCTCGGCTCGGGCTTGGCCGGCGCCGCCGGCCTGATGCTCGCAAACACCTTCTTTGTCTCGCCTACGGACGGCACAAACTACATCATCAAAGCCTACATCGCGGTCACGATCGGCGGTTGGGGCAGTCTCACCGGTGCGGTGTGCGGCGCGCTGATCATCGCGATGTTCGAGGTGCTGCTTCCATCGCTGCCGGTGCTCGTACGCGGCATCGATGCGCTCAGCCCGTGGATGTTCACGCAGACCACGTCGACGATCCTGTTGTACCTTTGCCTGCTGGCGATCATGTTCCTCCGCCCGCAGGGCCTGTTCGGCGAGGCGGTCCAGCGCCGGGTATGAGTGCCGGGCTGCAATGGGCCGGCCGCGGCATCCGCCCGTTCCTGATCCTGGGCATCGCCCTGCTGGTCGTATGGATGGGAGCGATGTCGTCGGCGTATTCGCTGCGGCTGCTGACCATCGTCGGCATCTACGCGCTGCTTGCGTTGGGCTACCAGTTCATCTTCGGGCAGGCGGGGGCGCTGTCCCTGACGCAGGGTTGCTTCTTCGGCGTCGGCGCCTATACCACCGCAATCCTCGCCGCTCGCTATGGGCTCGGCGGGGAGACCACACTGGTGCTGTCGGCGCTGCTGCCCGTTCTATTGGCCGCAGTGGTGGCGGCACCGGTGCTGCGCCTGGAGTCGCACTACTTTGCGCTCGCCACGCTGGGTATCGCCCAGGTGATGCTGCTGATCGCGATCGGCTGGCAGGATCTGACCGGCGGCGCCAACGGGCTGTCGGGGATTCCGGGCTTGCGCCTGCTGGGACAAGAGATCCCCAAGGGGCGACCGATCTTGGCGGCGGTCTGGATCGTCGTCGCCCTCGGGGTTGTGCTTTCGTCGCGCATCACGCGCGGCCTGTACGGCGCCGCCCTGCACGTCTCGCGTGACAGCCCGGTGGCCGCGCAGTCCCTGGGCATCGACACCGCCCGGCTGCGCTACGTGATGTTCCTGTTGTCGGCCGCCTTCGCGGGGATCGCAGGCGCTCTGTATGCGCACACGATTCGCGTCGTGTCGATCGAAGCGCTGGAATTCCCCATCATGGTGGCATGCCTGACGATCACCGTCGTCGGCGGGCGGACTCATGCCGCTGGTGCCATCCTGGGCGCCATCCTGATCGTCCATCTGCCCGAGTGGTTTCGCGCGATGGAGAAGTACTATCTCGTCGCCTACGGTCTGGCGCTGCTGGCCGCGATCATCGCTGCGCCATACGGCCTGATCGGCCTGCTGCAGCAGTGGCGCGCCCGGCTTTGGCCCGAACCCGCGCCCGATCTGCCGCAACCGTTGACGATGTCGATCGTCGCGCAGACGCGCGCGCCGGCCGCCGCGCCGCTGTTGCGCGTGAGCGGCCTGCACAAGCAGTTCGGGGGCCTGAACGCGCTCGAGCAAGTCGGTTTCGCCGTCGCGCACGGCGAGATCCTCGGGCTCATCGGCCCCAATGGGTCGGGCAAGACGACGCTGCTCAATGTCGTCACCGGAATCTATGCACCGGACGCCGGGACCGTGGAGCTGGACGGCGTGCCGATCCATGGCTTGCCGAGCTTCGAGGTTGCGCGGCGCGGCGTTGCCCGCACCTTCCAGAACATCAATCTGGTCGACGACATGAGCGCGCTGGACAATGTCGCGATCGGTTTCTACCGGTCCGAGAAGGGCGGAGTCCGCCGAGCCCTGGGTGACGGGTGGAGCGATCCTGCATGGCGACGCGCGCGCGGCCACGCGCTGCACTTGCTGCAGGGGTTGGGCATCGAGTCGGTCGCGCGGCTGTCCGCGGGCGGGCTCGCCTATGGGATCAAGCGCAAGGTCGAGATCGCCCGCGCGCTGGCCCTGCAGCCGCGGCTGCTGCTGCTCGACGAACCGGCTGCCGGACTGAACGAGGCCGAGCAGATCGATCTCGCGCAACGCCTGCGCGTGTTTGCGGAATCGGGTCTGTCGATCCTGGTCGTGGAGCACAACATGCCTTTCCTGATGCCGCTGGTCCACCGCATCGTCTGCCTGGACCACGGCAGCGTCATTGCACAGGGAACCCCTGAGCAGATCCGCAAGGACCCGCTGGTCATCGAGGCCTATCTGGGAGAACCCCCGCCCGCACACGAG
>CAZUZY010000499.1:0-5659 GCA_964624885.1 uncultured Polyangiales bacterium | reverse complement strand
GACGCCCAGCGGCGCGGCCAGGCCGAGCGCGACCGCGGCGGCGCCCATCACGAGCAAGCGCGCCGCTTCGGGCGCCTGGTCGAGCCCGGCGAGCGGGTTCTTGTCCACCGCATCGGTGGCCCGGTCGGCGATCGCGTTGAGACCATAGGCGTAGGCGAGGCAGGCGCACGCGACGCCCACCGCGAGCGCCGCGCGCCCCCACGACGGATGCGCGTCGAAGGCGGCGAACGGCAGCACCGCGAAGTGCGCCCACTGGCGCGCGCGGAGAGTCGAGAACGCGCGGAGCGTCCCTTCGCGGGTCGTCGTGGCGGCGGCCATGTCAGCGCGGGACGGGCTGGAACTCGTCCCAGCCGTGACGGCGGAGGTAGTTGGACCACACGCCCTCGCAGGCGTGGTCGTGGCGGCACTGCGCGCACGCGGGCTGCTTCCTGCGCTCGGCGTCGTCGAGATCGGCGCGGCGGATCTGCACGAGCGGGCCGCCGTCGTCGTCGCGCAGGGCGAGGGCGAGGTCGTGGGCGGCGCCGCGCGGCTCGTAGTGGACGTAGCTCTCCACGTAGCCGCGGTTGTAGTCGGGGAGCGCGGTGGTCGTGCACAGCGGGATGTCGACGAAGAACGCCTCGACCCGCGGCTCGCGCGGCGCGACCTCGGCGACGAACCGGGCCGCAGCGGCGGCGATGTCGGTGTAGCGCGGGAAGATCTGCTCGAAGAACGTGTCGGCCCGGCCGTTGGCCTGCATCACGTTGAACACCACCTGGTCCACGCCGAGCCCGCGCAGGAACGCATAGATCTCCGCGAGGTGCGGCAGGTTGCGCTTGGTGATCACGGTGCTCGTGTGCAGCTCGAGCCCCCGGCCCTTGCGGCGCGCGATGGCCTCGATCCCGGCCACTGTCTGCCCGAAGCTCTCCGGGGTGCGGGTGAGGCCCTCGTGCAGCTTCGCGGTGTGGCCGTGGATGCTCACGTAGAACCGGTTCATGCCGGCGGCGACGAGCTTGTCGGCGTACCTCTCGTAGGAGAGCGCCCGGCCGTTGGTCATCACGCTCACGCGAGCCGCGCCGTGCTCGCGCGCCCAGCGCACCCACAGCGGGAGGCGTGGGTTGAGGGTGGGCTCGCCCGAGGTGAAGCAGACCTCCTCGGCGCCGCGGCTCTTGTCGAGGATGGCGCGCACGGTCTCGTCGGTCGTGGCCGAGTTGGTCACGTACCGCGCGTCACGATCCTCCTCCATGCAGAAGATGCAGTTGTTGTTGCAGACCGCCCCGGTCAGGATGTGCACACGCTCGCGGCGGCCCGCGATGCGCGACTGGATGTCGGGCTCGCGTGCGTGGGCGTCAGCGACCGCTGACACCGGTCACCAGCTGCCGTGCGAACCGTGCGAGCCGTGCGAACCGTGCGAACCGTGGCTGCCGTGCGAGCCATGCGAACCGTGGCTGCCGTGCGAGCCGTGCGAACCGTGGCTGCCGTGCGAACCGTGGCTGCCGTGCGAGCAGTGCTGGCCGAAGAACTTGCCGTCGGTTCCCGGCGACCCCTCGACCTTGCCGCTGTTCTCCAGGGCCGTGTCGGAGATCCGGCGCTCGGTGGCCGACAACATTCCGCCGGCGTCACGCCGAAAGGTCGGGAGTTTCTTCCGGACTTCTTCGGCCATGGATTCGTCAGTATAGACCCCAGACCCCGGCCGACGCCACTTCTACTGCGCTCTAGAGCGCGCAGCTCTGCAGGAAGTGGGTCCGATCCCGCACGGTCGTCCATTTCTGGAGAATCGAGACGATCTCCGGGTCGCCGGCGCCGATCTTCTCGAAGAGGTAGTCCTGGATGCCCTTGTGGACGGCGCACAGGGTGCTCTCCCGCATCCGCCCGAAGAGCGTGCCCTGGGTCTTGTGGTTGTGCACCGGGCACACGCCGCAATAGGGCTGGTAGGTGCAGTTCACGCAGTCGGGCTGCGCCTCCAGGTTCGAGGCGAGGGCGAGCGCGCGCACCGTCTCGTGGCCCATGAGGTCGCGGTAGCTCGTGTCGACGTCGCCGAGGAGGAACGTGCTGTCCCCCATCTCGTGGAGCATGCGCCCCTCGTCGCAGGTGAACACCTTGCCGTCGTAGTTGTAGGCCACCTGCCCGATGCCCGCGCCGCACGGGTTGCGGATGTCGAGGAAGTTCGGGTCCTCGCCGCCGAGGATCTTGGTGAGGAAGATCGCGGCGAACCGCTCGAGGATCTGCACGCCCTGCTTGTTCAGCTCGAGCATGTAGTCGACCGCGCTGCGGTAGAACTCGAGGTACTCGCGCCGCGGGTACTCCACCTTGGGGCCGGAGCGGTCGGCGAACCCGAACGGGTCGACCGGGCGGAGGAACAGCGCCTTGCACCCGAGGCTCACGTAGGTGTCGACCACGTCCTTCCACAGCGGGAGGGTCTCGCGGGTCGTCGTGAGGAGCGCCTCCACGTGATAGAGGTTCGGATCCAGGCCGATCCGGGCGTATTCCTCGTTGATCCGGCGGATCCAGTGGGTGGCCGCCTGGTGCGCCGAGAGCTTGGGCAGCTTGCGCTGCTTGTCGTGCAGGTGCGCCGGGCCGTCGATGCTCGTGCAGATCTGGACCTTCTTCTCGACGAGGTAGCGGAGCTTGTCCTCGTCCATGAGCGAGAGGTTCGAGACCATGGTGAACTCGAGCTGCTTGCCCACCTTCTTGTTCTTCTCGAGGGCGTACTCGAGGATGTGCTGCACGATCGGGAACGCGACGAGCGGCTCGCCGCCCTGGAACTCGAGGGTCACGTTGGGGTTGGTGGTCTCGAGGATCTTGTCGACCGTGCGCTCCGCGGTCTCCTTGGTCATGTCGGTGTGGACCGCGTCCATGTTGGCGCGCGAGGCGTGGCAGTAGACGCACGTCTCGTTGCACCGCAGCGTGACCACCACGATGTGCAGGTTGGGGCCGTAGGAGAGGAACCCCTTGCGGGCGCGCAGGCGCGCGACCATCTGGTCCTGGTTCTCGGCGCCCCGCACGAAGTTGCGCTCGGCGAGGCGCGAGTACAGCTCGGAGCCCTTCGGCGGCGTGCCCTCGGCGAACTGCTTGAACTCGTCGTCGGTCAGAAGGAGGAAGTTGCCCTCGGTGTTGGTGATCAACACCTTGCCGCCGACCGCCCGGTGCTTGAACGGCAGGGCGAAGGTGGCGCTCGGGCGGCCGATCTGCACGAGCTTCACGCGACACCGCCCGTCTTGGCGCTGCGGATGGTGAGCCCGAGGGCGTAGTTGGCGAGCTCGCGCGCGACGACGCGCTCGTCCTCGTCGGCGCTCACCGCGACCACGAAGTGCTCGTCGTCGACGCGCTGCTCGAACCGGGCGTGCTCGGCGAACACCTTCAGCGCGGCGTCGATGGCGTTGCCGTCGTAGAGCCCACGGTGGAACCGCAGCTCGATCACGGCTCGCCCCCGCCCGTCGGCTCCGTGGTCTTCTTCTTGTACTTCTCTTCCCACGACATCGCGATGCCGAGCGGGTCGTCGAAGGTCTCCTCGGAGAAGTCGAAGGCCTCGAGCTCGGCCAGCGTGGGCGCGCCGCGGGCGCCGGCCAGCGCCTGCGCGGTGACGGCCTCGAGGGTGGCGCGGTTGTCGCGCGCGATCTGGTTGCGCCACGCGCACGAGAGCAGCTCGTTGGTGAACTCGCCGACCACCTCGCGGAGCGCCGCCTCGTCGAGCGCGCCGTCCTTCGGCGAGAGCGACACCCGTATCCGCTCGCCCTCGCGATCGAGGAACACATAGCAGCGATCGATGAACACGTAGGCCGCCGCGTACACCGCCTCGAGCGGGTAGAGCTGGGCGTCGACGCGCAGGCGGACGGTGCCGTCCGTGACGTCGGTCTCGACGAGATCCTGGGGGAGCGTGGCCGCGGTCATGCGGGCAGGAGCGTAGCTCGCCACACGGTCACAGGGGGACGAACTCGGCGGCGCCGTGGAGGCGGATGTAGTCCGCCCGCGGGCCGAGGCAGCGCGGGCGCGCGGAGCATCCGGCGCAACCCGGCGCGTATGCGCCGCCCTCGATCGGCGAACGCTCGAGGTCGAAGGCGCGGCCCTGTGGCTCGACCACGACGAGCCCGAGCTCGGAGACAGGGTGGTAGAGCGCGCGGAGCGGCGGGGGCAGCACGCAGGGCGGCGTGTGCAGGCTCTCGAGTCCCACGCCCAGCAGCTGAGCCGTCTCCGCGGCCGCGGCGAGCGAACCGGTGAGGTCGGCGAAGCGCGGCACCTCCACCGCCGCCACCTCGTCGTCGACGGCCGAGAGCCACCAGAGGGAGAACGAGGCCACGCCGAGCGCCGAGAAGGCGCGGACCGTCTCGGCGAGCGCAGAGCCGGTCGAGCGCGTGACGAGCACGTCGGCCACCACCCGCTGGGCGCGCGCCGCGAGCAACCCGAGCGCCGTCACGAGGAGCGCGTGGGCGCCCTCGTGCCCACAGAGCCGGTCGTGGATCGTCGCGTCGTGGCTCTTCACGTTGACGCGGAACTCGGTGACGCCGGCCGCGATCAGCGCGTCGAGGTAGGCGGGGTACGCGAGCCGCAGGCCGTTGGTCTGCAGAGAGACCGTGGTGAAGCCGAGGGCGCGCGCGGTCGCGATCACGCGCAGCAAGTCCTCGCGCAGCGTGGGCTCCCCACCGCCGAGCCAGAGCTGGGTCACCCCCCGCGCGCGGGCCTCCTCGAGGCGCGCCCGGGTGGCCGAGGGCGGCAGCGAGGCGCCGTCGTCGAAGCACGCGTGGCACCCGACGCACCGCAGGTTGCACCGGTAGTCGAGGGCGAGCTCGAGCCACATCCCGCGCAGTCTAGTGTGGCAGGGGCGCGAGCGGCGGGGCCTTCGCACCCGCGGCCTCGCGCAGGGAGAGCGCCTTGCCGAGCGCGGTGCACGCGGCGAGCGCGTCGGCCGAGGTGGCGCCAGAGCCGCGCAGATAGAGCGCGACCGCGGCGGTCTCGGCGAGCGGCTTCGGCGCGTGGTCGTCGCGCGCGTGCAGGTCGATGGACCAGGCGCCGACCTGCACGGTGAGCCGCCCCTCACGCAGAGGGTCCACGCGCGTCACGCGGAAGCCCTCGAAGGCCGCACCCTCGGCGAGGGGCCCGAGATAGGCGGCGACCTCGGGGGCGACCGAGGACGAGGGCGAGGGCGAGGGCGCGGTGGTGGAGCTCGAGCCAACGCCCCGCGGCGCCGGTCGGGGCGCGAGCCGAGAGGCCACGTTCACCGCGAGGACCAGGGCGGCGAACACGCCGAGCGTCACGAGGAGGCTCGTGCGCCCCGGCTCGCTCACTCGCACGGCGACACCCGCACGAGCTCGAACACCACCCCGCCGCCGTCGCCGACGATCGGCGTGCGCACCAGGGATTTCCCCTGCGCGGCGGCCACCGCGAGCAGCGCGCGCGACACCCGCGCGTGGTCGGTGAACGGCCCCTCCACGAGGCTCGGCGCGCGCCCGAGCAGCACGTGACACACGCGCCGGGCGGCGAAGATCGCCCGCCAGCGCTCGCGCGCGACCGCGTCGTCGACGCCGGCTACCTTGAGGAGCTTCCACGCGTGGACCGGGCGCAGCGCCTCGTCGGTCCACGCCTCGAGCACCCCCACGTGATCGTAGGCGGTGGTGACCACGGCCTCCGGGCGCGCGCCGTCGGCCGCGAGCGCGGACACGACCGCCCGCTGCGCGCGGCCGCTCAG
>CAZUZY010000498.1:0-5683 GCA_964624885.1 uncultured Polyangiales bacterium | reverse complement strand
CGGCGCGGCCGAGGACGAGGACCCGCTGGCGGCGCGCGGCGACCGAGGGCGGACGGGTGCTGAGGCGGCGGGTGGAGCCGGCCCCGCTGGCGGCGGGCACGCCGAACAGCTCGTCGCGGTCGATCTTCAGGAGGTCGGCGATGCGGGCGACGAGGTCGTCGGGAACGGCACCGTCCTCGTCGATCCCGACCAGCATGGCGCGCAGGAAGCAGCGCGTGGCCTCGACGGAGCCCTCCGCGTCCGCGCGGGCCGTCAACCGCGCCTCGGCACGGTCCATGAGCTCCCGCCTCGTCGCCATGCCGTCAGCGTAGCAAACCCCGGGCGGACGAGGGACACCGCGAACGACGTCGAGCGCCCCTGCGCGATTGCGCCCCCGCACGGAACGGGCCATCGAAGCCGGGCGATGGAGTTCCTGATCCCGTCCCACCAGCAGCGCCCCGCCGACGACCCGATCTTCGCCCTCAACAGCGAGGCCAACGCCCGCAAGAAGCGCGGCGAGGCCGTGATCAACGCCACCGTCGGCGCCCTCCTCGCCGACGACGGCACCCTCGCGGTCCTGCCCACGGTCGCCGAGGCGTTGCGCGAGGTGCCCGCGCTGCAGGCCGCCTCGTACGCGCCGCTCGCCGGTCCCGCCGCGTTCCATGCCGCCGTGATCGGAGAGCTGTTCGGCGATCACCCGCTCGGGGCCCAGGCCATCGCCGTGGCCACGCCGGGCGGCACCGGGGCGCTGCGCCTCGCGCTCGCCAACTTCCTCGAGCCCGGCCAGGCGCTCCTGACCTCGTCGTTCTACTGGGGCCCCTACAAGACCCTCGCCGACGAGAGCGACCGCAAGCTGGTCACCTTCCGCACGTTCGTCCTCGACGAGGCCGGTCGGCCGGGCGCGCTCGACGTGGCCTCGTTCGCGAGCACGCTCGAGACCACGCTCGACCAGCAAGGCCGCGCGCTCGTCTTCCTCAACGACCCCTGCCAGAACCCGACCGGCTACTCGATGTCCGACGCCGAGTGGAGCGGGGTCGTCTCGGCGGTCGAGCGCCTCGCTTCGCGCGGCCCGATCACGCTGCTGGTCGACGTTGCATACTACCTCTATGGATCGGACGATCCCCGCGCGTTCCTGCGGCACCTCGAGCCGCTCCTCGGCAAGGTGGCGCTCGCGTTCGCGTGGTCCGGCAGCAAGTCCTACACCGAGTACGGCGCCCGCATCGGCGCCCTGCTCGTATGCGACCCCGACGAGAGCCGGCGCAAGCGCACCTTCGACGCCCTCTCGTTCTCGTGCCGCGGCACCTGGTCCAACTGCAACCACGCCGGCATGCTCGCCGTGACCCGCGTGCTCTCCGACCCGACGCTCCGTGCGCGGGTCGAGGAGGAGCGGGCCGGCCTCAAGCGCCTGCTCGACGGCCGGGTGCGGGCGTTCAACGCCGCCGCCGCGGGCACGCGCCTCGTGTTCCCCCGCTACGCCGGCGGCTTCTTCTGCACGGTGTTCGTCCCTGCCGGCAAGCGGGTGGCCGAGGTGGCAGCGCGCCTGCGCGAAGACGGCATCTTCGTCGTGCCCCAGGGCGACGGCCTGCGGGTCGCCCTGTGCTCGGTCGCCGAACGCGACGTCCCGCGCCTCGTCCAGGCGATGGACCGCGCCCTCGGTGCGTGAGACGCTCGGCGGGTGAGCACCCCGTACTCCTACGTCGAAGGCGTCCTCCGCGAGGGCGACGTCCCCCTCGCCTACAAGCTCTCGTTGCCACCCGACCCGCGGGCTGCGCTCGTGCTGGTGCACGGCTATGGCGAGCACTCCGCGCGCTACGCCCACGTCCTGCAGCACTTCGCGGCGCGGGGCATCGCCGTCGCCACCTACGACCAGCGGGGACACGGGCTGTCGGGTGGCGTGCGCGGTCACTGCGACCAGTTCGCCGAGTACCACCGGGACCTCACGCTCGTCCTCGGTCTCGCGCGCCGCAGCTTCGAGCGCTTGCCGCTGTTCGGCTTCGGCCACAGCTTCGGGGGCCTCGTCGTCTCGACCCACGCCCTCGAGCACCCGCAGGCCTTCTGTGGCCTCGTGCTCTCGTCACCGTACTTCGGGCTCGCCCTCGCGGTGCCGCCGGCGAAGATCTGGGTCGGCAAGGTCGCCTCCCGGCTGCTCCCGACCCTCGCCGTACCCGCCGGCCTCTCGGGCAAAGACCTGACCCACGACGCCGACATCGCGCGGGCCTACGACAACGACCCGCTCGGCAACAAGGGCGCGACGGCGCGGTGGTTCACCGAGTCCTCGAAGGCGCAGGCCTCGTTGCTCGCCCGCGCGAGCGAGCTCACGCTGCCCGTGTACCTGGCGCACGGCGCCGAGGACAAGGTGGCGAGCCCGGCGGCCTCCCGCGCGGTCTTCGATCGCCTGGGCAGCAAGGACCGACGCTACGAGGGCAAGGCCCACCTGTTCCACGAGATCCTCAACGAGCCGAGCTGGGTCGGCATCGCCGACGAGATGGCCGACTGGGTGCTCGCCCGCGTCTGAGCGTGGGCGCGGTCGCGGTCACTTCGGAGGACACGACAGCGCGTCGACCACGGGGTCGCCGGGCAGGTAGGGGTCCGCGACGTTGGTGAAGCGAACCACCGCACTGGCGGTCCAGTCCGCGCCCTTGATGTCCACCTTGATGGGGGTCGGGTCGGGCAGGAACATCCCGCGCGGGGGGAAGGTGTCCCCCGGGAAGTCGAGCAGCCCGGCGAAGACGCTGTGGGCCCCCACGACGGGGGTCACGATGCTCACGGTGGTGGCGGTCGCGAGCACCTCCTTCGGGCGGGTGGGCACGCACGGCGTCACGTCGCTCCACCGGATCACCTGACTCGCACCGCCCAGCGTGCCGTCGTAGAGGATGACCAGGACCGGGCCGTCGCCGTTGGCGAGGTACTTGCCGTCACGGATCGCGGCGCCGAGCTCGCTCGCCACGCGCAGCTCGAGGTCGAGGCGACGCATCGGGTAGAGCTTGAGGCTGTGGCGGGTGGTCTTGTCCTTGGCCACGTCCAGCTTCGACCACACGGCCTTGAGCTTGCTGTCGAAGGTCTCGGGTACGCTGACGAAATCGCCCGGGTGCGCGACCGAATCGCTCTCCGGGCGATCGGCGTCGCCGAACGTGCCGATCACCCAGTACGTGCCCGCCTTGGCCACGGTGTCGACGAGCGTGACCGGCAGCTTGTCGATGGCGATCTTCTCGCCGATCGCGCCGTAGCGGAGGGTGGCGACGGGGACGACCGGTGCCGTCGCGGTGCCGGCGCTCGGGTCCTTGTCGTAGAGGAAGACCTTGAGGAGGCCCTTGCCGTCGAGGCCGAGGGTCGAGGCGGTGGTCGACGAGTAGCCAGGGCCGACCTCCGCGGTGACGGTGACGCAGAACTTCGCCTTGCCCGGCTCGTCCGCGCAGGGATCGACGGCGCCGTCGGCGTCGCCGGTCCCGAGCGAGTCGCTCGTGGCCGCGTCGTCGGCGCCGCCGGTGTCGCTCGCGACCTGGAAATCGCTGCCCGAGGAGCACGCGGAAGCCGCGGCGGTGACGAGGAGCGCCAAGGAGAGGCGTTCAATGTGCATCGTCGAAGCGTAACACGCAGAGCGCACGTGCAAACTTGTCGGCGGGCAAGCTCGTTGCGGTCACCGCCCGTGAATCTCTGTCGGCTCGCTCAGGCTCGCCTCGCGCGCGGCAGCGACAAGGAGAGGACGCCGTCCGGGCTGCCGCCGAGCGCGTTCCGATCGAGGATGAACGCATGCCCGTCCCACACGCAGGGCCGCAGGTGCACGACGCCTGCGCGAGGCCAGCACTCGATCAGCGAGAACCCGTGCGGATGGCGCGCGCCCCCGTAGGCCGCGCCCGCCGCGAGCTCGACGTGGGCGTCGTGCGGCCGCACCCGCGTCGCCGCGTCGACGCTGTGCAGGTGACCGCGCAGGCCGAGGGAGCAACGCCGCTGCACCGCCTCGCGGACCTCGTGGGCATCGAAGTCGGCGAGGTAGTCCCAGGGGTGGTGGGCGAGCGCGATCGAGAGGTCGGCGTCGGCGGCGCCCGCGAGGACCTGGTGCAGCTGGTAGCGCGCGACGAGCAGCCGCCCCTTGTCGGAATCGCTGCAGGCCATCCACGAGGAGCACAGCCCGGCGAGGTGCACCGACACCCCGTCGACGTCGAGTCGCTCCGACCACCAGGGAAGCTCGGCGCGGGGCGCGCCGCGGAGGCGCGCGACGAAGTCGAGGTATGCGTCGTGACGCTGCAGGAGGACCCCCCGCTCGCGCGGGTTGCCGAGCACGGCCGCGAGCGCGTCCTGGCTCTCCCCTCCGAGCAACGACGCCTGCGCCGCCAGCGCCACCTCGCCCACCGCGCCGCGGTCGACGTCGTGGTTGCCGGGCACGAGGAACAGCCGGGCCTTCTGCACCCGCGCCGCGGGGAGGAGCCGCTCCGCGAAGAACCGCTCGGCGAGCGCGTACTCGGCGGGCGCGCCGCGATCGGCGACGTCCCCGGTGACCAGCACGAGGTGCGGTCCGAGCCCTTCGCGCACGAACGACTCCACGCGGGCGACGAGCCCCGCCAGCACCGGGTCCTGGTCCCACGCGCGGCGCGGCGAGAAGTGAAAATCGGAGACGTGGAGGACCCGCACGGCGGGCCCCTCGGGGCGACGGGGAGGGCGAGGCACCGCCTTGCGATAGCTCTCCGGCAGGGCGAGCACGAGGAGGCAGCTCGCCGGCAGCGTCCCGCGGCGCAGGGCGGCGGCGTGACGACGCAGCCCCTCGTCGAGCACGCGCTCCACCTCGCGGGCGTGCCGCACGTGCAGGTCGTGGAGCCCCGCCGCCACCGTCTCCGTATCGCCGGGCAGCGCGAGCAACACGCGGGCGAGCTCGCCGTGCCGCGCGAAGAACGAAGCCTCGTCCTCGTCGTTGGTGAGCATGGCCGCGCGGACGTAGGCCGTCGCGACCGCGCGCGCCCCGGCCGTCGGACGCGCGCCCGAGAGCAGATCGACGGCGTAGTTCTCGGCGGGGTCGTGGGGTTCGAGGCCCGCGGCGAGGACGGCGAACCGCCGATCGACACAGGACGCACACCCCCCGCAGTGCCCCTTGCGCGCGCGGGTGCAGCTCGTCGTGCGCGCGAGGAGCTCCACCGCGCCGTGCTCGGCGAGCCGCGCGCCGACCTCGCCCTTGGTGAGGAAGAGGAACGCGTTGTCGACCGGCACCGCGCGGCCGGTCAGCGCGCCGAGCAGCCTCGAGAAGCACGCCAGCACCTGCGGATGGGTGCTGCGCGAGGGGCGCTGCCCGAGGCCCACCGCGGAGAGCGGCAGCCCGAGGCTGACCACACCGTTCTCGAAGAAGCGCACCGCGGAGCCCTCGCCGAAGGCGCTCGCGACCGCGCCCGCGGCCGCTGCGAACAAGAGCGCGCGGAGCCGCGCATCACGCCGGCGCCCCTCCCCGGCCACCCACAGCGGCACGAAGGCGACTTGCCCCGGCCGTCCCCGGGCCACGACCTCCGCGGCCAGCGCCGCGACGCGTGGGTCGAGCCGGGGGCTCGTGCGGTGGTGCAAGAGGACGACGAACCCACCGCGCGCGACCGTGTCGAGCGCGCCGACCAGCGAGTCGAGGCCGGCCGAGAACAGCACGACGTCCACCGCGGCCTGCGCCGGGAACGCCGCGAGGCTCGGGTCGGCGTCCGCGAGCAGCGCGGTCGGGCCGAGCGGCCGCCGC
>CAZUZY010000497.1:0-5690 GCA_964624885.1 uncultured Polyangiales bacterium | reverse complement strand
GATCGGGGCGACACGCGCAGGGACCGTCGCGGCGGGCACCGGCGCGGTGGGCACCGGCGCGGTGGGCACCGGCGCAGTGGGCATAGACGCGGCGGCCGGCACCTTCGCGATCGGCTTGACCTCGGGCGGGGGTGCAGGCGGAGGCGGGGGCGCCGGATCGGCGACGTGCACGTTCGCGAGCACCCGCTCCATCTGCGCCGAACGCTGGGTGAGCTTGAGGTAGGCGTCGTACTCCGCGCGCTTCACCTCGGAGCGCAGGATCTCGTAGGCGGTGGTCGCGCGGCCGAACACCACGTCGAGCTTCTGCTTGTAGTCGCCGAGCGACTTGCCGTAGTGGCGGTCGGGATGGATGGCGGCGGCCAGCGCGAAGTAGGCGCGCTGGATCTCCTTCTTGGTGGCGGTGCGCGCCACGCCGAGCACGCCGTAGTGGTTGCGCCCGTCGACGAGCTCGGCGTCGATGCGCGCGCGGGTCTCGGCGTCGATCTGGCACGGGGCGGGCCCCGCGGGTGCAGGCGAGGGCGGCGGCGGCGCGGGGGAAGGCGGGGGCGCCGCCGACGCCTTCGGTGCCGGCTTCTTGCTCGGTCGCAGCGAGGCGAGCACGAGCGGGACCCGCGGCTGCGAGGCCGCCTTCGGCCTTCGCGTCGCGCGGCGGCTCGAGGGGGGCGCCTCGTCCCTCGCCACGAGCCGCATGGCGACCATCTTCTTGCTCGGCCGCTTGTCACGCGGGGTGACGTGGGTCGCGTAGCGGCCGTGGGTCGTGGGCTGCTTGGCCGAGGCGACGCTCGGCGCCTCGATGGCCCCGAGCGCCTCGAGGCGGTGGGCGATGTCGAGCACGCTCGAGATCGGCACGTTGGTGATCTCGGCGATGTCCTCGAGGGTGACCGCGCCGTCGATCTGCGAGAACACGAAGGCGTCGGTCGGGGACAGGCCGAGGCCGTCCAGACGGATCGCCCGCGGTCGCGGAACGGTGTGCGGCTCCAACCGATCTCCTCCGACCTCGAGCGTATCAAAGGCGAAGCTCGACGCCTCCTTTCCGACAAGGTGCGCAGCGCTGCCCGCTAGAGCGAGGTGTCGATCGGTCGCGGCGACGTGCTCGTGGGCTGCGGCGGGGGCACGGGCGGTACCGTCACCGAGGGCGCGGCGCTCACCGTCGGCGGGGGCTTCTTGCCCGTGCCCGCGACGGGCGGCGTGGGGGGCGGGGAGGGCGTCGCCACGGTCTTCGCGCTCGAGGCGATCGCCGAGGGCGGAGGCTCGACGGCCGAGGCGAGCGGCTTGAGGCCCTTCTGCGCCGCGGCCTTCTCCTCCTTCACGTCGACCGTGAAGCTGGGCGTGGGCTTCGGCTCCGGGGTGGTGCTGGCCGCCGCGGCCGGGGTCGTGTCGCGGCCGGAGGTGGCGAGGTAGATCCCGCCGACCACGACCAGCAGCACGCCGGCCACCGCCACGCCCACCACGCCCGCGCCGCGCCGCCTGGCCGGGGCGCTCTCGCGGGCCCCGACCTCGAGCGGCGGCGTGGGACCGGTGCCCAACCCCGCGCTACCAAGCCCCGGCGCCACGAGACCCGGAGGGGTCCCGTTCATGTTCTGGGTCCGCGCCGACGAGATGGCGTCCGACAGCGCCTGCTGGTCGAGCGGTGCGGTGGCGCCGACGCCGCTCACCGCCTCGATGCTCTGCGGGGTGCCGTGGCCGCCGCTGCTCGGCGGGATCGACGGGCCGACGATGACCACGGTGCTGCCGGTGCTCTGGCGGATGAACGGCGAGAGCGCAGCGCGGAACTCCTCGGCGCGCTGGTAGCGCTGCTCGGGCTCCCGCCCCATGCCGCGCAGGATCACCCCCTCGAACGCCTCGTCGACCGCGGCGCCACGGCCGCGCGGCGGCACGAGCGGCTCGAGGACGATCTTGAACAGCAGCTCGTTGACGCTCTCGGCCTCGAACGGCGTGCCGCCGGTGACGCACTCGTAGAGGATGGCGGCGGCCGCGTAGAGATCGCAGCGGTGGTCGATCTCGCGGGCACCGCGCGCCTGCTCGGGGGCCATGTAGTACGGCGTGCCCATGACCACGCCGGTGTTGGTCATGCGCTTGTCTTCGCCGTCGGCCGCGGCGACCTTGGAGATGCCGAAGTCGAGCAGCTTGAGGTGATCGCGCCCGTTCTTCTGGCTGATGAAGCAGTTGTCGGGCTTGACGTCGCGGTGGACGACGCCAGCGGCGTGCGCGGCGCCGAGGCCGGCGAGCAGCTGATCGATGAGGTTCGCGGCGGCGGCTTGGGAGAGGCGCTCGCGCTGGATGCGCGCGGTGAGGGTCTCGCCCTCGAGCAGCTCCATCACGAGGAACGGCGTGCCGTCCTCGAGCTTGCCGACGTCCATCACGTCGACGATGTGGTCGTTGCGCAGGCGCGCGGCGGTCTGCGCCTCCCGCACGAAGCGGGTGACCGCGGTCAGATCCTTGGTGGCCGCGCCCCGGTCGAGGACCTTCACGGCGACCGGGCGCTGGAGCAGCGTGTGCTCGGCGACCCACACCGAACCCATGCCTCCGGCGCCGAGGAGCCGGTCGACCCGGTATTTGCCCTCGAGCAGGGTCCCGGCCGCAATCAACATGGGTGCACCCGAAAGCCTGCCGCTTGGACTGGGAGGCGGCAATGGCGTATTGGAGCCGAGTGGCGGACAGACCCCCCTTCGCGCAGGACTACCCCGCCGATCCGCGGCTGAATCGGCTCCTCGAGCTCTTGTCCCGGGGCAATCATCGGGCGGTTCGCGAGGGGGCCGCGGCCCTCTCGGCCTCGGCGGAAGACCCGGCGGTCGTGGCGGCGGCCCAGGATCTGCGTGCCCGGCTCGAGCCCGACCCGCTGGCGCCCATCCTCCTCGGGACCACCGCGGTGCTCCTGATCGCGCTCACGTTGTTCGCGCTCGGTCGCTCGCGGGAGCATCGCGCGCACCCCGCGGCCCCGCCGAAGACCGTGCAGACGGTGAAGTGACGGGGCGCCACCCGGCTACGAGTCGTCCTTCGGGGCGAGCGAGGGGCTGGTCGGCTCCGTGGGCAGGGGCGCCTCGATCTTGACGATGCCGGTCGCGCGGGCGCGCACGAGCTTCTTGTGCGGCGGCTTGCCGAGCTTGCCTTTGCCCTTGGCGCCGTACTTGGCGAGCGCGTTGGCCTTGCCGGCAGAGAGCGGGTACTCGATGCACTCGGGCGATCCACCCGGGCACGCGATGCGCACGTGGAAGTGATCGTCGTGGGGCAGCGCGTGGTGTGGCTGCATCAGCACCTCGGCGACCTTGTTGCGCAGGGCGATCGGCGCGCCGATGCGCGCGCCGTACGCAAGCAAGCGGGCGCGCAGGTGCGAGACCACGAACACGTGGGTGACCCTCGCGCGGGGGTCGGTCAGCAGCGCGGTGACCAGCGCCCAGTTGCGGCCGTCGTCGAAGCGGAGGTGGCTCCCGTCGTTGGCGATCCCGTTCACGCCGATGGTGACGAAGCGCTCGCGGAGGGCCGGCCGGCCGGCCACGTCCACGAGGTAGAACGCCAGATCGGCGTCCCGGCCGCTCTCGTGGGAGTGGTGGTGATCGATCTCGCCGCCTCCCTTCTTGGAGAGGTGCCCGACGCCCAGGATCGCGTCCGGATAGCGCTTCTTCACCTCCCGCGCGGAGCGATCGATCAGCTCGACGAGCTCGCGGGTGCCCCAGCGGACGTCGGTGCCCGCGTAGGCCGGGACGATGCGCAGGTGCGGCGCGACCTCGAGGTGGTAGCCGTCGGTGAGCTTGCCCTCGTTCGGCGCGCCGACCGAGTGCGACATGGCCTTCGGGCCCTTGCTCGGGGCCGCCGACAGGGTCACGGCCGCCGTGAACGTGGCCACCGCGACCAGGGCCGGTCCGAACTTCTGCAGCATGCCGTTCCGCTACGCCGGGTCGGGGGGCCGGGCCAAACTTCCCGACAGGCGGCGACCGAGTTGCCTTTGTCGCTCCCGGAACGTCCCAGTCCGGTCCTCCGCTCCGAGAGCCCTTTGCGCGCTCGCAAAGGTGCGTTGCGGTTGCATCCGACGGCCGGACCGTGCATCGGAGACAGTCAACACCATGAAACAGACCGCATTCTCGCTCGCCCTCCTCGCCTCGCTCTCCATCGCCGCCTGCAAGGACCCGGCGAAGGACACCTCCAAGGCGCAGGTCAGCGCTCCGGCCGATCCGTCCGTCGCTGCCCAGAAGCCCGCGGGTGGGGTCGAGCACGTGTTCTCGGCCACCGGCAGCAAGGTCGGCTTCGTGGGCTCCAAGGTCACCGGCAGCCACGAGGGCAGCTTCGGCACCTTCACCGGCAGCATCAGCCTCGCCGACAAGGACCCGGAGAAGTCGCAGGTCACCGTGGAGATCGACACCACCTCGGTCACCACCGATCAGGAGAAGCTCACTGGCCACCTCAAGAGCCCCGACTTCTTCGACACCGCCAAGTACCCCAAGGCGAAGTTCGTCTCGACGGCGGTCAAGAAGGGCGGCGACAAGGGCGCGAGCCACACCGTCACCGGCAACCTCGATCTGCACGGGGTCACCAAGCAGATCAGCTTCCCGGCGACCATCACCGTCGGCGACGGCAAGGTCGACGTCGACGCCGAGTTCGCCATCAACCGCAAGGACTTCGGCATCAACTACAAGGGCAAGGCCGACGATCTCATCCGCGACGACGTCGTCATGAAGCTCTCGATCCGCTCCACCAAGAAGTGAACGGAGCGAGCCGGAGGCCAGCGCAGTGAACGGCGGCCGCCTCCATGGGCGGCCGCTCCAGCCAACAAGTGAACGGAGCGAGCCGGAGGCGAGCGCAGTGAACGGAGCGAGCCGAAGGCGAGCTTAGAGCGAAGGGAACCGCGGCCGCCTCCACGGGCGGCCGCAACACCATCGCTTCGCCCGGGGTCGCAGACCAGCCTCGACGCCCCCCTGCGCCGCTTCGCGGCGGGAGGACGAGGAGGACGCCCAGCGTGAGGGCCCTACGGCGTGCGCGTCACTCCGTGACGACCTTGGCCTCTTCGAGGATGGTGCTGAACTTGTAGCCGGCGCCGATGTCGCGATCGAGCCCGACGACCCCTTCGACGAGGATCGTGTCGCCCACGTTGAACGTGCCGAGGGTGGTCACCGAGAGGTCGTCGTCGGCGGTCGCCGCGCTGCCGGAGCCGTCGCGGACGTGCAGGTAGTTCTTGCCGAGGATGCCGTTCGACACCTTGGTGACCACGGCCCGCAAGCGCACCGTCTTGCCCGCGAGGGCCGTGCGCTGGCCGATGATCTCCGAGATGGTCTTGCCACCCTTGGCCATCGGGACCTTGACCGAGCCGACGGGCGCGGGCGCCGGAGCGCCGGTGGGCACGGGGGCGCCCGCCGCCGCGACCGCCGATCCGTCGTCGAGGGTGCCGAACCACAGCGACGCGAACTTGCGCTTGAGCGCCGTGCTCTCGAAGTCCTTCATCTCCATCTGGCCGTTGACCCGGATGGGATCGCCGACGGCCACCTTGGCGGTGGGGACCGCGGCCCAGGTGCCGGCCGCCGAGCCCTTCTCGCCGATGCGCACGTAGGTGTAGCCGGTGACGGTGAGCACCTCGAGCACCTCGCCGGCGAGCACGGTGCCCGTCGGCACCGCGGCGGCGCCACCCCCCGGGACGGGGTGGTTCGGCCCGCCCGGCGGGACCTGTCCGCCGTTGGCGCCGCCGATCGCCGGATGACCAG
>CAZUZY010000496.1:0-5701 GCA_964624885.1 uncultured Polyangiales bacterium | reverse complement strand
GGCCGCGACCACCAGCACCTCGCCCGCGAGGCGGTGCGGCGCGCGCGGGAGAACCGGGACGAGGAGTGGCTCGAGCACGCGCTGCTCCTGCACTGCGCGGCGCTGGTCGAGGCAGGCACGCCGGTCGAGGCGCGCGCCGTCGCCGAGCAGGCGCTGATGCTGCGAGCCCGGGTCGAGACCACGCTCCCGCCCGACGTGCGGGCCGCGTACCTCTCGCGCACCCCACTGCAGCCGCTGGTCGAGCTCGCGACGGAGCTCGTCACCACCGGTCGGGCGCCGGAGCGTGCGCGCGAGGTGCGACCGGCGCCCGCGGGCCGGCGCGAGCCTGCGCTGGTCGGCGAGCACGGCACGATGCGCCGCCTCCGCTCGGCGATCGAGAAGGTCGCCGCGTCCGAGGGCACGGTCCTCGTGCGGGGCGAGAGCGGCACCGGCAAGGAGCTCGTGGCCCGCGCGCTCCACCAGGCGAGCGCGCGCTCGGGCCGCCCGCTCGTGAGCGTCAACTGCGCGGCGCTGGTCGAGTCGCTCCTGCTCTCGGAGCTGTTCGGGCACGAGAAGGGCGCGTTCACCGGCGCGGTCCAGCGGCGAAGGGGGCGCTTCGAGCTCGCCGAGGGGGGCATCCTGTTCCTCGACGAGATCGGGGACATCTCACCGCGCACGCAGGTCGCGTTGCTGCGCGTGCTCCAGGAGAAGACCTTCGAGCGCGTCGGGGGGACCACCTCGCTCACCGCCGACGTGCGGATCGTCTGCGCGACCCACCGCAACCTCGAGGAGATGGTCGCGCGCCGCGAGTTCCGTGAAGACCTCTACTACCGCATCTCCGGGCTCAGCGTGACCGTCCCGCCGCTGCGAGAGCGACGGTCCGATCTGCCGGTGCTCGCCGAGTCGCTCCTCGCGCGGCTGGCCAAGGAGCGCGGCGCCCCACAGAAGACGGTCGACCCGAGCGCCCTCGAGCTCCTGCGTCGGTACGACTGGCCCGGCAACGTGCGCGAGCTCGACAACGTGCTGCGCAGCGCCGCGGTGTTCGCCGAGGGGGACGCCATCGACAGCGCCACGCTGACCGAGAGCTTCCCCAAGCTCGCGGCGCTGCCGCCGCCCCCGCACCCCGCGAGCACGCCGCCACCCGAGGCGGTGCACGGCGAGGGGTCCGACCCGACGGTGGTCGCCTACGCGTCGGTGCGCGAGGGCGAGGCCCTGCCCGAGCTGAAGCGAAGGATCGAGCGCGAGTGCATCGCGCGGGCGCTCGCCGAGAGCGACCAGAACATCACGGCCGCGGCGCGCATCCTCGGGATGAAGCGCCCCCGCCTCTCGCAGCTCGTCAAACAACATGGTCTGGCCCGGTAGTCGGAGGTCGTGATGCGTCCCAAGTCCTGGTTGCTGCTGTGTACGACCCTCCTCGCCGGCTGCGTCGGCGCGTTCGAGCCGAGCGAAGAGACCACCACCACCGATCACACGCTGGCTCCGCTCGCCTCCACGTCCGCGTCGACGACCGGCGACCCGCCGGCCACGGAGGGCTCGGTGGCCCCGCCGCAGGTGACGACCCCACCGAGCCTCCCCGAGCGCAAGCTCGACCGGCCACCGCCCCACCCCGCGCTGCCGGATCCGGCGGCGGAGGAGCCGATCGACAACTCGGCGGCCACGATCCGACGCTGACCCGGCCGGGTCGTTGGACGCTCGGGTCCTGAACGTCTACCGAGGCCGACCTCCATGGGCTCCCTCTCCTGCGGCATCGTCGGCCTCCCCAACGTCGGCAAGAGCACTCTCTTCAACGCCCTCTCCGCCGCCAAGGCGGAGGCGGCCAACTACCCGTTCTGCACCATCGAGCCCAACGTGGGCGTCGTCGCGGTGCCCGACGAGCGGCTCGAGAAGCTCGCGGCGGTGGTCAAGCCGGAGCGCATCCTGCCCGCCACCATCAACTTCGTCGACATCGCCGGCCTCGTGCGCGGGGCGAGCAAGGGCGAGGGCCTGGGCAACCAGTTCCTCTCGCACATCCGCGAGGTCGACGCGGTGATGCAGGTGGCGCGCTGCTTCGACGACGACAACGTCATCCACGTCGAGAACCGTGTCGACCCGGTGGCCGACGTCATGACCATCACCACCGAGCTGTGCCTCAAGGACCTCGACACCGTGCAGAAGCGCGCGGAGCGGGCCCGCAAGAACGCCAAGGCCACCGGCAAGGTCGGCGAGTTCGAGAAGAAGGCCGCCGAGGTCTGCGAGGTGCTCGCGAAGCACCTCGACGAGGGCAAGCCGGCCCGCAGCCTGGGCTTCGGCGACGACGAGACGGCGACCCAGATCGTCCGCGAGATGCAGCTCCTGACGGCGAAGCCCACCTTCTACGTGGCCAACGTCGACGAGGCGAGCCTGGCGGCCCCCGAAAAGAACAAGCATTTCCAGGCCTTGAAGGCCTTCGCCGATGCCGAGGGTGCCAAGGTGGTCGCGATCTGCGCCGCCATCGAGGCACAGATTGCCGAGCTGGATCCCGCGGAAAGGCCCGACTTCCTGGCCAGCGCGGGCCTGAGCGAGCCAGGCCTGCACAAGCTGGCACGAACCGCCTTCGATCTCCTCGGGCTCATCACCTACTTCACGGCGGGGGTGCAGGAGGTCCGGGCCTGGACCATCCACCGCGGCACCCTGGCCCCCGGCGCTGCCGGCGTGATCCACACGGATTTCGAGCGGGGCTTCATCAAGGCCGAGGTCATCTGGTGGGAGGACTTCATCAGCCTCGGCGGCGAGGCGCGGGCCCGGGAGAAGGGCAAGCTGGCCATCGAGGGCAAGGAGTACGTCGTCCGGGACGGCGACGTGATGCACTTCCGCTTCAACGTCTGAGCCCCTGGCCGTTTCAGCAGGGGCCCTCAGGGCGATCGGGGTCGGGGGGGGGCCGCTCCTGCCACCCCGAGGAATTTACATTGACCAGGCGGGATCGGCCTAACTAGGCTCCGGGCCCCCATGGCGTCGAGAGGCTCGGTCGAAGAGCGTTGGGCCAGCATCGAGTCCCGCATCGAAAGCGTGGACGCGGGCTTTCGCGCTCAATTCCTCGAGAATTTCGACATGTCGTGGATCTTCCACGACAGCGCGCTCGAGGGGACGGTCTACACGTTCGCCGAGCTGCGCACGGCGATCGACCCCAACGTCACCGTGGTCCCCGACTCCTCGCTCCAGCCCATCTGCGAGGAGATCCGGCGCCACCGCGAGGCCATCGCCTACGTGCGGGACTACGCCTCCAAGAAGCGGCAGCCCATCACGCTCGACAACCTCAAGAAGATCTACCTGATCCTCCACCCGGAGGAGGGGGACCTCAAGACGGTCAAGTACCGCAAGGACATCCCCCAGCACCGGCTGTACTTCCACGAGTACGCCGCGCCCGACAAGATCCACTACAAGGTCAAGCAGGTCTTCGACTGGCTCGCCGACCCCGAGACCAAGCGCACCCGGAGCGGCGTGCGCATCGCGGCCAAGGCGCACTACGACCTGGTCCGCTGCTTCCCGTTCCAGACCGACAGCGGCAAGGTCGGTCGCCTGTTCATGAACATGCTCCTGCTCCGCGCAGGGTGTCCGCCGGCCATCATCCACCACACCGAGCGCCAGCGGTACTACGAGGCCCTCAAGTCGTCGGCCGTGACCATGAACACGATCGTGCAGCAGGCCATCGAGGAGTCCCTCATGTCCTGCGAGAAGATGCTGGACGAGCATGCGACGCGCACCAAAGCGTTCATCTCGTAGCCGGCGTCACGCGCACGCGGGGGACCCCACCTCAGCCTGGTGGGCGACGTCGGGGGCGGGACGGGGCATTTTGGTCGCGCGCGTCCGCGGCGGATTCGGGCTGCCCTGCCGTTCCTTTCGTTCCGTGGCGCCCGCGGGCCTATACTGACCCCTTCCATGCGGGACGAACTTCCGCCGCGACCGGCGCCTGCGAATCCGCCTGCGGGGCAGCCTTCGGGCCTGGCCTCTCCGATCGCGTCGCTGTCCACCGGCTCGCCACTCCACCTGCCCGGTGATCCATCGATCTCCGTCGTCGGCCCCGGCGGCCAGGGTCCGTTCTCGATCCTGCCGCCGATGCAGGATCGCCCGCGGGTCCTCGTCGTCGACGACGAGAAGTTCATCCGCGACATCCTCGCCGACTTCCTCGGCATGGAGGGCTACGAGGTCCGCACCGCCGAGGACGGGCAGCAGGCGCTGACCGAGATGTCGCGTGGGGTCTACGACGTCGTCATCAGCGACCTCAAGATGCCCAAGATGGGCGGCATCGAGCTCCTCGACGAGATCGGCCGCCGCAACCCCAACGTCCTCACCGTGATCATGACCGGCTTCGGCACGGTCGAGACGGCCATCGATGCGATGAAGCGCGGGGCGTACGACTACGTCCTCAAGCCCTTCAAGGTCGAGGAGGTCGTGCACATCATCCAGCGCGCGCTCGAGAAGCAGCGCCTCTCGGCGGAGAACCTGCGCCTGCGCGAGGCGGTCTCGCTCTACAAGGTGAGCGAGGCCATCGCCGCTTCGCTGTCCCTCGACGAGGTGATGGCCACGGTGTGCGACACGGCGCTGCAGGAGATCCGTGCCGACTTCGTGTCCACCTGGCTCGACGACGGTGAGGGCGGCTTCTTCGAGCGCAACCGCATGATCGCGCCCCCGCGCGGCTCGGTGCACCCCCACCACGCGTACTTCGACCCGCTCTCGCCGGAGCCCGCCAAGGCCGACGGTCCGCTCGTGAGCAGCGACCCGAACACGGAGCCGGTGCTCGACGACGTCGACGCCGAGGTGGTGCGCGCGCACCTCTCGATGGACCCGATGCTCATCGAGCACGGGGTCCGCTGCCAGCGGTTCTTCCGCGGCGGCTCGGGCAAGCCGGCCCAGAGCGTCATCGCGGTCCCGCTGCGCGCGGGCGGCGCCTCGCCTCGCCTCATCGGGTGGATCCTCGCCGCGTCGTTCTCCCCGGGGCGGCGCTTCGACGAGGGCCAGCGCAAGCTGCTCTCGATCGTCGGGTCGCGGGCCGCCGCCGCGATCGACAACGCGCGCCTCTACGAGGACCTCAAGGCCACCTTCAAGCAGACCATCCAGGGCCTCGCGCGCGCGCTCGACCGGCTCGACCGCTACACGTCCGGCCACAGCGACCGCGTCGCGATGTACGCCACGATGCTGGCGATCAAGCTGGCCTTGCCGCCCGAGCTGGTCGAGATCGTGCGCCAGAGCGCGCTCATGCACGACATCGGCAAGATCGGCTGCGTGCTCAACCTCAACAAGCCGGGCCGCCTCACCCAGGACGACTACGAGGCGTTCAAGCGGCACCCCTCGCACGGCCGCGACATCCTCGAGCCGATCAAGTTCTTGCAGCCCTTGATCCCGGGCGTGCACCTCCACCACGAGCGCTGGGACGGCAAGGGGTACCCGCTCGGTCTGTCGGGCAACGAGATCCCGCTCATCGCGCGCATCGTGGCGGTCTCGGACACCTACGACGCGATGACCAGCGACCGCGCCTATCGCCGGGCGCTGCCCCACGAGGTCACCATCGCCGAGATCGAGCGCTGCTCCGGCACGCAGTTCGACCGCAACGTCGCCGCAGCGTTCCTCGAGGCGATCGAGGAGCTGCGCGAGCAGAAGCTCGCGACCGGCGAGGACGTCCCCGAGTAGGGATCAGCGCCGGCGGGCGTGCAGGAAGCGCTCGCGGTTGCCCTCCGGGCCGGCGAGCACGCAGTCGGTCTCGCCGAGC
>CAZUZY010000495.1:0-5702 GCA_964624885.1 uncultured Polyangiales bacterium | reverse complement strand
AGAGGCGGACCCGCACGTGGCCCCCGCGTCCGTGGCCGCGCGCACCGCGGCGGTGAGCACCGCGCTCGAGGACGCGTGGGAGGCCGGCTACTACGTGGCGAGCACCGCCGCCGGCTGGCTCGACGCGCCCCTCACCGAGGCCATCCAGCGCCTCGGCGCCGCGGACAGCCCGCTCTCGCCCGCCGCGCGGGTGGTGCTCGAGGCGCACTGGGCCAAGCTCAACGAGGATCTCGGCGCGCGGATCGTGGCGGCGCTCACCCCGCCGCCGGGGTGACGCCGATCCTCACGCCGGCGACTCGTCGGGCGCCAGCAGACCGTGGCGCCGCCACCCCACGCGCGCGAGCCAGGTGTGGGGCCGCGCGACCGGTGCGCCCTCGAGCGCCGCGCCGGCTCGGTCGCGGAAGCCGTCGCACCACGGGGCCGACGAGCACGGGTCGAGCCGCGTGGGCACTCGGACCTGGTGCTTCTTGAAGTTGAACAGCACGTAGGCGAGCGCGAAGCGGACCTCCCGCGGCGTGCGGAGCGCACGCGTGTGGTAGCGGTCGTCGAGCACGCGACCCTTGCGGCCCGTGGCCTTGTTGATCGCGCGCGCGAGGCGGATGGCGAGGGAGCGCGCGCCCGCCCGCAGGGCGCCGGAGTCGCTCGCCTCGACCAGCACGTGCAGGTGGGTGTCCTGCACGGAGAAGTGCACGACGCGGAACGTGGTGCCCTGCGACGCGCCCAGCACGCCGACGACCACGGGGAACAGCGCCATCGAGCGCAGCGAGGGCAGCCCCGCCAGGCAGCGGATCGTGACGTGCACCGGCGCCCAGCCGACGTGCGCGGGGCGCGGACGGTGTGGCACGAGGGGGCGCGGCGCGAGGCGCTTGCGACCGGCACCGGGGCGACGGCCGCCCCGCCCCTGGGTGCGCGGCAGCTCGAGCTGGATCGGTGGTCGACGCCTCGCCATTTGATTGAGCGTATGTCGTGGAGGCGCTCTGTCAAGACCCGCCGGGGAAGTCGGTGCAGACCGGGTAGATCCCTTACAGATCAGACCGAGAGCATGGTTGGCAGAGTCCGGGGGTCGACGTGTCTACAAGTGGTCTCCGGAGTACGGACATGGGTGACGGCACGGCTTCCTGTCCAAGGACATCGGTGACCGCTCGCCGCGCAGACTGTGAATCTTTGTCGGCCGCCCATGGAGGCGGCCGATGCTTCGCTCCACTTCGTTCCGCTCAATCTCCGCCGACGTCGGCGGGCGCCCCGTACAGGTTGCCGACGCCGCCGGTGTCCGCGAGACCGGTGTCGGTGCCACTGTCGGCGCCGGTGTCGCTGCCGGTCTCGCTGCCGCCCGTGTCGCGCGCGCCCGTGTCGCGGGCCCCGGTGTCGCGCACGCCCGTGTCGGTGCTCCCCGAGTCGTCGGCGTCGACGCCGGTGTCCAGGACGGGGAACTCGTCCCCGGGGGCTCCGTAGGCGGGCACCATCTCGTAACAGCCGATCACCAGCGCCGACGACGCCACCATCACCATCGCGCTGCGTGGAAGGCGACGGGACGGGCGAGGACGCGGCGTGGCGCCCGCGGTGGGCGCGGCGCCGTAGCAGAAAGGGCACCGCTCGCTGTCGAGCGCGACGTGGCGTCGGCAATGGGCGCAAGGATGAAGCGTCATCACGAGAGCGTAGCGAGCGCCTCGCGACGCGCACGGTGCCTCTTGCCGCCGCCGGCAGGCGTGGCTCACGGTGGGCCGGGGTGCACCGCCGCCACGTAGAGCCGGTTCTTCACCGTCGTCGTGCCCTGGAAGCCGTTGCCGAGCGAGAAGCTCCACGCGAAGCCCTTCACGGGCAGGGCGCCGTCGTCGCTGCAGCGCCCGTCCTTCTCTGCGTGACACGACCAGTAGAGGTAGGGCTGCACTCCGTGCAGCGGGCCCACGGCGACGTCGGGGACCTCGACCACCGGCTCGCCCGCCTTCAGACCGAGGCGCTGGTAGTAGAGCCGACCGAGCGGGCTCGCCGTGCAGCCGAAGCCGAAGCTCTTGCCACTGCAGCTCTCGTCCGGCTGCACGGTCGGGGGGAGCTCCCAGTCCGTGCGCCCGAGATACCCTTTGCCGTGGTCGGTGGCGTTCATCGCCTTGACCCACGCGACGGCCGTGTCGTGGCGCATCGCCCCGTGCGGCGCGATGCCCTCGACGCCGAACTTCTCGGTGGCGGCGAGGTTGGCGTCGGCCAGCCACGTCACGTCGGCGGCGGCGTCGTAGACCGTCTTCGCCCGCGCCGGCTCGCCCACCTGGCCCTTCACCATCGGGATCACGTAGACGAAGTTCTTGGCGACGTTGCTGCCGAGGAAGCCGTTGGCGAACGAGAACGTCGTGTAGCCGTTCTCGTTCTCCTCGTGGTTGGCGTTGCCGGTCGCCGACCAGTACAGGTACGGCTGGAAGTTCACGAACCCACCGCGCGACGCGGCAGGAGGCAGGAGGCGCGCCGGCGCCGGCCAGCGGAGCCCGAGCCCTTCGTGGTAGAGGGCGCCGAACATGCTGCGCCGACAGCCGAAGCCGAAGGCGTAGCGGTTGTGGCTGCCGCACCCGGGATCCTCGGGGGGCGTCGACGGCAGCTGCCAGTCCTTGCGGCCGAGGTGGCGCGCGTCGTTCAGCGCGGCGATCCAGGCGAGCGCTGCCTTGTAGTCCATCGCGCCGCTCGGCTCGATGCCCGGCACGCCGAAGGTCTTGGAGGCCGCGAGGTCGAAGTCGGCGAGCCAGGTCACGTTGCGCGCGCGGTCGTGGATCGTGGTGCCGTCCTTGCTTGGCGCGAGGCCGCTCGGCTGCGGTGGCAGCTTCTCGACGTGCTTCGCCGGCGAGCCGCGGGGTGGATCGCGGTCGGCGCGGGAGCACGCGAGGACGGCGCCAAGGGTGGCGAGGACGAGCGGGCGGAGGGCCGGCACCCCTCCGTGATCGCGGGCAGGGGCGACCCTTGTCAACGCTAGAACGAGACGGAGACCTGCGCGCCGACGCCGACCCAGTTCCGGGGTTGCTGGTCGTCGAGCGGGATCACCCACATCACGAACGGGCCGCCGGCCACGCGTCGGCCGCGGAAGTCGAGGCCGAGGGCGAGCTCCACGTCGGCGGCGCTGCGACCGGTGCGCACGAGGCCGAGCCCGAAGCGCGCCCACGGATCCACGACGCGGTGGGGCAGGACGTGGAAGTCGAAGTAGCCGCCGAGGCGGAACGGGCGGTCGGCCGCGGGCCCGCACGGCGCGCAGCGGAGGCTCGGGCCGAAGGGCACCACGTCCACGTAGCCGCCGAGGCCCACGTGCGGCACCACGCGCCCACCCACGCGGAGGCCGACGAGCGCGAACGAGCCCTGGTCGTTGGTGTTCCAGGCGACGCGCGCGCCGAGCTCGAGGCCGTTCGGCGCGGGCGGTCCGGCGGAGGCGACGTGGCACAGCAACACGACCGCCGACCCGAGGGCACTGGCTCCGAGGCGCTTCATCCGATCGATTGTGCCACGCGCCGCGCGCGCTCCGCGGCAACAGCGACCGGCGCGTGATCCAGCGCAGAGGAGTGTCACACCTACAGGACTTCTCGGCGACCGTCCGCGACCGGTACCGTAGCAAGATGCGTCTCGCCCTCGCCGCGTGCGCGGCCCTGATCACCGGGTGCAGCGGCAGCGATCTCCAGGAGCCGTCGGCCGAAGACTCCGGCGTCGACGACGTCGCCACCCCCGACGCCGCGGCCGAGGCCACCGCGGACAGCGCCGCCGCGACCGACGCCAAGTCCGACGGCGACGGCGAGGGAGAGGCCGGCGTGAAGTGCCCTTCGCCCCCGATCGCGGACTCGCTCGGCGACGAGCGCGGCGCGTGCAAGTTCGGCAAGGGCGCCAAGGTGGCCACCACGCTCGGGATCACCGCCGCCGTGCGCGCGAAGATCCCGCTCACCCACCTGGTCGTCGTCATGAACGAGAACCGCTCGTTCGACCACCTGTTCGGCACCCTCGAGACCGAGGGGCAGCCCGAGGCCGAGGGCATCCCGGCCACGTTCTCCAACAAGGACGCGGCGGGCAAGGTGGTCAAGCCGTTCCACCTCGGCAGCACCTGCCTCGAGCGCGACCCGCCGCACGGCTGGGACCCGATGCACGCCAAGTGGAACGCCGGGAAGATGGACGGGTTCGTCACCGCGTCGGACATCTCGGGCAGCAACGGCCACTACGCGATGGGCTACTACCGCAAGGCCGATCTGCCCTTCTACAACTTCCTCGCCAACACCTGGGCCATCTCCGACCGCTACTTCGCCTCGGTCATCGGCCCCACCTGGCCCAACCGCGACTACCTCTACGCCGGCACCTCGGACGGCGTCACCAACACCTTCGAGCGCAACATCGACGTGCCCACGGTGTTCGACGCCCTCGACACCGCGAAGGTGGACTGGGGCATCTACGGCGACGGCGGCTCGCGCGCCGGCTGCGCGAGCGTCACGCGCAACCACTACAAGATGGCCGACTTCCTCGACCAGGCGGCGTCGGGCAAGCTGCCGCCGGTCGTGTTCCTCGACCCGACCGGGTCGCAGGACGAGCACCCGCCGGCCGACGTGCAGGGCGGCGAGGCCTGGTCGCGCAAGATCTACGAGGCCGCGCGCAAGAGCCCGCTGTGGCCCAAGATGGCGGTGCTGTTCACCTACGACGAGGGTGGGGGGCTCTTCGACCACGTGCCGCCGCCGAAGGCGTGCATCGCGAGCCCGAGCCAGGCCCAGTTCGATCGCCTCGGCTTCCGCGTCCCGCTCACCGTGGTGTCGCCGTACGCGCGGCCGCACTTCGTCTCGCACAAGACCCACGAGCACAGCTCGATCCTGCGTTTGATCGAGCTCCTGCACGACCTGCCCGCGCTCACCGCGCGCGACGCCAACGCCGACGCGCTGCTCGATCTGTTCGACTTCGCGTGCCCGACGATGCTCGACGCGCCCGCCGGTCCGGCGGCCGG
The DNA here is from genome assembly GCA_964624885.1 of uncultured Polyangiales bacterium. Lineage (GTDB taxonomy): Bacteria > Myxococcota_A > Polyangia > Polyangiales > JADJMO01 > JADJMO01. Next base: position 760 of record CAZUZY010000495.1, on the reverse strand, counting down.
CGTCGCCGGCTGCCCCTGACCGCGGCTAGAACACGCCGGACACTCCCAGCGTGGCGCCGACGGGCGCGCCGTCGGGTCCGCGGAGGGTTGCGACGGTGGGACGCACGGGGCTCGCCTCGGAGGGCGCCCGCTCGCCGGCGAGCACGACATCGAGGACCGACGCCGCGGCCATCCCGAGGGTGCCGCCGACGAACACACCCACCGTCGCGCACGGCCAGCCCGCGTCGTGCTCGGTGCAGCCCCGCTGGGACATGGCGCCGACGAAGCCGCCGAGGAGCGGCAGCCCGACGTGGAGGCCCAGGCTCCCGAGCGCGCGCAGCGGCTCGCCGTACGAGAGGTGCACGATCGGTCCCCCCAGCGTGCCCACGCCGACGCCGACGATGGCCACGTCGGGCGAGCCCGTGACGCCACCGACCACCGTGAGCACCAGACCCGAGTAGGACACGAGCCCGACGGGGAAGCGGTACGCGGGCAGGGGCGTCGGCGCCTCGTCGCTCGCGCGGGCTCCCCCGGCCGCGAGCGCGACCGCGAGGCCGAGGGGGACCGCAAGGTGGCGCCGCATGCAGCCACTGTAGCGCCGCGTCGCTGCCCGTGAACGTCAGTCGGTCGCGGTGTCGCTCGCGGCCTCGTCGCTCGCGTCGCCGGCGTCGCCGTCGGCCGAGCCTGCGTCGCCGTCCGCCAGCACGACCAGCGGAACGCCGCATCGGCCGATCATGCCAGAGGTGGCGCCACGAGCACGGCGCTCGCGCCGGGTCAGGCC
>CAZUZY010000494.1:0-5710 GCA_964624885.1 uncultured Polyangiales bacterium | reverse complement strand
GACCGGCGCGCGCCCCATGGCCGCCCGCACGCCGACCACGGCGAGCCCGACGCCGACCGCGACGCGGACGGCCTGCTCCCAGCGCGTGGTCACGGCAGCCTCAGCGCGCTGCTCGAGCCTCCCAGCTCGAACGTGCGGGGGACGATCATGCCCTCGCGCTCCTCGACCCCCGGATCGCCCAGGATCCAGCGGAACAGGAGCCCGCGGAGGCGCAGCGCGTCGGCCTTGCGCGCGCCGAAGAGGTCGACCTTCTCGGCCGGGTCGGCCTTGCGGTCGTAGAGCATGAAACGCGGGCCCTTGCGGGTCGGCACGTAGACGAGCTTGAGATCGCCCTCGAGGATCATGCGGTGCTTGGCCGCGACGATCAGCGGCTCCATCTCGGCGCGCATGACGACGTCGTAGGCGAGCCGCGGGTCGAGCTCGGTCGTCTGCGCCACGTTCGGATAGGGGATGCGCAGCGGGTTGTCGCCGCCGCTCGGGAGCTCGGGGATCGACTCCGTCATCCACACCTCGGTCTCGGAGAACGCCGGCAGCGAGGGCAGCGACCCGCCGTCGATCGCGGGGCGGAGCGAGCGCCCGATCATCGAGACCGCGGCGTCCTTGGGCGCCCCGACCAGCTCGAGCAGCGTGGGCGCGAGGTCGACGTCACGCACCACCGAGTCGACGCGCGTGGGCCCCTTGCCGGGCACGCGGATGGCGAGCGGCACGTGCACCACCTGGTCGCCGAACAGGTGGTCGCCGTGGCCCTGACCGTGGCCGTCGTCGAACAGCATCTCGCCGTGGTCCGCCGTCACCACCACGATGGTGTCCTCGGCGAGGCCGCGCAGGCGCAGCGACTCGAGGATCTGGGCGGCGGCGTCGTCGACCGAGGCCACCGCGCCGTCGTAGAGCGCGCGCACCTGGCGGATGTCGGCGTCGTCGAGCGGCTGCTCCTGCCCGAGCACGTTGGGCTTGTGGTACTTGAAGCGCCCCTTGTACGAGGGGTCCGAGAAGCGCGCGTAATAGGGCGCCGGCGCCGCGTAGGGGAAGTGCGCGGTCGAGAAGAACACCGTGAGGAAGAACGGCGCCTCGCCGTCGAGCTTGTCGAGCGCGCGCAGCGTGTCCTTGGCCACGAACGAGGGGTCCGCCGCCTGGTTCAGCTCGCGCATCGCCGGCAGGATGGCCCGCCCCGCGCGCCCGTGGAGGAACGGCAGGAGCGGCGTCGCCTGCGAGAGCGCGCGGGTGGCGATGAGGGTGTGGAAGTTGAACGTGGGCGCGTCGACGGTGTCGAAGCCGTAGCGGACGCGCGTGAAGATGTCGGCCGCGTAGTCGCCGACCACCGCGCTCTTGTACCCGAGCTTGCCGAGCCGCTGCGGCAGGGCGGCGAGGTCGCGCGCGCGGTCCTCGTAGCGGGGGAACATGGTGCGCAGGCCGTGCTCGTGCGGCTCGCGCCCGGTGAGGATGGTGGTCCACGACGGCAGCGTCCGCGGGAGGGTCACGTAGGCGCGGGTGAACTGCGCCCCGGACGCGGCCACCTGCGAGAGGTGCGGGGCCGTGCGCCCGACGAGCCGGTCGTCGCGCAGCGAGTCGACCGCCAGGATCAGCACGTTGGGGCGTGACTTCTTCACGCGGGCGTGCGGGACGCGGGTCTTGATCGCGAGGCCCGAGGCGAGCAGCACGATGGCCCCGAGGACCGGCACGAGCACCTTGCCGTGCCGCCGCAGCCAGGGCCGCACCCGGCGCCAGTGCTCTTGCACCTCGCGCAGGCGCGGCCGCCACCAGGCGAGCACGAGCAGCGCCGCGAACACGGCCACCCCGGGCCGACCGAGCCCGTCGGTGACCAGCACCTCGGCCCCGCGCCGCAGCGACGACTCCGAGTGGTACATGGCCTCGGCGTAGAGCTGCGGCATTCCCGCGATGCCCCACGCGAGCACCAGCAGGTAGACCGCGACGACCAGACCGACCCGCGCGAGGAACCGGCGCCCGGTGGTGTTCGGACGGCGCAGGACGAGCAGCAGCTCGACCGCCACGCCGATGGCCGCGCCGAGGGCCGCGGCGACGGCCACGAGAGAATAGGTGAGCGCGCGGACGTCGGCCTGGAAGCTCCGCTTGGCCAGGTCGACGATGGCCGTGGCGCGCACCCCGAACACCTTGTCGTCGTCCCCCCCCGCGAAGGCGCGCTGGGTGAGGAGGAGCACGAAGCCGGCGCCGATCACCGGGGCGGACACGACGAGCTCCGCCGCGCGCGCCACCCAGGAGGGGCCCCGGGAAAGGTCACGGCGGCCACCCTTGGTCGCCTCCTTCGCAGTGTCGGACATCGGGGCCTGCCTGCCTAGCACGCCCTCCCCCGGGGGAGCGAGGCGCCGCGACAGACCGCGACAGGCGGTCGGCCGCTCGCGGTGGGTACGCTTTCGGCGAGATGGAGGGAGTCGAGGCGCTGGAGATCGCGGGCCGCTACCGGGTGATCGGGCCACTCGGCGAGGGCGGCATGGCGAAGGTGCTCCTCGCCTTCACCACCTCCGCAGCCGGCGTCTCCAAGCTGGTCGTCATCAAGCTCCTGCGCCCCGAGCTCGCCTCCGACCCGGCGTTCATCGACATGTTCGTCGACGAGGCGCGCCTCGCCGCGCTGCTCTCGCACGCCAACGTCATCCACACCTACGAGGTGGGCTCGGACGAGCAGGGACACTTCCTCGTGATGGAGTACCTCGAGGGCCAGGCCCTGAGCTCGCTCTACAAGAAGCTCCCCCGCGACCGCCTGCCGCGCGACCTGCAGATCCACGTGCTCGGCGAGCTGCTCACCGGCCTCGACTACGCCCACGACCTCACCGACCGCAACGGCCAGGCGCTGCACATCGTGCACCGCGACGTGAGCCCGCAGAACGTGATGGTCACCTACGACGCGCAGGTGAAGATCCTCGACTTCGGCATCGCCAAGGCCATCAGCAACAACACCGCCACCCTCACCGGCACGCTCAAGGGCAAGGTCGCCTACATCTCGCCCGAGCAGGCGCTGGGACAGCCCGTCGATCGCTCGGCCGACGTGTTCGCGGTCGGGGTGATGCTCTGGGAGGCGCTCGCCGGTCGCCGCATCAACCAGGGCCAGACCGACGTGACCCTGCTCACCAAGCGTCTCGCCCGCGAGGAGCCACGCATCCGCGACGTGGCCCCCGACGTCGACCCGCGGCTCGCCGAGATCTGCGACCGGGCGATGGCCTTCGAGGCCGCGGACCGCTACCCGACGTGCGGGGCCTTCCGCGACGCGCTCGATCCGTTCCTCCCCCCCACCGAGCGGCGTGAGCGCACCCGCGAGCTCTCGACCCTCGTCCGCCAGCTGTTCGCCGACGAGCGCGAGAAGCAGCGCGCACTGATCGACGCCGCGCTGCAGGGCGCCAACCTCTCGGTGAGCGCGGTCTACCCCGCCCACCGGGAGCGCACCCCCAACCGCGAGCAGACCCCGAGCCTGCAGGCGGCGAGGAGCGTCGACCCCGAACCCGTGAGCGTGGCGCCAGCCGGGCGCATGGGCCCGCGCGTGTGGATGATCGGGGCGGCGCTGGCCCTGATGGCAGTCGTGGTCGGTCTGCGCCTCTTGCCGCGGGCACCGAGCCAGGAGGCGGCGACCAGCGCGAGCCCGGTGGTCAGCACGGCGGCCCCTGCGAAGTCCGTGAGCCCGCCGCCCACCGTGGCGATCGAGACCCCGCCGCCGAGCGCGGCCGCCAGTCACCCCGAGACGCCCACTCCGTCCGCGCTCGTCGTCGCCCCGCCAGCGGCCACGGGACCGACCAAGCCCATCGTCGTCGCGAAGCCACCCCCCGCGCCGGCCTCCGCGGTCGCCACGGCCGCCGCGGCGCCGACCCCCTCCGCGGCCCCCACGGTCACGACGCCCCCCAAGAAGGGCAAGCACACCATCGACGACAAGGATCCCTACGCGCCATGAAAGCCCCGCTCGGCCTCGCGTTGCTGTGTCCCGTGGTCGTCGTCGCGGCGAGCCACGCCGCGGAGGACCCGAAGGTCGCCGAGGCGCGTCAGCACTTCACCCGCGGTGTCGAGCTCTACAAGGACGGCGACTTCCGCGGCGCGCTCATCGAGTTCCAGCGCGCCTACCAGATCGCCCCCAATTTCCGCATCCTCTACAACATCGGCAAGGCCGACCTCGAGCTGCTCGACTACCCCGCCGCGCTCGTCGCCTTCGAGCGCTACCTCGCCGAGGGCGGGGCCGAGGTGCCGAGCGACAAGCGCGCCGAGGTCGAGGCCGAGATCCCCAAGCTCAAGCAGCGCGTCGCCTACCTCACCATCGAGTGCAATGCCCCCGGGGTGGAGATCTGGATCGACGAGCTGATGGTCGGCAAGACCCCCTTCTCCAAGGAGGTCGTCGTCGGCACCGGGCGTCACAAGGTGTCGGTGAAGGGCCAGAGCCCCGAGGTCGTCGAGGTGGCCGGCGGCGACCACGCGACGGTGAAGCTGCGCGTGGAGGTCAAGCCGACGACCCCGCTCACGCCGAAGCCTTCGGCCAGCCGGACGGGCGTGTGGGTCGGTGTGACCGTCACCTCTGCCCTGCTCGTCGGCACCGGCGTGTTCGGGTACCTCGCGATCGGGAGTCGAAAGGACTTCCGCGACGCCGCGAACGCCGGCCCCCTCACCCCCGCCGACGCCGACGACCGCGAGCGCAAGATCAAGCGCTTCACGATCACCACGGACATCCTCGCCGGCGCCACGGTCCTCGCGGGGGCGATCACCCTCTATTACGTGCTGAGCCGCACGGAATCGGGCCAGCCCGACACCAAGGTGGGTTTCGGACCCGGTTCGCTCCTGCTGGAGGGCCATTTCTAGTCACTGCTCTTGATTCGCCGCGCAAGGACGCGAAACAATTGGTGAGTGCCGCCCTCGGACCTACGGCCCTGGTTCGAAGCGCTGACCGCGCGGCTGGAAAAGAACGACCACACCGGCGCGATCGAGTTCCTGGTGGAGCGCTCCTCCGAGCTGCTCGCCGTGCCCGGCGGACCGCAGGCGCTGGTCGCGTTCCTCGCCGAGGCCAAGGCCCACCAGCCGCCCCGCGATCCCTGGACCTTGCTCGTGGCCGCCGACCTCGAGACGCTGTGTCAGTGGAGCTCGGAGGGTGACTCCGCGATCCGCCACGCGCTCGGCGCCTTCGGTCGACTCGAGCTCGATCGCGCCCTCGAGACTGGCTCGTGCGAGGTGTGTCTGCACCCGGGCACCCCCGAGGACGAGCCCTTCCACCGACTCGCGCGGGGCTGCCACCACGTCCAGGCCGGGCGGTTTCTCGAGGCCGTCGCCGAGCTCGACGCGCTGGCCGAGGACACCGCGGTCGACCCGCCGTTGCTCCGCCTCGTGGCAGGGATCGTCGCCGCGCGGGCCGCGCTCCGCATGGGGGATGCGCTCGAGGGTCGCCGTCGCTTCGCCACGCTGCGAGCGCTCACCAGCGTGGGCACCGGCCTCGCGTCGCTGGTGGAGGTCCACGAGCTCCGCGCGATCCTGTCGGGCGGCTCCGAGCTCGACCAGGTCCGCAGCCGGGCCGACCAGCTCGCCAGCGCCGAGGGCTCGGCGCACGTCCGTGCCCTCGCGCGCCGCCTGCGCGCCTTCGCCGACGTGTTGCTCGGTCACCCGCCGACCCGGGCCGCCTTCGAGGCCGGCGCGGAGGCGCACCTCGACGCGGCGGAGGTCGCCGTCCTCGCGGGCCGCGCGGTCGCCGTCGCCCCGCTCCTCGCCGTGGCCT
>CAZUZY010000493.1:0-5727 GCA_964624885.1 uncultured Polyangiales bacterium | reverse complement strand
CCCTCCGACGGCCCGAGGGGCGGCGGCGCGGGCTCGAGCACGCCCCGCACGAGCGCTGGGTCGGCGGGGGACACCTTCGAGGCCGGCGCATCGGCCTCGTGCACCACGAGCACGGGTACCTCGGCGTCCTCGGCCAGGCGGTGGGCGACGACCGCGAGATCCGCGCCGTCCTGACCATCCCGCGAGAACAGCGCGGGGCCGCCGAGGTCGAGCGCCGCGTGCGCGTCGAGCACGTCGCGGGCCGTGCCCCCCAGCACCGCGTGCACCACCACCGCCCGTCGCTGGTCGACGAGGTCGCGGAACGCCGCGCGGGCGTCGACCAGCGCCTTGACGGAGAGGAACGCCGCACCGCGCGCCGGGAGGTCCGCGAGCACGCGGGTCGCGTCGGTGTAGGCGCGCACCTCGACGTCCTGGTCGAAGGCGTTCTTGCGCGCGGCCGGGGCCTCGAGGTGGAGACCGGGCTGGATGACGAGCACGCGGGCGGCGAGGAGCTCGCCCTCGAGGGCCGCGGCGACGGGGGAGAGGGCGTGGGTTCCGCTCATCGGACCAGTGGAATACGGGCGAACCCCCCGAGCTTCAACCCACCCTCGCACCCCGGGCCCGGACGGGGCATCGAACGGGCGTGTCGGCCCCGCAGACCTTCCGCCTCGAGAGCCCTTTTTCCCCGCGCGGCGACCAGCCGACCGCGATCGCTTCGCTCCTCGCCGGCCTCGCACGCAAGGACCCGCACCAGGTCCTGCTCGGCATCACCGGCAGCGGCAAGACGTTCACCATCGCCAACGTCATCGCCGAGCTCGGGGTCCCGACCCTGATCATCGCGCCCAACAAGACCCTCGCCGCCCAGCTCTATGCCGAGATGCGCGAGCTGTTCCCCGACGCGGCCGTCGAGTACTTCGTCAGCTACTTCGACTACTACCAGCCCGAGGCCTACGTCCCCTCGTCCGACACGTACATCGAGAAGGACTCGATCGTGAACGACGCCATCGACCGCATGCGCCACGCGGCCACCCGCTCGCTGCTCTCGCGCCGCGACGTGATCATCGTGGCCTCGGTGAGCTGCATCTACGGCATCGGCGCGGCCGAGGCCTACTACGAGATGCGCGTCGATCTCTCGGTCGGCCAGGAGATCCGCCGCGACGCCCTCCTGCGCGCGCTGGTCGACATCCAGTACCAGCGCAACGACGCCGACTTCCACCGCGGCACGTTCCGCGTGCGCGGCGACGTGGTCGAGGTGTTCCCCGCCGACCGCGAGGACACCGCCATCCGCATCGAGCTGTTCGGCGACGAGATCGAGGCCATCAAGGAGGTCGATCCGCTGCGCGGCGTGGTCCGCAAGAGCCTCACGGCCTATTCGGTGTTCCCCGGCTCCCACTACGTCACGCCCGACGAGGAGCGTCAGCGCGCCATCGTCGGCATCCGCGAGGAGCTCGCGAGCCGGCTCGCCCTGCTCGAGTCCGAGGGCAAGCTCCTCGAGCGCCAGCGCCTCGAGCAGCGCACCATGTACGACCTCGAGATGCTCGAGCAGGTGGGCTTCTGCACCGGCATCGAGAACTACTCGCGCCACCTCTCCGGCCGCAAGGAGGGCGACCCTCCCCCGACCCTCGTCGACTACTTCCCCGAGGACTTCCTGCTCGTGCTCGACGAGTCGCACCAGACGGTTCCCCAGCTCGGGGCGATGTTCCGCGGCGACCGCGCCCGCAAGCAGACCCTGGTCGACTACGGCTTCCGCCTCCCGAGCGCGCTCGACAACCGCCCGCTCCAGTTCGAGGAGATCGAGCGCTACATGCGCCGGGTGATCCACGTCTCGGCCACGCCGGGCGACTGGGAGGTCGAGAAGGCCGAGGGCGTCGTGGTCGAGCAGGTGATCCGCCCGACCGGCCTCCTCGATCCGGTCATCCACGTGCGCAAGGTGAGCGGGCAGGTCGACGATCTGCTCGCCGAGGTGCGCGCGCGCGCGGCCCGCGACGAGCGCGTGCTGGTCACCACCCTCACCAAGCGCATGTCCGAGGACCTGACCGAGTACTACCGCGAGCTCGGCGTGCGCGTGCGCTACCTGCACTCCGACGTCGACACCCTCGAGCGCATCGAGATCCTGCGCGACCTGCGTCGCGGCGAGTTCGACGTGCTGGTCGGCATCAACCTCCTGCGCGAGGGCCTCGATCTCCCCGAGGTGTCGCTGGTGGCCATCCTCGACGCCGACAAGGAGGGCTTCCTCCGCTCGCCGCGCTCGCTCATCCAGACCATCGGCCGCGCCGCGCGCAACATGCACGGCGAGGTGATCATGTACGCCGACAAGGTCACGCCGGCGATGAAGCACGCCATCGACGAGACCGAGCGTCGGCGCGCGCTCCAGATCGCCTACAACGAGGCCCACGGCATCACCCCCGAGACCGTGAAGAAGACCATCATGGAGCTCGCGCCGGGCGGCGTCGACCGCGACTACGCGGCCGTCCCCCGCCTCGCCAAGGACGCGAGCCCCGAGGACAAGGAGGCCCAGATCGAGTTCCTCCGCGAGCAGATGCTGGCGGCGGCCGAGAGCCTCGACTTCGAGAAGGCGGCCCAGCTGCGCGACCAGCTCCGCGCGATCGGCAAGGCCGATCCGAGCCTGCGCACCGCGGTCTACGAGGGCGGCAAGGGCAGCGCGCTCTACGGCGGCGGCGAGAAGGGCACCACCACCAAGAAGGCCGGCGGCCGCCGCGGCTCCTACGCGCGGAGGAAGTGACCCGCGAGCGAGCCCGGGCCTGTCTGGCTACTCAGGCGCGGCGCTGCACGCGCGCCACGAGCTCGCTCGCCCGACCCGGCTCGACGAGCAGCGCCTCCGCCAGGTCTGCGAGGAGATCGTTCTCGGTCGACTCGATGGACCCGTCGCTCGCCGTGATCGCCGCGGCGAGGATCAGCGCGGTCTCCCTGGTCTTCGGCTCGGGGAGGCGCTTTGCGATGGCGGCCAGGCGCGCCTGCCGGCCCTCGTCGCGCACGCGGCGCGTCAGCGTCTCGATCATCGCCGCGACGGCGTCCGGCGTGAACGCCTTGTCGGTCAGCGCCCCCAGCGTGGCCGTGAACTGGAGCATCTCCTCGCTCGCCAGCTCGCCGTCGGCGGTGGCCGCGAGGAACATCGCCTCCACCAGCGCCTCTACCTTGGGCGACGCGATCCCCTCGAGCAGCGCCTTCTTGGCCGTTTCCAGGTCCGACATGCGGCAAGCGTCGAGGCGCGGCCCCGCACCGTCAAGCGGGTTCGGGCGCTCCCACGTCGCTCCCCCTCCCGCTCCGACAGCGGCTATGCTCGATCGTCCCGAGCCCTCACGGATGTCCGACGACAAACGCCCTTCCCGACCCCCGACCGGCCGCTTCGGACGCCTCGCCAAGCTGGGCGCCCTCGCGCCCAAGGCGGCCTCGCTCGCGATCGCCGGGGTGAAGAAGCGCCTCTCCGGGGAGCTCACCGAGGAGGAGGAGGCCGCGCAGCGGGCGAAGCTGCTGCTCGAGGCGCGCAAGACCGCCGAGGCGATGCTCAAGACCCTCGGCGAGATGAAGGGCCTGCCGCTCAAGCTCGGCCAGATGGCGAGCTACATCGACGGCCTCGCACCCCCTGGCTACGAGGAGAAGTTCCAGGAGGTCCTCAAGAAGCTCCAGGCCAAGGCCCCGCCGCTCTCGCCCGAGGCCGCGGTCAAGGTGATCACCGAGGAGCTCGGCGGCACGCCCGTCGAGGTGTTCGCCGACTTCGAGAGCGAGCCGTTCGCCGCCGCCTCGATCGGCCAGGTGCACCGCGCCCACACCAAGGGCGGGGACAAGGTCGCGGTCAAGGTCCAGTATCCCGGCATCGACAAGGCCATCGAGAACGACCTCAAGACGGTCGCGCTCATGGAGCAGATGATCGCGCCCATCGGTCGCCGCTACCAGACCAAGGAGGGCCTCGACGAGATCCGCCGCGTCTTCATGGCGGAGATCGACTATCGCCAGGAGGCCACGGCGACCGACGCCTTCCGCGAGATGCACGCCGGCGATCCGCGCATCGTCATCCCCGAGGTGCACCACGCCTACACGGCCAAGCGCGTCATCACGAGCGAGTTCATCGAGGGCCTCGACTACGAGACCTTCTGCAAGACCGCCCCGTGGTCGCAGCGCATGGTGGCCACGCGCACCATCTGGACCTTCATGTTCCGCGCCCTCTACGAGTACGGCGTCCTCTACGCCGACCCGCACCCGGGCAACTACCGGTTCATCGTCGACCCCGCGAAGGAGGACGACGTGCGCGTCGCCTTCCTGGATTTCGGGTGCATCCGGGTCATGAGCGACAAGATGGTCGCGGGCATGAAGCGCGTGCTGCGCGCCAAGATCGCCCACGACGAGCCCGAGTTCGAGCGGGCGCTGGTCGACGTCTACGGCTTCGACCCGACCGACGCCGAGGGCTGGCCGCTCTACAAGGCCTACACCGAGCACGTCATGCAGCCGCTCGTGATCGACGAGCCGTTCCTCCACGACCGCGGCAACGCGCGCGAGAACGTGGCCCTCATCGTGCGGGGCGAGCGCAAGATCGTCTGGAAGAAGGGCGAGGTGCTCCCGAACCTCCCGAAGCCCATCCACATGCCGGTCGAGCACACCTTCGTCAACCGCCTGCAATGGGGCCTCGCCAGCGTGCTCGCCGGCCTCGAGGCCGACTACAACTTCCACCAGCTCTCGCTTCCGTGGATCATGGGGCCCCGCAAGCCCCCGAAGGGCCTCGAAGTCCCACCCCCGATGTGACCATGCCGCACGCTCGCCTGCTCGAACGCCGCTCCGTCGGAGGCGGCCTCCAGAGACTGCTCCTCGAGCCGCCTCCGGACGTCGTCGTGAGTCACGTGCAGCACGGGCAATACGTGGAGCTGCGTCACGACGGGCCCCAGCACGGCCTGCTCCTCGACCCCGAGACCACCATCGGCGCCGCCACCCGCGGCTACTTCGCGCTCGCGTCGGCGCCGGGATCACCCACCTGGGAGCTCGTCGTCAAGGAGTCGGGCGCCATGGCCGAACGCCTCGCCAAGCTGACCCTCGGCGAGAGCGTCACGGTCTCGGTCGCCCAGGGCGCCGGCTTCGACCTCGAGAAGGCCACCCACCAGCCGCTGTTGCTCGCCGCGACCGGCAGCGGGATCGCGGCCGTCCTCTCGGCCGCGCGGGCGCGAATCGAGGCGCGCGAAGCCACCCACACCTATCTGCTCCACGGCATCCGCGACGGCAGCGAGCGCACCCTCGCCGAGGAGTTCGCCCGGTTCAAGGACGCCGGTCTCGAGGTCTACGTGTGCCTCTCGCGCGAGGAGCCTCGATTCCCGCAAGAAGAGAAGGGCTACGTGCAGGACGTCGCCGTCCGCCGGGGGCTGCGCCTCGGGGGTGGCCTCGCGTTCGCGGCCGGCAACCCGCGGATGATCGGGGGCCTGCGGGAGGCCGCCGAGGCGCTGGGCCTGACGCGCGAGGCCGTCGTCGTCAACCACTGAACGCAAGCGGGACCGGACAGGAAACGTCCGAGGACGAACGGAGATTCCCTCGTGATCTCCGTCAGGTGCACTGTGGGAAACGTGCATGTTCGACGACGCGTGTTATGTTCGACCGGATGGCTCGAAAAGCCCGCTCACGGCCGGGCGCGCAACCCGGATCCGAGGAGGCGCAGGGCACCGTCGTCTCCCTCGACCGGCACCGCCGGGCCGCGGCGCGCGTCGCGGCCCGAGGGACTGGGCGCGCGGGCGCGGGCGAGCGGACGGT
>CAZUZY010000492.1:0-5732 GCA_964624885.1 uncultured Polyangiales bacterium | reverse complement strand
CCTGCGCCAGCTCGGCGACGCCGCGCGCAAGGCGCTGGCCAGCGCCGACCTGCAGGGCCTCGACGCGGCGCTCTCCGCGATCGAGGTGGTCGGTGGGTCACGCAACGCGCTCACGAGGCTGCGCGGCCTGTCGGCGGTGGCACGGGGCAAGGTCGACGAGGGGTTGTCGCTCCTCCGCCGCGCCCGCGCCCAGGCCGCGACGGACGCCGAGCTCGCCCGGGACGCGCTCGCCCACGCGGTCGCCCTCGACGTGGCCGGCCTCCGCGACGACGCCATCCTCGAGGCGATGACCGCGCTCGCGATCGAGCGCAAATCCGGGGGTCCGGACCAGCCCGCGCGACGGGTGCTCGCACGCCTCGTGGGAGCTCCTTGACGGTCCCCTCGGAGCGTGCTTGATTCCGTGCCCCTTTTTCGCGACCGGTAGCCCGACATGAAGCGCACTTTCCAGCCCAGCAACATCAGTCGTCGTCGTACCCATGGCTTCCGCGCTCGCATGGAATCCAAGGGAGGGCGCAAGGTCCTGCAGAACCGCCGCCGCAAGGGCCGCTGGCGTCTGACCGTCTCCACCTACGAGAAGTAGGCGGCACGGTGCACCGACACGGTGCACCGACGTCCGGCCCGCCGGGCGCCCCACCCGGCGCCTCGACCGCGGCGGGCGTGGGCTTCGGCTTCGGTCGCGCCCGTCGGCTCCAGTCGCGTCGCGAGATCCTCGCCGTGCAGCACGGCGGCTCGCGGGTGCACACCTCGCACTTCCTGCTCATCGTCGGGCGGGGTCCCGTCGCGACCGCCGCCTCTCGGCTCGGCATCACGGTGACCCGCAAGGTCGGCGACTCCGTACGTCGCAACCGGGTCAAGCGCCTGGTCCGCGAGGCCTTCCGGCTGGCTCCCGCCATGCTCCCGCCTGGCATCGACCTCCTCGTCATCGCCAAGGCCGGCGCGCCGCTGCTCGGCCTCGCCCAGGTGCAGTCCGAGTGGTCCTCCGTGCGTTCGCTGCTCGAACGCCGGGCACGCGAGGTGCTCTCGGCGCGAGCCCCATTGACGGGGGCCCCTCCGATGACGACCAAACCGCAGTGAACTGGCTCGTCCAGCTGCCGATGCGGCTCTTGGTGGCCCTCGTGCGGCTGTACCAGGTCACCCTCGGGCTGTTCATCGGCGGGCACTGCCGCTTCCAACCGAGCTGCTCCAACTACGCGATCGAGGCGCTCCGACTGCACGGGGCGCTCCGAGGGGCCTTGCTCGCAGCCCGCCGCGTGAGTAGATGCCACCCCTTCCATCCCGGGGGCTACGACCCGCCCCCCCCCAGGGTCGGGCCTGCACCGTAGGCCGCCCGACCTGGTTCCCGATTCCCGGGCCCCCAAAACTTCCGACCGACCGACGACGTAGAAGAGAAAGAGAAGACGAGCAATGGAGCGCGGTGGCCTGCAGCGGATCCTCCTCATTGCCGCCGTGTTCTTCGGCGTCTTCTTCATCTTCAAGAGCTGCAACAAGGGCAACGAGAAGGCCGCGCAGCTCATCTTCGAGACGTACGATCGCCTCGATCTCCCCACCGGCAGCCCTCCGAGCGAGGCCTGCGCCATCGACACCCCGGCGTTCCGCGCCGAGGTCACGCCGGCGGGCGGCGGGCTCTCGAGCTACACGCTCAAGGGCCCCAAGTACGTCGAGGGCAACGGTCCCATCGACCTCGCCTTCCGCACCACGAGCGACGGCAAGGGCGGCCGCTTCTACGACTACGCCCCGCTCCGCACCTATTTCCGCAACGACAAGTCGCAGGGTCAGGTCCCCGGCGATCTCGTCACCTTCTCGGTCAAGAAGTCGGGCGCCGGCTGCGAGCTCCGCCACGTACGCCCCGACGGGGTCGAGATCGTCCGCACGATCCAGCCGAGCGCGCGCCCCTACGAGCTCGAGGTCGCGACCACCGTCAAGAACCTCGGCGCCACCAAGCAGAAGCACGCGTTCTCCACCGCCCTCTACGCGCTGCAGCTCAAGTCCGAGGAGGGGGGCATCTTCTCGCGCCCGTCGCCCAACGGCACCTTCACCGTGGGCTGCTCGGAGGCGGGCAAGGTCGAACGCCGCGATCACTCGGCGGCGACCAAGAACTGGCTCCTCAAGAGCGGCAACGTCGACTGGGCGGCCATCTCCAGCAACTACCTGGGCCAGGCCCTCGTGCCCGAGGCCGGGCAGGGCGCGCGGTGCGCGATCCTCGGCGAAGAGCGCCGCGAGGCGGCGGGCGCCGAGCCCACGCAGACCCTGTTCCGCGCCTACGTCGCGTACCCCGACCGCGAGCTGTCGCCGAACGAGGCGGTCACCTACCGGCAGGTGGCCTACCTCGGCCCGAAGGACCGTGACCTGCTCGCGGCGGCGGCGGGCGGGCGCCACCTCGATCAGATGATCGACCTCGGCACGTTCGCCGTGATCGCCAAGCTGCTCGTCCGCTACCTCGGGTTCCTCCACGGGATCATGGGCAGCTGGGGCATCGCCATCATCCTGCTCACGGTGACCGTGCGCGTGCTGCTCATGCCGCTCACCATCCCGCAGATCCGCTCGTCGCTCGCGATGCGCCGGCTCAAGCCCGAGCTCGACGCCATCAACGCCAAGTTCGCGGACGACGCGCAGGCGAAGATGCTGGCGACCACCCAGCTCTACAAGAAGAACAACGTCCAGCCGCTGCTCGGCTGCTTGCCGGCGCTGCTGCAGATGCCCGTGTGGTTCGCGCTCTACACCTCGCTGCAGACCGCGATGGAGCTCTACCACGAGAAGTTCGCGCTCTGGCACGACCTCTCGGCGGCCGACCCGCGCTACATCCTGCCGCTCGTGCTCGGCGCGACGATGTTCGTGCAGCAGAAGGTCACGCCGATGCAGATGGATCCGGCGCAGCAGAAGATGATGCTGTACTTCATGCCGGCCATGTTCACGGTGTTCATGCTGTTCCTGCCGGCCGGCCTCGGCGTCTACATGCTGACCAACTCGCTGCTCGGCATCGTCCAGACGGTGGCCGTCGAGCGCTACTACCAGTCCGTCGAGGGCGGGGGTGGGGGCGGCGGCTCGGTCACGGTCAAGGTCACGCCGACGGGCAAGGAGCCGCGCCCGGCCCGCGAGCTCGCCCGCAAGGACACCTGAGCCCAGATTTCGCGCCACTAGGCCCGTCGAGCCAGCGCTCGAGGGGCTCACGCGCAGCAACGGAGAACGATCGTGAGCGAAGAGATCAGCAAGGCAGACGAGTTCGGGGACGACGCCCCCGAGGTGAAGGACGCAGACGGAGCGGGTCCCGCGCCCGACGACGGCAAGGCCGATCGCGCGCTCGCGTTCGTGCAGGACATCATCGACAAGATGCAGGTGGGTTGCACCGCCCGGATCGTCGGCAACGACGCGCGCCAGGTCGCCATCGACATCGCTGGCGAGGGCGCGTCCGTGCTCATCGGCAAGCGTGGCAGCACCCTGTTCGCCCTGCAGTTCCTCGCCAACCGCGTGGTCAACCGCGGCCCGTCCGGTCGTCGGTACGTCGTGCTCGACGTCGAGGGCTACCGCGAGCGTCGCGAGAAGGGCCTCGCCGCCGTGGCGCTCAAGCTCGGTGAGCAGGCCGTCCGCGAGGGCAAGGTCATCACGTTCGACCCGATGAGCCCGCGCGAGCGTCGCGTCGTCCACCTGGCGCTCGCCAAGTACGACGGCGTGCGGACCGAGAGCCAGGGCGAGGGCGATCAGCGCCGCGTCCAGATCATCCCGACCAAGGTCGCGCGGTAGTCCCGGCGCCGGCCGCCCCCGGTCGGCGCACGATCTCCCACCGATCGAGAGGGCTCACCGATCCGGGGGGCCCGCTCCCCCGTAGCTCCACCATGGGGCTTCCACTCCTGCGTCCGAGCGTGCCCCCCGCGCCCCCTCTCGGGGCCGTGGTGGCGGGCAAGTACCAGCTCGAGGAGATCCTCGGCCAGGGTGGCATGGGGGTCGTGTACGCGGCGCGGCACCTGGTCCTCGGGCAGTCGGTGGCCATCAAGTTCCTGCGCGCCGACAGCGGCTTCACGTCGGCGCGCGCCCGGTTCCTGCGCGAGGCGCAGAGCGCGGCTCGCCTGTCGAGCGAGCACGTGGCGCGGGTGCTCGACGCCGACGTCGACGAGAGCGGCGCGCCGTACATCGTGCTGGAGCGGCTGGTGGGAACCGACCTGTGCGCCGCCCTGCGCGGTCGCGGGCCGCTGCCGCTCGGCGAGGTGGCCGAGTGGATAGGGCAGGCGTGCCACGCCCTCGCCGAGGCCCACGCCCAGGGCATCGTGCACCGCGACCTCAAGCCCTCGAACCTGTTCCTCGCGCGTCGCGCCGACGGCACCACCATCCTCAAGGTCCTCGACTTCGGGATCGCGAAGGTCGCGTCCGACGACGACGTGAGCCTCACCCAGGCCTCCGGGCTCGTGGGCTCACCGGCGTACATGTCGCCCGAGCACCTGCGTGACGCCTCCCTCGTGGACGCGCGCTCGGACATCTGGGCGCTGGGCGTCATCCTGCACGAGGCGCTGAGCGGTCGTCACCCGTTCGTGGGGTCCGGCCCGGTGGCGCTGGGGGCCCGGATCGCGCTCGGCCACGCGGTCCCGTTGCGGGAGCACTGGCCCGACGCGCCGGAGGAGATCTGCGCCATCGTGGCGCGCGCGCTCGCGGTGGACCCCGCGGCGCGGTTCGCCTCGGTCGCGGAGCTCGCGGCCGCCCTCTCGCCGCTGGCCCGGAGCGAAGGCGAGACCCGCGCACGCGCGACCCAACAGCTGCTCTCGACCCACGAGCGCACCGTGGCGCTCGCGCCCGAAGCGGCGCCGAGCAGCGCGCCGATCTCCTCGGTGCAGCGCGCCACCGACCGCTTCCGTCGTCAGCACGAGGAGCTGGCCAAGCTGGCCGCCGAGCTGCTGCGCGCGCTGCGGGTGCCCCCGGCCGAGCTCGGCGGCCAGGCGGCGCAGGTGCGGCGCCTCGTGGCCCGCTTCGCCGGGAAGCTCTCGGTGCACGCCACCATGGAGAACGACGCCCTCTACCCGCGGCTGCTCGTGCACGGCGATCCGAAGGTGCGGGACAAGGCCCGCGAGCTCTACGACGAGGTCGGCACGCTCTACGGCACGTTCGGCGACTACACCCGTCGCTGGCCGCACACCGCCTCGGTGGAGGCCGACCCCGCGGGCTTCGCCGAGGACACCCGGCGTGTCCTCGAGCAGCTCGGCCGCCGCATGTTCCGAGAGCACGAGGAGCTCTACCCCCTCGTCGACGGGGTCTGACCTTCAGAGCCCGAAGAGGGCGCGCAACGGTGCGGGCAGTGCCTCGGCGCGGGTCGAGGGCGCGTGCTCGCCGAAGTGGGCGAACCAGCGCCGGTGCTCGTCACCGAGTCCTTCACGCTCGGCGCGGTGCGCGAGCAGCGCGGTGGCCGCCTGCTCGAGCGGTGCGTGGGGCAGGGCGCCCGCGCGCGCGCGCACCTCGGCCACGGTGGCCTCGTGGAGCGCCTGCCAGACCGGGTGCCAGCTCGGGAGATCGTCGTCCGGCACGCCGACCCAGATGCGGTCCCCACGCACCCGCCCACGGAGCCGCAGCGAGCGCACGCCCTCGACGCGCAAGGTCGCGATCGAGGGCGCGACGGCGACGCGCGCGGCGATCCCCTCGAGCACCTCCGCGAACGCGCCGACGGGCGGCGGCAGCGCCGCGAGATCCTCGAGCTCCGCGGCCGCGCGCAGCACCTCGGCGACGGGGCCGAGGGCGACCAGCGCCGGGAGCAC
>CAZUZY010000491.1:3138-5734 GCA_964624885.1 uncultured Polyangiales bacterium | reverse complement strand
GGCTCGCCGGGCGGCCGACGTCGCGGTGGCGGAGGCCGAGCGGGACGCCGGCGACGTCCTCCTGGCCCTCCGCGCGCGCACGGTGCGGGGTGGCCTGCACAAGAAGGCCCGCGACGTCGAGGCCGCGCGCGACGACTTCGCGCACCTCGCCGAGCACCACGGCGATCCCCACGCCCGCCTCGAGCTGGCCAAGCTGCTCGAGCACCGGCTGCGCGCGCCGGAGGAGGCGCTCCGCGTGGTCGAGCAGGGCACCGCCGAGGACCCGGCACGGGGGGACCACCGGCGGGAGCGGCTGCGGCGCAAGGTGGCGCGGCGCGGACACGAGCAGCTGGCCCTTCCGCGATCGCTCGACGCTCGGCGCCCGAAGGACTAACCCCGGTGCTCCGGTTGGAGGTGCGCCGTGCCGTCGTTCGACGCTGTCTCGAAGGTCCAGTGGAACGAGATCGACAACGCCCTCGGGCAGGTCCAGAAGGAGCTCGCCCAGCGCTTCGACTTCCAGGGCACGAACGCGGCCATCGAGAAGAACAAGGACGGCCTGCTGGTCACGGCCAGCACCGAGGACCGCGTGCGCGCGGCGCTCAAGGTCCTCGAGGACAAGCTCGTCAAGCGCAAGGTCTCGCTCCGCAGCATCGAGATCGGTGACCCCGAGCCCGGCCCCAAGGGCTCGAGCAAGGTGCTGGTCAAGGTCAAGGAAGGCATCGAGACCGAGAAGGCCAAGGAGCTCGTGCGCGCCCTCAAGGACAGCAAGCTCAAGGTCCAGGCCGCGATCCAGGAACAACAAGTGCGCGTCACGGGCAAGAACCGCGACGACCTGCAGGAGGCCATCCGGCTCCTGCGGGGCAGTGACTTCGGCATCGATCTGCAGTTCATCAACTTCCGCGAATGACACTCACGGGATCGGCGCGCTCCGGGATCCAACCGGGGGTGCTTCGATCCGAGGGCTCCGCTTGGCCAGGAAA
Source organism: uncultured Polyangiales bacterium (assembly GCA_964624885.1). GTDB lineage: Bacteria > Myxococcota_A > Polyangia > Polyangiales > JADJMO01 > JADJMO01. Next base: position 4,775 of record CAZUZY010000491.1, on the reverse strand, counting down.
CGCGAAGAATCGAAGGCGCCGTCCGCAGAGAACCCCGGCACCGAGGTGCCCGTCGAGCCCGCGCCGCCGCCCGTGAAGAACGAGCGGCGCCTGTTCGGCACCGACGGCATCCGCGGCGTGGCCAACGAGCCACCCATGACGCCGGAGATCGCCTTCAAGGTGGGGTGCGCGGTCGCGCACGTGGCCCGGCGTGGTGGTCGTCCGGCGAAGGTCATCGTCGGCAAGGACACGCGACTCTCGGGCTACATGATCGAGACCGCGCTCGCGAGCGGGGTCTGCGCGATGGGCGGACGGGTCATGCTCTGCGGCCCCATCCCCACCCCCGCCGTCGCCTACCTCACCACCTCGATGCGCGCCGACGCGGGCGTGGTGATCAGCGCGAGTCACAACCCGTTCCAGGACAACGGCATCAAGCTGTTCGGCCCCGACGGCTTCAAGCTCCCCGACGAGCAAGAGGCCGAGATCGAGCGCCTGATGGCCGACGGGCTCGACGCGCAGCGCCCGACCGCCGAGCACGTGGGCCGCGCCGAGCGCATCGAGGCCGCCGCCGGTCGCTACGTCACCAACGCCAAGGCCACGTTCCCGCGCGAGCTCTCCCTCGACGGGCTCCGCGTGGTCGTCGACGCTGCCCACGGCGCGGCCTACAAGGTCGCGCCGGCGGTGTTCGCGGAGCTCGGCGCCGAGGTGCTGGCCTACGGCGTGAAGCCGAACGGCCGCAACATCAACAAGGACTGCGGCGCCCTCCATCCCCACACGATGCGCGATCACGTGCTCAAGCAGCGCGCGCACATCGGCATCGCGCTCGACGGCGACGCCGACCGCCTCATCGTGGTGGACGAGGAGGGCGAGGTGGTCGACGGCGACGCGATCATGGCGCTGTGCGCCACCCGCATGCACCAGCGCGGCGAGCTCGCCGGGGGTGGGCTGGTCGCGACCGTCATGTCCAACCTCGGCCTCGAGCGCGCCCTCACGGGGATCGGCGCGCGCCTCGTGCGCACCGCGGTCGGGGACCGCTACGTCGTCGAGGAGATGCGACGAGGCGGCTTCCGGTTCGGGGGCGAGCAGTCCGGGCACCTGATCTTCCTGGATCACGCGTCGACCGGCGACGGCATCGTGGCGGCGCTGCAGGTGCTGGCGGTCATGGTGCGCGAGCAGCGGCCGCTCTCGGAGCTGTCGCGCACGGTGATGACGAGGGTGCCGCAGGTCCTCGAGGGCGTGACCCTCAAGGCCCGGCGCCCCATCGACGAGATGCCGGCGCTCTCGTCGGCCCTGTCCTCGCACGAGCAGGCGCTCGGTGCCGAGGGGCGCATCCTCGTGCGCTGGAGCGGCACCGAGCCCAAGCTGCGCGTGATGGTGGAGGGGCCCGACGAAGGCCGGATCCGCGAGATCGCGCTCCTGCTCTGCGACGCCGCCCGCGCCGACATGGCCTGACGAGTTGCTCTTGCGGCCGCCCGTGGAGGCGGCCGCTGTTCCCTGCGCTCGCCTGCGGCTCGCTCCGGTCACTTGTGGCCGTTGCGGCCGCCCGTGGAGGCGGCCGCTGTTCCCTTCGCTCGCCTGCGGCTCGCTCCGGTCACTTGTGGCTGTTGCGGCCGCCCGTGGAGGCGGCCGCTGTTCCCTTCGCTCGCCTGCGGCTCGCT
>CAZUZY010000491.1:0-3038 GCA_964624885.1 uncultured Polyangiales bacterium | reverse complement strand
CCGGTCACTTCGCGCAGCGGAAGCCGAGCGTGGCGCGCTTGGTCGAGAGGGGCGCGAAATCGCGCGCCTGCGCGCGGAGGTTCTTCGGCTGGTCGTCCTGGAAGTGGCCGCCGCGCACCCCGTGCTCGGCCACGCCGGGCACGTAGAGGATCGGGTCGACCGTCGCGAACGACGGATAGCAGTTGGCGGTGCACGCCGCGCCGCCCGCGGGCTGGACGTCGAGCACCCACTCGGCCAGCGAGCCCGCGAGGTCTTTCACACCGTCGGGCGATTGCCCCTTCACCGGCGGGGTGCCCGTCGGCGCGCCGCAGGCGCTGACCTTGGAGACCGCCTTGTCGCAGGGGAGCATGGCGCTCGTCGGCGCGGCGTTGCGGGTCTCCGGGGCCTCGAAGGGGAACAGGCGTCCGTTGCGCCCGCTCGCCGCGGCCTCCCACTCGGCCTCGGTCGGCAGCCGCTTGCCGAGGCTCATGCAGTAGGCGAGGGCGGTGGACCAGTCGACGTGGTTGATCGGCAGCGCGTCGTTCTTGGTGTCGGGGACCCCGGGCGTCGTGTCCGGCAGCCAGACCGACCCGTTGGTCGCGTCGGCGAAGGGTGGGGCGGTGATGGTGAAGGCCGCGTCCCACACGACCTTGGTGCCGTCGCCCGCCGTGAAGGCCGTGCTGCCCGGGCTCGGCGGGGCGTGGCCGGTCTTCCACCAGTCGCGGAACCGCTTGACGGTGACCTCTTGCTCGTCGAGCTGGAAGCGGCTCACCGCGACCACGTGCTCGGGCATCTCCACGGGGCAGCCGCCCGCGCCCGCCGGGCAGACCGAGGCGTTGGTCGCCCCGAGGCGCACGAGGCCGCCAGCGATGCAGGTCATGCCAGGATCGACGACCACGCTGTCGCACTCGGTGGTGCCCGGACAGCCCACGCAGGTGGTGGCAAGGGCGCCGTCCAGCGTGCAGGCCTGCGCGCCCACCCCGGCGTCGCCGCCGTCGCTGCCCGCGTCTCCCCCGCAGGCGCACGGCAGCGAGGCGCCGACCGCGACCGCGCCGTCGAGGCACGAACCAGACGGCGCGTCGTAGGGGGTGACGTCGGTGCTGGTCTCGGCCACGGTGCCGCTGTCGACGGTCTCGGAGACGATCGCGTAGCTCGGCCAGCCGCAGTGCACGGTGGTGATCGCGAACAGCCCGACGACGCCCACGGGGATGCACCACGTGGGGAGGAGGACGCGGCGCATCTAGAAAGCTCCGGCCAGGGAGAGCCCACCGACGTTGGCCCCCGGCGCGCTCGGCACGAGCTTGAGCGACGTGGCCGGCGCCTTGGGTGCTTCGTCCTTGGGGCTCGTGACGTAGAGGACGACGCCGGCGGTCAGCCCCACGAGGCCGACGATGGCGAACACGTTGGTCAGCGTGGTGTACGTGCGTCCGTTGGCGATGGCGTCGGCGCGATCGGCCGGGCACGCCTGCCCGTCGGCGCCGCAGCTCGCGTCGAGGTCGCTCTTCACCGACGACCGCGCGAGATAGAAGCCACCCGCGCCGAGCAGCGCCAGCGCGCCGACCCCGCCGACCACGAACGCGAGCACGGGTGGGCCCTTCTTGCTCGGCGTCGGCGGCGGCTTGTCGGGGGGCGGGGGGTCCTTGCTCACGGGCTCGCCGGGCTTCGGCAGCTTGATCTGCAAGGTCTTGGACTCGCCCTCGGCGAGGGGGACGTCGGCCGAGAACGGTTCGCGTCCTTCGGCGCTCGCCTCCACCTTGTGGGTGCCGGGGTTCAGCGAGATCTCGTCGGCGCCCTGCGCGTCGATGGCCGCGCCGTCCACGGTGACGGAGAGCTTCTCGACGTCACTCGGCAGCTTGAGCTTGAGCTTCGGGATGCGCCCCTTGATGGCCGCCGCGTGCTCGGGCGCCTCCTTGAGGACGGTGCCGACCTTCTCGCTCTTCGCGTCGGCCTCGGCCTGCTCGAAGTCGCGGAGCGCCTCGATGAGCAGGCCCATCTTCTCCTTGCACAGTGCGATGTGGAAGCGCACCTGCGGGGTCATCCGGACCTTGGCCACTTCTTCGAAGCGCTTGAGCGCCTCGCCCCACTTCTCGGCCTTCTCGAGGTCGAGGCCCTCGAAGAAGGCCTTCTTGGCCGCCTCGAGCTCCTTGGGGCTCGGGCCGGCCGGCTTGGCCTGGGCGTGCGCCAGGCTCTGGTCGAAGAGGGCCGGTGTCGTGATCGCGGTCGAGCTCGCGACCAGCGACAGGCACACGACGGAGGCGACGAGGCGACGGGGGGAGGCGGTTCGCGGTGCCATCAGAACCCTGGTCCGTCGACGCTGGTCGGCGGCTTCTTGGTCGGCGTGCCGGTGGGCTTCGCCGTCGGTTTGCCCGTGGGTGTGCCCGTGGGTGTCGGCGTGGGTGTCGGCGTGGGCGTGGGCGTGGGGGTCGCCGTGGGCGTCCCGGTGACGGTGGGCGTGGGGTTGGTCGTGGCAGCGGGTACCGACGCCGGCGCCGAGACCGAGACCGACGTGCTCGGCTTCGCGGAGGGCTTGGTCGGCGGATCGTCGGGCGACTCGATCTTGCCCACGGAGGCGGCCGAGTCGTCGTCCTTCGGGGGCTTCTTCTTCTTGGTCGCCGGCTCGTCCTTGTCCTTGTCCTTGTCGCCCTCCGAGGCGGCCGGGCTCGAGGTCGTGGACATGCGCAGCGCGACGCCGACGCCGACGCCGGTGACCAGCAACACCGCGACGACGCCCACGACCAGGCCGGTGCGCTTGCGCGGCTGCACGACCGCGGTCGCGGCCATGTGGCTGGTGGAGAGCGGGGGCTGCGAGACGACGGTCGGCGAGCCGGTGGCCTGCCCGGTGTCCATCCCGAACAACGGCTGCACCTCGGGCGTCGGCGCGACGACGACGGCCGGAATCGGGGGCGTGACGGGTGGGGCCGCGAAGCCGACGGCGGCGAAGCCTCCGCTCTGGGCAGCAGGCGGCGTGGGGGGAGGCTGGTAAGGCGACTGCTGCGGGGGCGGCGCGAGCCCCATCTGCGTGGACTTGGGGAGCGGCGGTGGCGCGCCCGCAGGCCGAC
>CAZUZY010000490.1:0-5745 GCA_964624885.1 uncultured Polyangiales bacterium | reverse complement strand
CCCGGCCTTGAGCGCGGCGAGGCCGTGGTCGCGGCGCACGATCGCGTCCTCGGGGCGCAGGCGCACGCTCTCGGCGAGCGCGGGCTCGGCCTCCTCGGCGCGACCGAGCTTGAGCAGGGTGGCGCCGAGCTCGGCGTGCAGCCCCGGGTCGGCGGGGCGCACGCGGATCGCCCCCTGGAACGCGGCGATCGCCTCGGCGTCGCGCCCGAGCTTGCCGAGCAGGCGCGCCATCGCGGCGTGCGCGCCCTCGTGGTCGGGGTCGATCTGGGTGACCTTGCGCTGGGCCGCGAGCGCCTCGTCCCACCGCTCGGTCTTCGCGCAGGCCTCGGCGAGCGCGAGGTAGATGGCCTTGTCCTCGGGGCGCAGGCGACCCGCGCGCGAAAGGCTCGTGCGCGCCGCGTCCCACTGGCCGACGCGCGACTGCACGACACCCCGCGTGTGGAGTAGATCGGGGTCGTCGGGCTCGAGGTCGATCGCGCGGCCGAGGATGTCGCTCGCCTCCTGATCGCGCCCGAGGCGCACCAGGACCTTGGCGAGCGCGCCGTGGAGGTGCGCGTCCTCGGTGCGGACGGCGAGCGCGTCGCGGTAGCTCTCCGCCGCGTCTTCGTGCTGCTCGAGGGCCTCGTAGCAGCGCGCGAGCTCGACGCGGCCGTCGGTGTGCTTCGGGTCGAGCTGCAGCGCCTTGCGCCAGGCCTTCACCGCCGCCTCGTGGCGGCCGAGCTTCTGGTTGCACTCCGCGAGGCGCTTCTGGGCCTCGGCGTGCTCGGGGCGCAGGCGCACGCTCTCGGCGAGCGCGACGCGTCCCTGCTCGAGGCGGCCGATGCGCAGGCAGGTGGCCCCGAGGTGGAACAGCACCTCCGGGTCCTCGGGGCGCAGCTTGGCCGCGCGCTCCAGCGGGTCGACCGACTCCTCGAAGCGCCCGAGGCGGCTCAGCGCGCTGCCGAGGCCCGCGATCACGTCGAGGTCGTCGGGGGCGAGGGCGAGCGCCTTGCGCAGCGTCTCGACCGCCTCCGGGTCCTTGCCGAGGGCGATCTGGAGCTTGCCGAGCATGGCCTGCCCCTCGTGCCAGGTCGCGTCGAGCAGCAGCGCGCGGCGGTACGCCGTGGCGGCCTCCTCGGTCGCGCGACGGCCGTCCTCGCCGGAGGTGACGGCGGCGACCCGCGAGCAGGCGCGGGCGTAGTCCCGGTAGACAGCGACGTCGTCGGGGGTGATCTCGAGCGCGTCGCGGAGGATGTCGCGCGCGGCGGCGTGCTCGCTCGTCGCGGCGTACACCAGGCCGAGCTGGTGCATCCGGGGCACGACGCCTGGCTCGAGCTTGAGCGCGCGCCGCAGGCGATCCGCGGCCTCCTCGAGGCGACCGAGCTGCTGGAGCACGGCGGCGAGCTCGGCGTGGATCCCGGCGTTCTCGACCAGGATCTTGAGCGCCTCCTTGTACTCCTCGACCGCCTCGGGGAGCCGCGTCAGGCGGGTGAGCAGGCGCGCGACCAGCACGTGGCCGAAGATCCACGACGGCTCGAGGGCGAGGGCCTTCCGGTTGGCGTCGATGGCCTGCTCGTCGCGTTGCAGCTGCGTGAGCGAGTCGCCGAGGATCTTGAACGCGGCGACGTCGTTCGGGCGCTGGGCGACGACGCCCTGCAGCGAGGTGACCGCGTGCGCGTGGTCGGCCGCGCGGTTCTGCGCGGCGCCGAGCTCGAACAGGATGTCGAGATCGCCCGGGCGCAGCTTGGCCGCGCGCGCGAAGGCGTCCACCGCCGCCGGGTGCTCGCCGAGCCGGGTGCGGGCGCGACCCATGGAGAGCAACGCCTCCATGTGGTCGGGCACGAGCCGTACCGCCTGGTCCCACGCGTGCGCGGCCTTCGCGTCCTCACCGAGCTTGGCGCGCGAGAAGCCGAGGTGGACGAGCGCGTCCACGTGATCGGGCTTGAGCTTGAGCGCGTTGTCGAACGCCTCGGCGGCCTCGCCGGGGCTGTCGACGAGGCCGAGGTTCACCCCGAGCTCGTAGAACGCGTCGACATGGTCGGGCTTGTTCTCGATGACCCGGCGGAAGGCGGAGATGGCCTCCGTCGCTCGACCGAGCTTGGCGTAGGTGACCCCGAGCTGGAAGCGCTTGAAGGGGTCGTTGGGCTTCACCATCAAGCTCGTCTTGAGGTAGTCGAGCATCTGTTCGAGCTGCTGGCTCATCGCGCGGCAGGATACGGGGTCGGAGTGCCTGCCCGAAAGTGGCCTCTTCGTTTTCGTCTGTGGCAGGGTCGTCGGGTGACGATGGATCCCGTTTCCCTCCTGGACTGGTTTTCGGCCGTGGCGTGCGACGCCGCAACGTTCGGGCGGGAGGACGCGGCCTTCATCGCCCGCGAAATCTGCGAAAGAGCCCGGGAATCGGGCGGATTGCGCGTCGGCCTGGGGGACATCGCGCTCGCCGACGACGGCAGCGTGGTCCTCGCCGGCAAGCCGGAGGCCTGCGACGAGCGGGCCTCGGCCCGGTCCATCCGGCGGGTCCTGGACGAGCTGCTCCAGCGTGCTCCCGATTCGACGCCCGCCCTCCGGCTCTGCGCGGCGCGGTTCGAGGACACCACGCTCGAGCTCCTGGCCAAGGACCTCGAGTTCGCGGGGGGGACCCTCGACCGGAGCGCCCGCCGCGCCGCCATCGCCGCCGCCGTCGCGACCGTCCGCGTCACCATGAAGGACGGCGTCTTCGCGGGGCCGGCCCCGACGAGCTTCCGGAATCCGCCGATCGAGCCGCCGTTGCCGCCGATCTCCGTGCCCGGGCGGAGCTCTCTCCCCAGCGCGACGCTCCTCGCCATGGCGCCGCCGCTCGCGAGCGCCGGGCTCCCCGACCCCACCGTCGACCGCCTGCGGGCGCAGCTCGCGGCCTCGGAGCTCGAGCGCACCCGCCTCGCGAGCTCGCTCACCATGTACGGGGACGCGCTCCGCGAAGCCCAGGGCCGCTTCGGCCTGGCCACCGCGGAGATCGACGCGAGTCGCGCCGAGGCCGAGGCGCTGCGGCGCGCGGCCCAGGACGTCGAGGCCCGGCTCCTCCGCGAGATCGAGGCGCGGGAGGCCCAGCGCGCGGCGCAGCTCGAGTCCGAGCAGGGGCGGAGGGCCACCCACGAGGCCCAGGCGCGAGCCCTGGAGGACGAGGGGCGTCGACGCCGGGAGGCCGAGACCCGGCTCGCGGCCGTCGAGCGCTCCCTGGCCGAGGCCACCACCCGCTACGCCGACGCCGAGACGCGCTCCGCCGAGGCGAAGGTCGAGCGCGAGAGCGCGTCGATGCGGGCGCAGGCGAGCCTCGCCGAGGTCGAGGCCCTCCGCGCGAGCCTCGCGACCCACGCCGAGCAGGTGCGCGAGCTGCGGGAGAAGGCCGCCCGCCTCGAGCGAGAGGTCACCCGTCAGGCCGAGCGCGCCGGCGCGACCCGCACCCTCCCGATCGAGGAGCACGAGCAGGCGCTCGCCGCGGCCGCCCGCGACAAGGCCGACGCCCTGGCCGCGCTGCAACGCGAGAAAGCCGAGCTCGTGGCCTCGCTGGCGCAGGACAAGGAAGACGCCGTGCGCGCGATCTCTCGCGCGAAGGACGAGGTGGAGCGCTCGGCCCTCGAGGAGCGCCGCAAGGTGGAGACCGCCACCGCTGACCTCGAGACCCGCGCGGCTCGGCTGCGCACCATCGAGGCGCGCCTCGAGGCCCAGGAGGCCGAGGCCACCCAGCGCCTGCAGCGCACCGAGCAGGCTGCGGCCGCCCGCGTCGCCGAGCTCGAGGCGGAGACCGCGCGGCTCCTCGAGCAGGAGGTCGCGCGGGGGCAGCGGGCGCTCGAGCTCGAGCGCAAGGAGGCGCAGCGCGTCCAGAACGAGCTGGCCGCGCGGCACAAGACGGAGCTCGCGCGCGTCATCGGCTCGGTCGAGGCGGGCTCCGCCGAGAACGTCGCCACCCTCGAGGCCGCCCACCAGCGCGCGCTCGACCAGCAGCGCAAGGAGCACGAGGCCGCCCTGGCCGAGGCCGCGCAGCTCGCGAGCCAGCAGAAGGCCGCGCTCGACAAGACAATCGCCGAGCTCCGCGGTCGCCTCGATCGCGCCGAGCTCACCGCGCGCAGCGAGCTGCTCCGGGCGCGCGACGGCTGGAACGCCGAGGCCGAGACGCGCCACACGCGAGAGCTCGGCGCCGCGCTGCAGAAGCTCCGCGTGACCCTCGAGGAGGAGTCCGAGCGCGCGCGGGCGGAGGAGCGCTACAACCACACCTCGGCGCTCACCGCGATGCGCGCCGAGCACGACGCGGTGCTCGCCTCCCTGCGCAAGGAGCGGGACCAGCTCGAGCAGTCGCTGTTCCGCTCGCTCGCGGACCGCGACGCCGAGCGCCAGCTGCGCATCGACGTGGAGTCGAAGGCGTCCCACAGCTCGCGCGAGCTCCGGCGTCGCTCGCTCGCGGCGGTCGACACCGTCGAGCCGAAGGTCACCGCTCCCGAGGAGGCCGCCAAGCCCGCGCCGGAGCCCAAGGTCGAGACCCCGGAGCCGCCCGAGGCCAGCGTGCCCCCCACGCCGCTGCCCGATCGCGTGCGCCGCGTGCTGACGGGCAACCGGGCGAAGCTGGCGTCGCTCGGCGGGTACGGCGCGCTCGGTCTGCTCGGTGGGCTCGCCGTCTTCGCGATGGTGCGTGCCGTCTCGCCGCTGTTCCTCGCCCCGGAGGCGCCGCTGCCGCCGCCGCCGAAGACCGCGGGCTCCCCGGCGAGCAGCGCCGTCGCGATGACCCCGCCCTCGAGCTGCCAGGCCTCGCTCGAGCTCGAGAACGTCGTGAAGGGCTCGGAGGTGCTGCGCCGGGTCGGCCAGGCGCCCGTGTCCTTCGTGGTGCCCATGCGCGTGCCGCTCGAGCTCGTCGTGACCCACGAGGGCTACGTCCCGAAGCGGGTGTCGGTGACCGCCGACGCCGAGTGGGCCGTCGACGGCCCCTCGCCGCACCTGTCGCTCGACGCCGTCATGGAGGGCAACGCCGTCGCCAGCACCGGCACGACGGGCTTCGAGAAGTTCCCCCGCACCGAACGTCACGCGCCGCCGCCGACCGACGGCGCGCGCGGTCTCCTCACCGTCAACGCGACGCCGGCGGGCGCCGACCTGTGGCTCACCGTCGACCCGAAGACCCTGCGGGATCTCCCGTGCGGCGCGCCGGTCGAGCTCCTCGTGGTCGCACCGCTCGGGACCGTGCGCAAGGAGCGCGTGGAGTGGAGCGCGTTCCACGGCGCGCCCCCGGCCGCCAAGCTCAAGCTCTAGGACCGGTGCCCGGACCTCCGGGGGAACGCCCCTTGCGGCGCGGGACGCGGCCCGGCACCCTCTCCAGTCCATGCACGACGTCGTGCGCCCGCTCGCCTCGCACCCGCAGTCGCCCGCGGATCCCTCGGGCATCGCGCTCGAGCGCTTCGCCGAGCTCTGCGCCGAGATCGACGTCACCGGTGATCGCAGCGGCACGCTCGGCCGCGCGGGGCTCACGGTGTCGTCGTGGCTCGCGGTCCAGGAGCACTGGCTCGGCCGCTTCGGCGACGAGGCCAGCCATCGCCGCTTCGGCCTCGCCCAGCGCCACGGTCAGCTCTACCTCGCGGCGCGTGCACGGTTCCAGAAGGCCCGACCGGCGGCGGCGGAGCGCCCCATCGACGTGCGCGCCGAGCACGTGTCGCTCGACGCCCCCGTGAGCGTCGCTCCGCGCGTGGTCGAGACCCCGCTCGCCGCGGGTCTCGGCACTGCTGGCAAGCGAATTCTCCGATGCCGACC
>CAZUZY010000489.1:0-5760 GCA_964624885.1 uncultured Polyangiales bacterium | reverse complement strand
GCCCCCGGTCCAGTAGAACCCGCCGCCGCCGCCGCCCCAACCACCGCCGCCCCCCCGCGACGCGATCCACGCGATGAGGATCACGACCGCGAGCATGACGAGGAACATGGTGAGGACCACACCACCGAGGTGCCCCCCGCCGGGCGGCCCCTGCGGCGAACGCGGCGTGACCTTGAGTGGCTTGAGCGGTGGGGGCCCGAAGGCCTTGCCAGCGACCTTGACCTCGACCTCGTGCACGACGGCGACGTACGCCTGGTACCAGGCGTCGCGGCCCTCGAACGGGTCGATCTTCTGGCCGTGCGGCTTGGTGTGCGCCGCGACCTTCTTGGTGATGAGCTCGTTGGCCTCGAGGTCGGTGAGGTCGCCCTCGAGCCCCTTGCCGACCTCGATGCGAAAGCGCCGCTCGGCGAGCGCGGACACGAGCAGCACACCGGTGTCCTTGCCCTCCTGCCCTGGCTTCCACTGCTTGGCCGCGCGGTAGGCGAGGTCTTCGATGGTCTCGCCGTCGAGCGAGGGCACGATCAGCAAGAAGATCTGCTTGCCGCCGGTGCCGGCCTCGAAGGCCTGGAGCCGAGCGGAGAGGTCGCGCTTCTGCGCGGGCGTGAGCTGGCCGGCGAGGTCGGTGACCCAGTCCTTGGCCGCGGGCAGCGTGACCGCCGCGGAAGCCCTCGCCGAGGACAGCACCACGACGAGCGCCGCGCAGAACGCGACGAGCGCAGCGAGGAGGCGGGAGCGGGACACGGCCTTCGACCTAACCGAGCGCCGTGCGCGCGCCTAGAACGACACCTTCGGGTTGGCCGCGGCGGCGGCGTCCATCTTGTAGTACTCGCGCGGCTTGAACGGCTGACCGGTGGCCTTGTTGACGACCTGGCCGCGCACCTTGCCGAGGGCCGTGTTGTACTCGGCGACGGCCTTGTTGTACTCCTCGCGCGCCCGCAGGATGCGGTTCTCGGTGCCCTCGAGCTGCACCGACAGGCCCTTGAACGCCTCGCTGGACTTGAGCTCGGGGTACTTCTCGGAGGCCACGAGCAGCCGCGAGAGCGCGCCCTTGAGCTGGGCCTGGGCCTCGACGAACTGCTTCATCTTGGCGGGATCGGTGAGGGCCGCCGCGTCCATCTTGATGGCGGTGGCGTCGGCGCGCGCCTTGGTGACCGCCTCGAGGGTCTCCTTCTCGAACTTGGCGGAGGCCTTCACGGTCTCGACCAGGTTCGGGATCAGATCGGAGCGCCGCTGCAGCGTGGCCTCGACGTCGGCCCACTTCTGGGCGGCCTTCTGGTCCTTCTCGACGAGCTCGTCGTAGTTGGCGCAACCGACGAGCGGCAACGCGAAGGCGAGCAGCGCGAGGAACAAGAGCTGGAGGAGGGAGCGACGCTGGATCATGGGACGAGCAGCAACATAAGTCCGCTCCTCCCCGTCTCAAGGGCCCTCGGCTGGCAGACGCTCGGAAGCCACGGTAGCGTCGCCCCCGATGGACCAGGGACTCCTCCGCTCCTATCTCGGCACGATCTACGACCTGCCGTCCCCGAACGGCATCGTGCGCGCGTCGCTCGACGGCGACACGGCCAACGACCCGAGCGCGATGCCCGACGTCCTCACCCGCACGTTCGCGGTGCTCACCGCGTACAACCCGCGCTCGATGCTCCTGCCGCGCAAGGTGAACGACGCGCGCCACTCGGTGCTGCGCGACATGCTGGTCCTCGGCTGTTACCGCGTGGAGGCCTGCGTCGGCTACGAGGAGGACCCGGACAGCATCTGGCGCGAGCCCGCCTGGGTCGTGCACGGCATGGATCGCGAAGAGGCCATCGCCTTCGGCCGCGTGTTCCGCCAGAACGTCCTCGTCTTCTGCAAGAACGCGCGGCCCGAGGTGATCGTGTGCGACCCCACCTGCGACGACGTGGGCCGGGCGTTCGTCGGCCACTGGCGCATCCGCGCCTGAGCGGGTGGACCGCTCCGGCTAGAGCGCGGGCCCCGACACCCGGTATACTCCGCAAGTGCACTCTCTCTGGCGCCATCTGGGGGGCGCCTCCGATCCTCTGACCGAGGACGAGCGCACCGATCTGGACGCGGCGCGCACGGCGCACGACGTCACCGTCACGCGCTACCTCGGGCCGCTGCTGGTGCTGCTGCACCTCGGGGTGCTCCTCACCGCGCGGCGGCCCACGAGCCCCGCCGAGGCCCACTGGATCGCCGGGCTCGGCCGCATCCACACCGCGGCCCTGCCGGTCGCGATCGTCCTCTCCCTGCTCGCGTGGACGCGGCCGCCGCGCTGGATCGGCGAGGCGACCGTCGTGGCCTACGGCGCCGTCGGAGCGGCCATGGCCATCAACGCGCAGGCCTACCACGGCGCGCTCGTCGGCTTCATGCTGTCGCTGCTCGGGACCGCGACCCTGCTCCGCCCCCGACTCTGGGTGCGCACGGTGGTCGACGCCGGTGCCGTCCTCAGCGTGCTCGTGTCCATCCTCGCCCGGCCCGTCGTCGTGTCGCGGGACGTCAGCGTGCTGACCGTGCTCGGCGTCGGGCTCGTCGCCTGGGGCACCGCGCGCGCGCTCCACGCGAGTGCCGTCCGCGAGACCCGGGCGCGCCTCGGGCTCGAGCGGGCTCGCAACGAGCTGCAGACCAAGGTCGACGCCCAGGTGCGCGAGATCGTCGCCCGCGCCGAGGAGATCGATCGCCTCAACGCCGACCTCGCGGTCAAGGTCAAGGAGCGGTCGGCCGAGCTCGGGGTGGCGCTGGAGCGGCTCTCCAACGCCACCGAAGCGCCGATGCTGCGGGCCGGCGCGGTGGTCGCCGACCGCGTCGAGATCGTCGAGGCCATCGGCTTCGGCGGCATGGGTGTCGTGTACCGAGGGCGCGATCGGACGACGGGCCGCGACGTCGCCATCAAGCTCGTGCAGGCCGTGGACGCGAGCGAGCTCGACGCGTTCCGTCGCTTCTTGCGGGAGGCGCAGGCCGCGGCGAGCGTCCGGCACCCGGCCATCGTGCGGGTCCTGCACGTGGACGTCTCGCCCGACGGGCGGTTGTTCCAGATCCTCGAGCTGGTCCAGGGGCAGTCGCTGGCCCAGCGCCTCGCGCGGATGGGACACCTCGACTGGCGCGTCGCCGTGCGCCTCGGCGAGGTGATGGCCTCGGGGCTCGCGGCCGCGCACGAGGCCGGCGTGGTCCACCGCGACGTCAAGCCCGAGAACGTGATGCTGACGACCTCGGAGCCGGGCGCGAAGCTCCTCGACTTCGGCGCCTCGCTGGTCCGGGAGGCGTCCACCACCGGCCTCACCCGACCGGGGATCATCATCGGCACCCCGGAGTACCTCGCCCCCGAGCAGATCGTGGAGAGCGAGACGATCGACGGTCGCGCCGACGTCTACGCGCTCGGGCTGGTCCTCTACCGCTGCGTCGCGGGCCATCTGCCCTACGAGGCGCGCAACGTGGCGGGGTGGATGCGCGCGCACGTGTTCTCGCGCCCCGCGACCCTGAAGGGCGAGTCGCCGCCGGCCCTCGTGCGGCTCCTGATGCGGTGCCTCGAGAAGGCGCCGGAGAAGCGGCCCACCATGGTCGAGGTGCGGGCGGAGCTGGCCCGCATCGCGGATCGCGCCGGGGTGCCACCGTTCCACGAGCTCGAGCGCGAGCTCGCCGAGGCCACGGTCGAGGAACCGCCCGCCTCGGCCACGACGCGAAGGGAGAGCGTCGCCTAGGCCAGCTTGGCGAGACGCTCGGCGATGCCGGACAGCGGCAGCACCTCTTGCACCACCCCGGCGCGCACGGCGGCGCCCGGCATCCCGTAGACGACCGCCGTCTCCTGCGACTCGGCGATGATGGTGCCACCGGCGGCGCGGATGGCCTTGGCGCCCTCGGTGCCGTCGTCGCCCATGCCGGTCATGATGACGCCGATGACCCGCGAGCCCGCCGCCGCCGCCGCGCTCTTGAACAGCCGGTCGGCGCTCGGCACGTAGCGATCGGAGGGCGACGCGGCCCCGACCCGCAGGCGGAGCTCGCTGCCCTGCGTGAACACCTCCATGCACTGCCGACCCGGGCAGACGAAGCCGCTCGAGGCGAGCAACAGGTCGCCGTCCTGCGCCTCGGCGACGCGGATGGTGCCGCGCCGGCCGAGCCGCTCGGCGAACGTGCGCGTGAACTTGTCGGGCATGTGCTGCGCGATGGCGAACGCGGCGACGCTGTTCTGCGGCAGGCGCCCCACCACCTCGAGGAGCGCCGAGGGGCCACCCGTGGAGCACCCGATCACCACGAGGTGCTTGGGCGCGATGCCGGTGATGGTCCCGCGCGCCGAGACGACCGGGAAGCCACCGCTGCCGTCGGCGTCCTGTTTGCCCGGCGTGCCGCTCGCGAAGCGACGCCCCAGGGTGGGCCGGGTGATGCCCTCGACGGCGGCCGGCCGCAGGCTGCGCACGAGAAGCACCTTGTCGAGGATCTGCTGGCGCACCTCCGTGCTCTCGGGGCCGATGGTGCGGTCGGGCTTGGCCACGAAATCCAGGGCGCCGAGCTCGAGCGCCTTGAACACGTTCTCCTTCTGCGCGTACGACGAGACGACGATCACCGGCGTGGGCTGCCGCGACATCAGGATGCGCAGGAACGTGAAGCCGTCCATGCGAGGCATCTCGAGGTCGAGCGTGATGACGTCGGGCTTGAGCTGGGTGACCAGGCGCAGGGCTTCTTCGCCGTCGCCGGCGCGCCCCACCACCTCGACCTCCTCGGCGCCCGCGAAGATCTCCGAGATGTTGCGGCGGTTGTACGCGCTGTCGTCGACCACCATCAACCGGAGCTTGCGCTCGGGGGGCCGCAGGCTCACGACAGCGCCTCCCGGCCACGCGGACGGCGGTAGACGAGGTCTTCGCGGAGGTGGAGGAGCTCGAAGGCGGTGGACACGTTCAGCAAGGACTCGGAGTGGCCAAGGAGGAGCAGGCCTCCAGGATAGAGCCGCTCGTGGAAGAGATCGATGACTCGACGTCGAGCATGGGTCCCTAGATAGATGAGCACGTTTCGACAGAAGACGACATCGACTCGCCCGACCACCACCGCCCGACTGGCGTCCAGGAGGTTCAGGTGGCCGAACTGGCAGATTTGTCGGACCCGCTCGTTGACGAGGGCCCCGTCGGGGCGCTCCACGAACCACTTCTTCCGGAACTCCGGCGGGGTCGCCCGGAAGGCTGAGGTGCCGTAGACCGCGCGTCGGGCGTGGGCGAGGCAGCGCTTGCTGATGTCGCTGCCGAACACCCGCAGGTCGAACCCGTGCAGGGGTGAGCTGGGCTCGGCGGCGGCCTCGAGCAGCAGGATCGCGAGGGTGTACACCTCTTCACCCGTCGAGCACCCTGCGCTCCAGACCGAGAGACGTCGACGACCGGCGGCTTGCTCGGCGAGCAGCGGCAACCCCTCGTCGCGGAACGCCCGCAGCTGGTAGGCCTCGCGCTGGAAGTAGGTCTCGTTGGTGGTGAGCGCGTCGACGGCCTCTTCGAGCTCGGCGCGCCCGCCCGGGTCGTAGCGGAGCATGCGCACGTATTCCGTGAAGCTCTCGATGCCGAGCAGCGTGAGCCGGTCGCGGAGGCGACGCTGCACCGACGTGCGCTGCTCGGTCGGCAAGTCGAGGCCCGCCGTCGTCGCGACGATGTCCCGCAGTGCCCGGTAGTCCTCGACGCTGAGCGAAGGCTCCGGCATCGCGTTCATGGATCGTTCTCGGCGAGCGCGCGCTCGAGCAGCTCACGGAGGCCCGCGTCGTCCTCGTCCGGGCGCCGCGCCTCGAGGGCCGCGCGG
>CAZUZY010000488.1:0-5768 GCA_964624885.1 uncultured Polyangiales bacterium | reverse complement strand
CGGACCCGGTCGGGCGCGCGGTGGGCGAGCGCCAGCGCCGACGGCCCGCCCCCCGACGGTGCGGCGACGTGGACCTGGTCGAGCCGCAGGTGATCGAGCAGCGCGAGCGCGTCGTCGGCGGTCTCGAGGAGGCTTCGTCGCGGCTTCGGGTCTGAACGGCCGAAGCCAGGCCGATCGAAGGTGATCAGCCGCACCGTCGACGGCCCCTCGGGGCGCAGGAGCCGGCAGCTCGGCAACCCGTGGAGGAACAGCACCGGCGCCCCCTCCGGCGTCGCGGCATCGAGGTACGAAAGCCGTCGACCGTCTGGCAGTCGGAGGCTCGGCACGTCGTCCATGGAGGGTCCGCGAGGAACCATAGACGAAACTCAGAAGCGGAGCGCCACCCGCATCGAAGCGCCGACCACGAGCGCCGAGGTGCCGCCGCCGAAGCGCCCCTCGACCTCGGGCAGACCGAGCTCGAGCTGCAGCGGCGAGTGATCGTTCGAGGTCGGGCACCCGTGGCAGACGGGGCGCGATGCGATCGAGAACGGCCGGAACGCGAGCATCGGGGCGGCGCGTACGAAGAAGGCGTTCACACCGTCCTCACGGTGGAGCCCCGCAGCGACCGACACGCCGAGGCTCAGGCGCCCGAGGCCGACCGGCATGACGAGCACCTCGCCGAAGGGCGCGACGACGCCCTTGCCGAGATCGAGCCCGAGCCGCGCATCGCCGACGTCGCCGAGCCGATGGCCGACCCGCAGCGATCCCGCGACCTCCGTGCGATCACCCCCGCGAACCACGATCGCGCCGGCGCCCACGAGGAAGGGCTGGCCGTCGCCCAGGTACCCCTCGTCCGAAGCCTGCGCGGTGGCGGCGACCGACAGCAAGGGGACCGCGGCGAGGAGCGTGCGCAACCTGGACATCGAGTCTCCGAACGAGGGACGGGCGCCCCCCTTACACTGGAGATTGTCGCAACGCACGGTGGGTCGAGCACGAGCCCGGCGCGAGCGACGACGTCGTTGCCGAGGTCCGACGCCGGCGGTACGCCCCACCGATGGCGGTGAACCCCTACTCTCCGCCGGAGGCGCTCGTCTCCGCCACGAGGCGCGCCCACGAGACGGAGATCCCCGACCGCGTGCACGTGGACATCGTCACCGAGCTCTCGGGTACCCGGCACTCGGTGCAGTTCGTCGCGGTGATGGGCAGCCTCGCGTGCAGCTTCTTCGTGCTCGCCGCCATCGCGGCGTTCGCGGGCCGCGGGCCGTCGGGGGTCGGGCTCGTCTACCTGTTCCTCGCCGCGCTCTACGGCTACCCGATGACCCTGCTCTGGTCCTACGGGCGTCACATCGGACACCTGGCCTCGACCGGCGAGCACTACGACCTGCGCGATGCTCTCGCGGCGCAGCGGAAGTTCTGGCGCTTCGTCGCGGTCGCCTCGCTGATCGGGATCGTCGGGGCGGGGATCGCCACGTTCGCCGTGGCGACGACCCTGTCGCGCTGAGCGAGACGAAGGGGCGCTACGCTGTCGTCGTGCGCTCTCTGGTCGTCCTCGCCTGCGGCCTGCTCGCGTGCGCGCCGCCGCGACAGGCGAGCGCCCCGAAGGTGCCGCTCGAAGACCACCCGCCGCGCCCTGGGGTCGACGTACCGTGTCCACCAGGTGTGTCGAGCGCGCCCACGGGCGTGTGGGAGGATCGGATCGGCCCGGTCGACGCGCCGCACGACCCCGCCCCGCCGACGGTGCCCGCACCCACGGACTGCACGGGCACCTCCCTCTGAGCCGCGTCAGGGGCAGCTCTTGCCGCAGAGGCTCGTCACCTCCTGCACGCAGACGCTGTCCCACTGCGTGTTGCAGCAGTAGGAGTCCGCGGCGCAGATCTTCGCCGTGCAGGCGTCGCAGGTGGCCACGAGCTTCACGCCGGTGCTGCAGAGCGCGTGGGAGCAGGTGCTCGGCGGGGGCGTCGGAGTCGGCGTCGGCGTGGCCGTCCCCGCGTACCCCCCGTGCTCGGCGACCCGCGCGTCGATCCACGGGAGGACCTGGTCCACGCGGGCGAGGACCTCCGTGCCGCCGCCGGCGCCCGAGTTGACCGCGATGAGCGTGTGTGTGCCCGCGACGAACACCGGGCCGCCGGAGTCGCCCGACTGGATGATCTCGCTCGAGACGTAGTGGTTCGGGAAGCCGACCGAGTCGCCGGGCTTCACCGGGACCGCTGCGCCGGCGAAGAGCGCCGTGCTCGAGAGCGTGCCGTTGTCGATGCGGCCGACGTTGACCGCCTTGGTGCCCGACGCCACGGCGGCCTTGGCGAGCGTCGGGTAGCTGCCCAGCGTGATGGCCTTCGAGAGGTAGACGAGGCCGACGTCGTGGGCCTTCGGATCGACGTACGTGCCCCCGGCCTTGTAGTCGAGCACCGCGCCGCCGGTCGCGCTGATGGTGACGTTGCCGCCGTAGGGCGCGCGCACCGTCCAGCCGTCGAAGCCCGCGACGCAGTGCCCCGCGGTGAGCACCACCTTCGGCGCGATCACCGCGCCGGAGCACACCGCCACTTGCCGGCCTCCCTGGAGCATCTGCACGAGCGCCGCCTCCGTGTAGCCGGTCGCCGGCGCGCCGTTCACGATGCGCGAGGTCGTGTCGGTCGAGCCCTCCTGGTCGGGCCCCTCGAGAGGGGCAGCACCGCAGCCGACGGCGAGGAGAGAGGAGGCCAGTGTCACGTACGCGAGACGGTCGAGGAGGTGCATGTCCCTCCGTCGTTCAAGCCGCGGGCCAGCCGAGAACGCGCACCCACACTGCAGGATTGCGCGCCCGGTGCTCGTTCCGCGGGCGCGTTGTCCAGTCGATCGAACAACTCGTCCGAGGTTGCTCGAACGTCGTCGCGATCGTCTACGACGCACGGCTGCCTTGTGAACGGTCGCGCCCCACGAGGTGCGCGGCGCTCGGCTAGAGTCCACCGGCTTGGACGAAGCGATCACCGCCGAAGTCGACGTCTCCGCCGTGCACGCGCACCTCGGTCGACGCGCGATCGTCGTGCTGCGCGACGGCGCCGCGCCGGAGAGCCACCCCCTGCCCCACGGCGCGGTGTGGGTGGTCGGTCGCGGCGCGGGGTGCGAGCTCCTGGTCGACGACCCGACGATCTCGCGACGCCACGCGATCCTGCACGTGGGTACCCACGTCGAGATCGAGGACCTCGGCAGCGTCAACGGGACCCGGGTGCGCGAGCCCCTCGAGGGGTCGGCCGACAGCTCCTCGGTCGAGCTCGTCGAGCGGCAGATCCTGGGCCGCGAACGCCTGCAGCCCGGCGCCATCGTGCTGCTCGGCGCGGTGTCCCTCGTCGTGCAGACCTTCGTGCCCGTGGAGCGCCCGCGGGCGATCTTCCCCCACGGGTACTTCGAGGCCTGCGTCGAGAAGGAGTGCGCACGCGCGCGGCGGTCGCGCGGCTCGTTCGCCATCGCGCGCATCGCCCTCGAGGGCACGGTGCGCACGCGCGACGCCGAGCGCGCCCTCGTGCGGGCCACCCGGTCGTGCGACGTGCTCGGCACCTACGGGCCCAACGAGTGGGAGGTGCTGCTCGTCGACGCCGACCAGGGCCAGATCGCCGAGATCGCCGCGTTGTTCGAGGTGCGCCTCGCCGCGCTCGGGGTGCGGACGCGCGTCGCCGTCGTCCGCTACCCCGACGACGGCCGTGACCCCGAGTCGCTGCTGGCGCGCGCCGGCGAGGCGCTGCGCGGCGAGCTGCCGGAGGGCCGGCTCCCGCGAGTGGTGGTGCTCGAGGACGCGGCGATGAAGCGCCTCTACCGCGTGGTGGAGCGCGTGGCCGACAGCGACATCAGCGTGCTCCTGGTCGGCGAGACCGGGGTCGGCAAGGACGTGGTCGCCGAGGCCCTGCACGGCCTCTCGCCCCGGAAATCCGGGCCGTTCCTGCGCCTCAACTGCGCGGCCCTCACCGAGTCGCTGCTCGAGAGCGAGCTCTTCGGGCACGAGCGCGGCGCGTTCACCGGCGCGACGCAGACCAAGCCGGGCCTGCTCGAGACCGCGAGCGGCGGCACGGTGTTCCTCGACGAGGTGGGCGAGCTCCCGACGGCCCTGCAGGCGAAGCTGCTGCGCGCGCTCGAGGAGGGCCAGGTCCGGCGGGTCGGTGGTCTGCGAGCGATCGCCATCGACGTGCGCTTCGTGGCCGCGACCAACCGCGATCTCGAGGCCGAGGTCGCGCGCGCCACGTTCCGCTCCGACCTGTTCTTCCGCCTCGCCGGGGTCACCTTCGCGATCCCACCCCTGCGCGACCGCCCGACGGAGATCCTGCCGCTCGCGCGGGCGTTCCTGCGCGACCTCGCCGCCCGCCGCGGTCGCCCGGCCCCCGTGCTGACCGAGGCCGCGGCGATGCTCGTGCAACGCTACGCGTGGCCGGGGAACATCCGTGAGCTGCGCAACGCCATGGAGCGCGCCATGCTCCTCGCCGAGGGCGCGTTCGTCGACGAGGACGATCTGCCGGTCGAGAAGATGGGCGCGGGCTGGCCGATGCGCGCCACGGAGCCACCGCTCGCGCGCGCGGACGACCTCAAGGCGCAGCTCCACGAGGAGGAGCGCAAGCGCGTGCTCGGCGCGCTCGAGGCGTGCGGGGGCAACCAGACCCAGGCGGCCCGCAAGCTCGGCATCGCCCGCGGGACGCTCATCGCGCGCCTCGAGGCGTTCGGGGTGCCGCGACCGCGCAAGACCTAGCGGCGCGCGGCGTGGGCCACGCAGGCCACGGCGTGGGCGAGCGTGAGGAGCGGGACGACCACCGACGGTATCTCGACCCGCGTGTCGAGGCGCGCCGCCGTGTCGAGCGCGACGGCCATCGTGCCGAGCAACCAGGCCACGGAGACCAGCGCCGAGACGACCGCGCGCGCCGGCACGCTCTCCTCGTCGCAGAGGGGACCGTGGACGAGACCGAGGAGGACCCACCCCTGCACGATCGCGCCCGCGACGAAGACGCCCCGCGCATGCGGCAAGGTGACGAGCACGGTCAGGGTCGCGAGGATCCAGCCCGCGCTCGAAAGCACGAGGCTCGAGCGAGAGGGCGTCGAGGTCGACACCGTGACCAGGTCCCGATAGGCGTGAGGGCCCGCGACGCGCGTCGTGACCAGCCGCCGTCGGGAGGTGATCGCGAGCACCCCGACGAGCGAGACCAGCGCCACGAGCCACGGGTAGGCTTCGCCGAACAGCGCCGACCAGATCCAGGGGGACATCCCGAGGCCCAGCGAAGCACGCGGCCAAGCCCTGCGCCAGACGGGTTTGCTATGCTGCGGCGGTGAACCTCCGTGTCGCCCAGTGCCTGCTCGTGGCCGAGGTCCTCGTCGCCGATGGCATGATCACCCCGGAGGAGCGCACGTTCCTGAACGCGACCCTCGCCCGCCTCGGGCTCACCACCGAGGAGCGGGCGCAGGTGATCGAGCTCGAGGGGATGGACGAGGCGGTGCGGATGGCCGCGACGATGACGGAGGCCGACAAGCGGGAGTTCGTGGAGCTCCTGCTCACGGCGGCCTCGGCGGACGGCAAGCTCTCGTCGCACGAGGTGCTGACCGTGCAGAAGATCAGCCGGGCGCTCGGCCTCGACTGACGCCATGGGTTCGCGCCCGGGCCGCCGCACGGCCGAGCTGCTAGCGTCCGCGCGTGGCACCCGGTCCTTGGTCCCGCATGACGGCCGTCTGGTCCGACATCGCCGGGCACGTGCGCGAACGGCTCGAGCGCCCGGGCTGGGTGCGCGACGCCGTGCCGGTCGGCTTCGTGCGCGCCGCGGATCACGCGCCGCCGATCGACG
>CAZUZY010000487.1:0-5797 GCA_964624885.1 uncultured Polyangiales bacterium | reverse complement strand
GGGCTGGTCACGGGTGCTCGAGCACGATCTCGGCGGCGCGCTCGCGCCCTCGGCCTTTGCCGCCGCGGCGATGGTGGGGCTCGCGTGGGGGCTGCGCACGCTCGGCAAGTCGGGCAGCGGCACCGCCCTCGCGGCCTCGGTGTGGGTGGTGGTCGCCGCCGCCGTGGCCGAGGTGGTGGGGCACGCCTCGCTGCGGCCGACCCTCGAGGCAGCGCGGGGCATCCTCGGTGCGCTGGCCCACGACGACGACATCGAGGTGGGGTCGATGGTCGAGCTCCGCGTCGGCACCACGGTGCGCGCCGACGTCCGCATCCTCGAGGGCCGCGTGATCCTCGAGCTGTGGGCCGCGGGCGGCATCTCGTTCGAGCGGGGCGAAGGCGAGCCCGTGCCGGCCGGGGCCATCGTGCGCAGCGGCGCGGCGACCGCGCGGGTCACCGCCACCGGGCGCGATCGGGCCTTCGCGCGGCTCCTTTCCGACGCGCTCGAGCGGTCGGATCGCGCGTCGCCGGGGCTGCGCACGCTCGATCGCTCGGCGCCGTGGGTGGTGGCCGCCCTCGTCGGCTTCGCGGTCGCGGTCGGGCTCGTCACCAAGGGCCGCATCGGCCCCACCGCCGCCGCGGCGCTGGTCGCGGGCGCGTCGATGCTCGTGCCCCCGGCGCGTCGACTCGCCGTGCGCGACCAGCTGGCCGGCATCGTCGAGGCCTGTCGCCGGGGCGCCGCGTTCCGCGACGCGAGCACCTTCGCCCGGGCCTCCGGCGTGCGCAGCGCGGTGATCTGCGCGCGAGGGACGCTGCTCGGCGGGACCCCTGACGGGTGTGACATCGAGCCCCTCGGCGACGCCGCGCGCGACGACGTGCTCGCGCTCGCCGCCGGGGTCGAGGCGGGCCTGCCGCACCCCATCGCGGTGCTGGTCGGCAAGCTCGCCGACGCGCGGGGCATCCGGCGCGAGGTGGTGCGCAACGTCCACGTGGAGCCGGGGCTCGGCGTGCGCGGCGAGGTGGCGGGTGTCTCCGGGCGCATGCAGGAGGTCGTCGTCGGCAGCCGCACCCACTGCCTCCACGCGCACGTGGCGACCGCCGAGCACGAGACGAGGATCGTCGAGCTCGAGCGCCGCGGTCGCGATGTGGTGATCGTCGCGCGGGGCGGGCGCGCGATCGGGCTGCTGCTGCTGCAGACCCCGCTGCGTCACGGTGCCCTCGCCGCCGTGCAGCGCCTGCACGACATCGAGGTGGAGCCGGTGCTGCTCGGCGGAGGCACGCGCGAGCGGCTCGCCTCCATCGGCAAGGCGCTCGACATCGAGAACGTGCGTGCCGAGGTGCTCCCCCGCGACCGCGCGGCCGAGGTGCGGCGGGTCGCCCAGACCGGGGGTCGCGTGGCGGTGATCGGGCGCTCCGATCTCGACGGCCAGGCGCTCGGCGCCGCCGACGTGGCGATCGCGCTCGACGAGGCCGGCAACCCCCCCGACCTCCGCGAGGAGCCGCGGAACGACCGGGGCGCGGGCACGATTGCGCTGGCCCACGACCAGCTCGTTTCGGCCGTCGACGTGCTCGCCCTCGCACAGGCCACCCGCGCCCGCGTCTCGGCGACGCTCCTCGTGGGCCTCGTACCGGTGGCGCTCGCTGCCCTGCCGGTGGCGCTCGGGCTCGTGAGGGCCACCTACGCGCCGCTGGCGGCCCTCGCCGCCACCGTGGCACTCGGTGCGCGCGATCTCGTCGCCGCGGCGCTTCCCGAAGGCGAGAGAATGGACGACAATCCGGGCTGAGCGATGGCCGACCTCCAGCGTTTCCGGGACATGCTCGCCGCCTACATGGCGAAGAAGGGCCTCCGCTCGACCAAGCAGCGCGACGCGATCGTCGACGCGTTCTTCGTCCAGCCCGACCACGTGTCCATCGAGGAGCTGCTGGCGCGCGTCCGCGAGCGCGACGCGGCCATCGGCTACGCCACGGTCTACCGCACCCTCAAGCTGCTCACCGAGAGCGGCGTGGCCGACGAGCACCGCTTCGGCGACGGCCTCGCGCGCTACGAGCTCGCCGACGAGGAGGCCCACCACGACCACCTCATCTGCGTGGAGTGCGCCAAGATCACCGAGTTCGAGGCGCCCGACATCGAGCGCCTGCAGGACGAGGTGGCCCGGCGCTTCGGCTTCGTCACCCGGTTCCACAAGCACGAGATCTACGGCGTCTGCCCCGACTGCCAGAAGAAGGCCAAGCCGCGTCGCTGATGCGCACGCGGTTCGCGCCCTCGCCCACCGGGGACCTGCACCTCGGCGGCGCGCTCGTGGCGCTCGCCGCCTATTGTCGGGCCAAGGTGCACGGCGGCGTCTTCGTGGTGCGGATGGAGGACCTCGATCCCCCGCGGGTCGTGCCGGGCGCGGCCGGCCGCATCCTCGACGACCTGCGCTTCCTCGGGCTGGCGTGGGACGAGGGCCCCGAGGTCGAAGGTCCATATAGTCCTTATGTACAGAGCCGCTGCGGGGCGGTCTACGAGGAGGCGCTCGCGCGGTTGCCCACCTATCCGTGCACCTGCACGCGCGCCGAGATCGCCGCGAGCGCGCCCCACGAGGGCGAAGAGGGGCCGCGCTACCCGGGCACCTGTCGCGACCCGGCGCGCCGCAAGGCCCGGCCCGCCGCGCTCCGGCTGCGCGTGCCCGAGGGCACGGTCGCCTTCGACGACCTCGTGCGCGGCCGCGTCGAGGAGGACGTGGCCGCCGTGGTGGGCGACTTCGTGCTGCGCCGCGCGGACGGCGTGTTCGCCTACCAGCTCGCGGTGGCGGTCGACGACGGCCGCATGCGCATCGACGAGGTGCACCGCGGCGACGACCTCCTCGGCTCGACCGCGCGCCAGCTCCTCCTGCAGCGGCTGCTCGGGCTGTCGTCGCCTCGCTACGCGCACCTCCCACTGGTGCTCGGCCCGGACGGCGCGCGGCTCGCCAAGCGCCACCAGGCCCACGGCGCCGGCTCGACGATCGCCGACCTCCGCGCGCGGGGGATGGCGCCCGACGAGATCCTCGGCCCGCTCGGCCACGCGCTCGGACTCGCCGACGAGGCGCGGCCGTGTGCGCTGGATCGGCTCGTGGCCCGCGCCGATCGCCTGGCACCGCGGAGCTTCGTCGTCCCGGCCGCCTGGTGGTCTGCAAAGCCGGCGGTTCGTGCTACGAATGGCTGAGAAATGACCGGGAAGACGTGCCCCGTGTGCGGCAAGGACTACCCGCTCGAGGTGGCGTTCTGCCAGATCGACGGGGCCCGGCTGCTGGAGTCCGAAGAGGCGCGCAAGATCCTCGACGACGACGACCCGCTGGTGCGCACGCTGGTCGGCGGGCGCTACCGGCTGCTCCGCCGCATCGGCGAGGGCGGCATGGGCATGGTCTACCTGGCCGAGCACGAGGCCATCGAGAAGCGCGTCGCCATCAAGGTGCTCAAGGAGCAGTACGCCCTCCGCGAGGACGTCGTCGCGCGCTTCCAGCAAGAGGCGCGGTCGGCGTCGCGCATCAAGCACGAGGGCATCCTCGAGGTGTTCGACTTCGGGCGCACCGACGACGGCCGGTTCTTCCTCGCGATGGAGCTCCTCGAGGGCGTCGACCTCGCGCGGGTGCTCGAGGCCGAGATGCACCTCGAGCCGGTGCGCGCGGTGCGGCTCGCCATCAAGATGGCGCGGGCGCTCGGCGCCGCCCACCAGAAGGGCGTCATCCACCGCGACATGAAGCCCGAGAACGTGTTCGTGCGCACCGACGAGGAGGGGCGCGAGCACATCAAGATCGTCGACTTCGGCATCGCCCAGCTGCGCGCCGACGGCGAGGACGCGGCCGACCCCAACGCCAAGGTCTCGGGCCGCAAGCTCACCAAGACCGGGGTGATCTTCGGCACGCCCGAGTACATGTCGCCCGAGCAGGCGCAGGGCAAGTCGATCGATCGCCGCGTGGACGTCTACGCGCTCGGCGTGATGCTGTTCGAGATGCTCACCGGGAAGACCCCGTTCCACGGCGAGACCTTCATGGCGATCCTGAGCGCCCACATGATCGAGCCGATCCCGGCGCTGGTCGACCGCGCGCCGCTCGGGTTCGAGTGCTCGCCGGAGCTCGCGGCGGTGGTGCAGAAGTCGCTCGCCAAGAAGCCCGAGGAACGCATCGCCTCGATGCCGGAGTTCGCGCAGGCGCTCCTCGCCACGCCGGAGGGCATGAGCGACGAGTCGCTGCGCGCGCTACGCGCGAGCGCCATGCCGCTCTCGGCGGGGGTCGCGCCCGCCGCCACCAACATGAAGCTGATCAGCCACCTGCCGCCGGCGATGCAGGGAGGGCCCACCACGGTGAGCGTGGCGCCGGCCGCGGGGCCGATCCCCGACGCACGGGCGGCGACCATCGTCGAGGCCCCCGCGCGTCCGCAGGCCGCGACCGAGATGGCCGTCGTCGCTGCGCCCGAGAAGCAGAGCGGTGGAGGCGGCGCGGTCAAGGGCATCGCCGCTGCCGCCGTGCTGCTGATCGGGGTCACCGGCTACTTCGTCTACCGCGCGATGACCGCGCCGGTGGCGCCGCCGCCGACCACCAGCACCAGCGCCTCGAGCACCACCAAGGAGGTCGTCGCGGCCTCGGTGTCGGTGCCGGCGTCGACCAGCGTCACGCCGCCCGCCTCGGCGTCCCCGCCGCCCGCGCCGAGCCTCGTGGTCCTCAAGGTCGAGACCACGCCGGTCGGCGCGGTCGTGGAGCGCGAGGTCGGCAAGGACTGGCTCCAGGTGTGCGACACGACGCCGTGCGAGGTGAAGGTCCCCGCCGGCACCGCCGTGCACCTCCGCGCGACCAAGAACGGCGCCACCAGCGACAAGCGCCTCCTCGCCGACGCCGACCAGAAGGCCAGCTTCACCCTCGGCGGCGGCGGGGGCGCGCCGAAGCCGCCGGCCTCGGGCAAGCCGCAGCAGGATCTCTGCGAGGTCGTGATCGACGAGGGCATCAAGGTCTGGAAGCCGTGCCCCAAGAAGTGAGCGGAGAGGCCGACCCGTGAGCGGGGCGTTCACCGTCGCCACTTCGGCGTCCGCCGACGCGCCGCTGCGGCTGGTCACGCTGCCCTCGCGCCCTCTCGGCGCGGACGAGATCCGCGTGCGGGTGCGCGCGATCGGGGTCAACCCCGTGGACTGGAAGATGCGCACCGGCGGTCCGCTGCGCATGGCGCACCGCTTCGTCGGCCCGCGCGGCCCGCTCGTCGTGGGCGTCGACTTCGCGGGCGAGGTCGTCGAGATCGGCGGCGAGGTGCGGGAGCTCGCGGTGGGCGCGCGCGTCGTCGGGGGCACCAACTTCGCGCGCAAGCAGCTCGGCAGCTACGCCAACGAGGTCGTGGTGCGGCCCGACCAGTGCGCGGTCCTGCCCGACGGGGTGAGCTTCGAGGCCGCCGCCTGCCTGCCCGTCGCCGCGGTCACGCCGTCGGTCGTGCTGCACGAGCTCGGCCCACTGCCCGACAGACCGCGCGTGCTGGTGCTCGGCGCGTCGGGCGGCGTCGGCCTGTTCGCGCTCCAGCTCGTGCGCAACCTCGGCGGCCAGGCGGTGGGCGTGTGCTCGACGCGCAATGTCGCGATCGTCGAGCGTTTCTCCGCGATCGCCGTCGACTACACCGTGGGTGACGCGCTCAGCGCTGCGCGCGCGCACGGGCCGTTCGATCGCATCGTGCACGCGGTCGGCAGCGCCACGTACCCGCTCGCGGGGTGCGAGGAGCTCCTCACCCCGGGGGGTGTGTGTGGCCTCGTGGTGGTGCGCCCCGCCGACTACCTCAGCATCGCCTGCTCGCGACGGGTGCGCGCGGTGCTCGGGCGACCC
>CAZUZY010000486.1:0-5805 GCA_964624885.1 uncultured Polyangiales bacterium | reverse complement strand
CCGGCGCCGCTTCCTCCGCCGTCCTCGCCGATGGGCGCCGCGCCCGTCGCCAGTGCTCCGCCCGCGCCGCTGCCGACGCCCCTCGGCGCCCCGATGGGTCAGGGCCAGTTCGGCGTGCAGCCAGGCATGGGCCTCGGCAACATGCCGCCGAACACGCCCGTGCCGACGGGGATGCCGATGGGGGGGATGCCGATGGGCATGGCCGCGACCGCGGTCGCCCCCGCGCCGCAGCAGCCGGTCCAGGCCGCGCCGTCGTTCCCGCCGCAGCAGCCGATGGCGATGGCGCCGCAGATCGCGCCGCAGCCCGCGCCGCAGGCGCCGCCGGCGCCGCGTCCGATCGCCGACGCCACCCAGGTGGTGCGGCCCAACAAGAGCAACACCGGCCTCATCCTCGGCGGCATCGCGCTCGCCGCCATCGCCGGCGTCGCCGCGTTCTTCTTCATGTCGAGCCGGCCCGGCAACGTGCTCGTCAACGTCAACATCAAGGGCCCCAAGTCGGGCCTCAAGGTGTTCCTCGATCAGAGCGAGAAGTGCTCCGACACCACCTGCCGCATCGAGGGCGTCTCGCCCGGCGTGCACGCGGTCAAGGCCATGATCGGCGAGGCCGAGGCCAAGGCCACCATCACGGTCGAGGCCGGCAAGGACGCGGTCGCGAACCTGAACCTCGAGGTGGTCTCCAAGAAGACGGGGCTCACGGTCGCCTCCTCGCTCGACGGCGTGAAGGTGGAGATCGACGGCGAGAAGGCCGAGAAGCTCCCCCTCAAGGAGTTCGAGCTCAAGCCGGGCAAGCACAAGCTCAAGTTCATCGGCGGCTCGAAGTACGCGACCAAGGAGGTCGACATCAACGTCGAGGAGGGCCAGATCAAGGCGCTCGAAGACGTGAAGCTCCCCCTCAAGGTGGTGAAGACCAAGTTCGTCTTCCTCACCAAGGGCCTCAAGGCGCAGCTCGACGACGGCAAGACCAAGACCGACCTCAAGGACGATGGTCAGCCGCTCGAGCTCGACACCACCAAGTCGTACACGGTGACTGGCAACGCCACGGGCTTCGACGACTACAGCAAGAAGCTCGAGTTCGGTGACGACGCCGAGATGACCGTGAAGCTCGAGCTGACCGAGAAGGGCAAGGCTGCGCCGCCCGCCACCACGACCGCGCCGCCGGCCACCACGACCGCGCCGCCCGCGACCACCGTGGCGCCGCCCGCGACCACCACCACTCCGCCCCCGGCGGGTGGGGACGGCACGCTGTTCGTGAACACGCTGCCGCCCTCCAACTGCGTGGTCAACGGCACGCCGCGCGGCCACACGCCGCTCACCATCAAGCTCCCCGCGGGCCCGGCCAACGTCACCTGCGTGGCCAAGGACGGCGACGAGACGCTCAAGAAGAGCGGCAGCGCCACCGTGAAGGCCGGCGACAAGGTCAACCTGATCCTCAAGCTGCGCGACTGAGACTCGACGCGGAGGCGCCCGCCGAAGGTGGGCTTCCGCGGCAGTCGGTGCCCCGGGCTTCAGCCCCGGGGGGGCATTCTCAGGCCGCGAGCAGCTTGCGGAGCTGGCTCATCGCGCGCGTGTGCAGCTGGGACACGCGCGGCTCGCTGACGCCGAGCGCCTCGCCGATGTCCTTGAACCGCGCGCCCTGGAAGTAGTGCATCTGCACGATGAGCCGCTCGCGCGGCGGGAGCTGCTGGACGACGGCCGCGAGCGCGCGCGCCTCGTCCTGCTCGGCGAGCAGAGCCTCCGCGTGCGGCGCGTCGTCCGCGAACGGCAGCTCGCCGCTCGCGTCGTCCAGGCCGACCACCGCGACCACGGCCGCCACGCGATCGGTCTTGCCCTCGGCCGCCCAGCGCGCGCGGCGCGGCAGCCAGTCCTGGCTGCGGAGCTCGTCGAGGATCGCGCCGCGGATGCGGATGCGGGCGTAGCTCTCGAAGGTCGGCCCCCCGTCGCCGCCGTTCTTGCGGAGCGAATCGACGAGGCCGAGGATGCCCGCCGCCACGAGGTCGTCTCGCAGCACGTTCACCGGGAGTCGCCGGACGAAGCCCGCCACCACCTGGCGCACCAGGGGCAGATGGCGAGAGATCTCCTCGGAGCTCGGCGTCGCGAACGCAGGGGTGGCCGTAAGCATGGAGGTTCCTCAAGCGAACCCCGCGCCAGAGGGAAATCCTCGACGATCGTGCATCAGCCGGGTCGTTCACGACCCACTTATCGGCGCGTTCGGCTGGCCGTCGTGCGCAGGACGGGGTCGCGCAAGACCCTCCACTGAGTCAATGTCGACCCACTCGAATCAGGGGGTTATTTGGCGCTGGCGCTCGGCTTCGCCGTGGGGGCCACGGAGGGCGCGGCCGTGGGCGGGGCGGGAGGCGTGGCCGTGGGGCTCGCGCCGGGCTCGTCCTTCCCGGAGAGATCCACCCCCTCGGATCCGAGGTCGTCGGTGCCGTGATCGATGTCCTGCCCGGGCTGCACGTACTTCGGCGCCTCACCCGGCTTGGAGAGATCGACCCAGGTCGTCGACTTCGCCCGGACGTCGAAGTGCACGAAGAGCGAGTTCGGGTAGTAGCCGACGCCGACGTTCTTGTAGGTCTTGCAGTGGTCGCGCAGCACCTCGTTCGGCACGCCCTGGATGCGCATGTCGATCGCCTTGCCGACGTTGTGGTTGCTGTGCGGCGTGTACTGGGTCGGGGTCTTGGGGCGGAAGCCGCTGACGATCTCGATCGAGCGACCACCGAAGTGATCGGACACCTGCGCGAGCAGTCCGACGAGGCGGGGATCGATGGGGTGCTCGATGTTGAGCGGACCGAACCGCATCATGCGGGCCATCCGGGGCAGGACGCCGGGCACGAGCTTGTGCTTCTTGTCGACCAGCTTGAGCGTCTGGGTCTCCTTGGTGCCGAAGCGGATCAGCGTGGCCTGCCCGGGGTGCTTGGGGGCGGACTCGTAGGTCTTGGCCTTGGCGGTCGCCCCCTTGGCGGCGGGGATGATCAGCTTGCTGCCCGGCTTGAGCTTGGTCGGGTCCTTGAGCTTGTTGGCGCTGGCGATGGCCTGCACCGTGACGCCGTACTTCTTGGCGATCTGGTCGATCTTCTCGCCCTTGCCGACCACGTGCTGCACCTCGGCGCTCTCGGCGAGCCGCGGGAACGCCGCGACGGCGAGCACGGGCGCCGCGACGAACAAGGCGAGGGCCAGCGCGCGCGGTCCGAGGCCCGACCGAGCACACTGCGAGCGCAGGCCCGACGCGCGGGGCGGCTCCGCAGCAGGCGGCCCCGAGGGAGAAGCAGAGGGGACAGAGAGGTGCGACATCGGGGTCCGGCGGGTCCCAGGGGGGGCGAGAGAACTACGGCCGCGGAACGCTCGGCGCAAGGCGACGGCTTCCCTACACGCGATTTTTGGCCACGGAGGGTGCGCGATGACATGCTGATCGGGAGCGACCCGGCGTAGGCCACGGTCAATCGGAAGGGATGCAGGCGAGGGCAGGATGGCCGAGGGGAAGAACCTGGTTGGGGTCGACATCGGCTCGAGCTCCATCAAGGTCTGCCAGCTCAAGGAGACCAGGAAGGGGCTCGCGCTCGTGAAGCTCGGCTTCGAGCCGCTCCCGCCGCAGACCATCATCGACGGCCACGTCATGAACACGAGCGCCGTGGTGGAGGCCTTGCAGAAGGTCTTCCGCGACAACGGCCTCAAGCAGAAGGACGTCGCCCTCGGCGTCAGCGGCCAGTCGGTCATCATCCGCAAGATCAGCGTCCCGCTGATGACCGCGGAGGAGCTCGCCGAGCAGATCCAGTGGGAGGCCGAGCAGCACATCCCGTTCGACATCAAGGACGTGCAGATCGACTACGAGGTGCTGCGGCGCCGCCCCGAGGCCGGCCAGATGGACCTGCTGCTCGTCGCCGCCAAGCGCGACGAGATCAACGACTACGCGGAGCTCGCCCGCGAGGCGAAGCTCAAGCCGATCTGCGTCGACATCGACGCCTTCGCCCTGCAGAACGTGTTCGAGGTGACGTATGGCTTGCCGCCGGATCACACGGTGGCCCTGCTCAACGTCGGCGCCTCGCTCACCTCGCTGAACATCGTCGCCAAGGGGGTGAGCCAGTTCACCCGCGACATCGCCAACGGCGGCAACAGCTTCACCGAGGAGATCCAGAAGCAGCTCGGCGTGGCCCGCGAGCAGGCCGAGGCCTACAAGATGGGCGGGACCGGCACCGAGCCCGTGCCGCAGCAGGTGCAGAACGTCCTGATGCAGGTGGCCGACGGCCTCGCCGGCGAGATCCAGCGCAGCCTCGACTTCTTCCTCGCCACCAGCGGCGAGCAGGAGATCAGCCGCATCTTCCTCGCCGGGGGCGGCGCGGCCCTGCCGAGCCTCGCCACCGCCATCGAGCGTCGGGCGCGGGTCCCGGTCGAGAGGTTCAACCCGATGAGCAAGGTCGCCTGCGAAGCGGGCGTGAACCAGCAGTTCGCCACCGAGCACGGGGAGCAGCTCGGCGTCGCCCTCGGGCTCGCGCTCCGCAAGGACAAGGAGAAGCGCGCATGATTCGCGTCAACCTCCTCCCGCGAAAGGTCCAGGCCAAGCGGGAGGGCAGCAAGGCCTGGGTCGTGGTGCTGGTGGCCGCGGCGGTCCTCGAGATCGTCGGCATCGCCATCGTGCACGGCGGCAAGAAGCGCGAGCTCGACGCCCAGCTCGACGAGAACCGGCAGCTCGAGGCCGACATCGCCGACAAGAAGAGCAAGGTCGCGAACCACGAAAACGTGAAGCGACAGCTCGCCGAGTTCCAGGCGCGCGAGGACGCCATCGCCAAGCTGCAGGCGGGCCGCACGGGCCCCACGGCGGTGATGCTCGAGCTCTCCCGCATCCTCACGCCGGGCAAGCTCCCGACGATGGACAAGGAGACGGTCGACAAGCTCAAGATCGAGAACCCGGGCATGTTGCCCAACGAGAAGTGGGACCCGCATCGCCTGTGGCTCGGCGGGTTCAAGGAGCTCGACCGCACCATCGAGATCGGGGGTGTGGGCAGCACCAACGGCGACGTCGCCGAGTTCCTCCGCCGCATGACCGTCTCGCGGTTCTTCACCGACGTGATGCTGGTCAAGACCGAGGAGCAGAACTCGGCGAAGGTGATGGCCGTGGGCACGAGCTACACGACCATCGCGTTCACCATCAAGGGAAAGGTCCGGTACTAGATGGCTCCCCCCGCTGCCGCCAAAGGGCGCGAGATCGGGACGCCGGTCAAGCTGCTGCTCGGCCTGGTCGGTCTCGTGGCCGCCGCCGGCCTCTACTACTTCTTCTTCTACACCGACCTCTCCAACGCGCTGCGCGCCGCGACCGATCGCAAGGGCCAGCTGCAGAACGACCAGCGCTCGGCTGCCGCGGCCTACAAGGCCTACCTCGACGACGCGACCAAGCTGGAGGAGAAGCGCGCCCGGGCGCGCGACCTCAACCGCCAGCTGCCCGAGACCAACGAGATGGCGTCGTTCCTCACCGCCATCAACCAGCAGGCCGAGATCGCCGGCCTCAAGGTGCGCCTGGTCAACCCGATCGATCCCCAGCCGCAGCAGTTCTACACGCGCGTGCCGGTCAAGCTCGAGGTGGTCGGCCGCTTCCACCAGGTGGCCCGCTTCTTCTACGGCGTCAGCAAGCTCGATCGCATCATCAACGTCGAGAACATCAACCTCGGCAAGCCGGTGAACCCCAACCCGACCGGCGACGAGGGTGAGTCGATCATCACGACGAGCTGCCTCACGACCACGTTCCACGCGAACAAGGCGCCGACGCCGGGTGCGCCGGGTGCCCCGGGCGCCCCGCCCGCGCCGGGTGCCCCG
>CAZUZY010000485.1:0-5859 GCA_964624885.1 uncultured Polyangiales bacterium | reverse complement strand
CGCCGCCGACGCGATCTCGAGCGGCCGCTCGGCGCTGCCGCCGACCTCGAGCCCGGCCAGCCGGGTGCGGTCGCGCAGCAGCTTCTCGGCGTCGCGCGCGGCCTCTCGCCGCGCCTTGCGGGGTCGCACGCTCAGCTCTTGTTGCGGGGGGGCCGCGAGGCCGGCGTGCGCGCCTTGGCGGCGACCTTCTGCGCGCCGCTCCGCTTGGCGTCGGCGGCGGCGAGGATCTTGGACTCGGAGGCCGCGCGGAAGAACGCGCGCATCGGCTCGAAATAGAACTTCTCCCAGCCGCCCTTGTAGCGCTCGCCGTCGCCGAGCGGCAGCTCGCTGTGCGCGATGGTGACGCGCGTGCCACCGCTCGCCGGGTGGAACAGCACCTCGAGCCGGCTGTCCGGGTGATCCTCGGTGAAGTCGGCGGTGCGCCAGCTCGCGACGATGCGCGCCGCGCTCGGGTTCTCCGCGGAGGGGGGCTCGAGGTCGAGGTACTTGCCGGTGATGTAGCCGTCCCACGCGGTGAACTTCCCGCCCGGCTTGCCGCTGCCGGTGGCCGCCGCGCCGGTGAAGGAGGCGTGCTCCTTCGGATCCAGCCAGGCCTTGTAGAGACGCTCGGCGCTCGCCGGGAGCACCACGGACAGCCGTAGGGAGTCGCTCGGGGGCATTCCCTCTGAACCTACCACGTCCGGTCGTACCGATCGCCCCACGGTTGGTCGGAGGTCCGGACGAGCGGGGGCGGCGGAAGCCCGGCGGTCGCGGCGACCCGCGCGAGGAGCTCGTACAGGAAGAACGCGCTCATCCCGTAGAGCACGACCTCCCCCCGCCCCGTCGGCAGGCGGAACGAGGGGATCAGGAGCTCGACCCCCCGCCACGGGGCCGGTGTGCCCCGGACCTCCTGCGTGAGCAGCGGCTCGAGGGCGATCGGCAGCACCTCCTCGATCTCGGTACAGGCGACGCGCGGCACCACGCCCTCGGGGAGCTCGACCACGAACGGGTGCACGAGGTACTTGCCGGTGACCACCGGCAGCGCGGCGAAGCGGCCGAGCACGGTCACCCCGACCACCGCCACCTCCTCCTCGAGCTCCCGCAGCGCGGCCGCCTCGGGCGACGCGTCCGTGGGCTCGACCTTGCCGCCCGGGAAGGCGACCTCTCCCGGGTGGTCGCGCAGGCTCGCGCTGCGCAGGACCGCGTACACCCGTGGCTCCGCGTCGAGCACGACCGGCAGCGCGACGGCCGCGGGCTTGGCGACCCGCGAACCCCGCGACACCCAATCCAGAGGGGGCTCTCTCGGGGACTCCGCGAGCAGAGCGAGCAGGCGCGCGCGGTCGATCAAGTCGGCTAGCCTACCGCGCGCCATGGCCGAGATCGACACCACGCCGCTCCGCGACCCCGAGGCGATCGCCGCGCGCGACCGGCAGTGGCTCGCGGAGGTCTACCAGCCGGACGACCCGCAGCTGACCCTGCGCGCCGCGCTGACCGGCATGATCCTCGGCTCGATCCTGTCGGCGTCGAACCTCTACATCGGCCTCAAGATCGGCTGGAGCTTCGGCATGGGCATCACGGCGAGCGTGGTGGGCTTCGCGGTCTTCGCCGCGCTCGGCCGCCTGTTCCCCGGCATGCGTCCGTTCACGATGCTCGAGAACAACACCTCCCAGACGGCCGCCTCGGCGGCCGCCTACATGTCCTCGGCCGGCCTCGTGAGCTCGATCCCCGCGATGGCGATGCTGCGCGACGACGGGACCATCCGCGGCGTCCCCGAGCTCACGGGCACGCGGCTCACGCTGTGGATGCTGGGCATCTCGGTCCTCGGCGTCATCGTCGCCATCCCCCTCAAGCGCACCCTCATCAACGCCGAGCAGCTGCGCTTCCCGAGCGGCGTGGTCTGCGCCGAGACCATCCGCACCATGCACTCGGCGGGCAAGGAATCGCTCGCCAAGGCGCGCTCCTTGTTCGCCGCGGGCCTCCTCGCGGCCGCGCTCAAGCTCGCGCTCGAGAGCAAGGTCTGGATCCTGCGCAAGGTCCCCGAGGTGGTGGCGTTCCCGGGCAAGCTCGCCGGACACAAGCTCTCGGCGTGGTCGCTCGGCGCCAACACGAGCCTCATGCTCTACGCGGCCGGCGCGATCATCGGCCTCAAGGTGACGAGCAGCCTCCTGCTCGGCGCGCTGCTGTCGTACGGCGCCCTCGGGCCCTATCTGCTCCACGCCGACGTCTTGCGGCTGTTCCCCGAGGGCGCGAGCGCCGCGGAGTGGCCGGCGTTCGTCAAGGCCGCG
Organism: uncultured Polyangiales bacterium; assembly: GCA_964624885.1. Classification (GTDB taxonomy): domain Bacteria; phylum Myxococcota_A; class Polyangia; order Polyangiales; family JADJMO01; genus JADJMO01. The sequence continues at coordinate 3,595 of CAZUZY010000485.1, read as the reverse complement.
GAGGCCACCCACGCCATCCCCGTGCGCACGCCCGAGGCGCTGCACGCGGTGCTCCGCTCGAAGTGGAGCGTCTGGCCGGGCACCGCGCTGATGGTGAGCGCCAGCCTGGCCGCGTTCGCGTTTCGCTGGCAGATGGTCGGGCGCGCGTTCGCCTCGCTCGGCAAGGTGTTCCAGCGCGGACCGGCGGTGGTCGACCCGCTCGCCGCGGTCGAGGTGCCCACGCGCTGGTTCGCGTGGGGGCTCGCCGGGTCCACGATCGCCTGCGTGTGGATGCAGCACGCCTGGTTCGGCGTGCCGATCGGACTCGGCGTGGTCTCGGTCGGCGCGGCGTTCGTCCTCTCGGTGGTCGCCGCGCGCGCCACCGGCGAGACCAACGTGACGCCCATCGGCGCGATGGGGAAGATCACCCAGCTGCTGTTCGGCGTGCTGCTGCCCGGCAACGCGGCCGCCAACCTGATGACCGCCACCGTCACCGCGGGCGCGGCGAGCCACTCGGCCGACCTCCTCATGGAGGTGAAGACCGGCTACCTGCTCGGCGGCGCCCCGCGCAAGCAGTTCTGGGCGCAGATGCTCGGCGTGCTCGCGGGCGCCGCGGTGTGCGTGCCGGTCTATTTCCTCGTCGCCCGGCCCGAGAAGATCGGCAAGGAGCTCGCCGCGCCGGCCGCGGTCGCGTGGGCCAGCGTGGCCAAGCTGCTCAAGGACGGCCCCTCGAACCTGCCGAAGCTGGCCCTGCCCGCCATCGCCGTGGCCGCGGTGATCGGCGTCCTGCTCGCCACGTTCGACGAGCTCGCCGCCCGCGCCACGGCCCGAGCCAAGGCCGCGGGCGCCGAGGAAGGACCGTCGTGGACCCTGCTGGTCCCGAGCGCCACCGGGCTCGGCATCGCCATGGTGATCGACTTCAACGACAGCTTCGCCATGTTCCTCGGCGCGCTGTTCGCGTGGTGGCTCAAGAGGCGCGACGAGCCGCTGTCGGAGCGCTACACGGTCAGCGTCGCGAGCGGCTTCGTGGCCGGCGAGGGCCTCATGGGCATCGTCGTGATCTTCCTCCGCGACGTGCTGCACGTCCTCAAGTGACGGCGTCGTCCAGGTTGCCCTCCAGGAAACGCAGCGCGGCCTCGGCCATCACCTCGACACCCACCACCATCGCCCGCTCGTCGACGTCGAACTCGGGGTGGTGGATGTTGGCGGCCCCCTCGCGCGGGCGGCACCCGAGCCAGTAGAACGCGCCGGGCTTCTTCTCGAGGTAATAGGCGAAATCCTCGCCGCCCATCGAGGGCGGGATGTGCCGGATCCCGTCCTCGCCGAGCACGTCGCGGGCGGTCGCGTCGACCAGCGCCACGCCCTGCCGGTGGTTGATGGTCGGCGGGTAGTTGAGGGTGTAGTCGAGGCGATGGGTGAGGCCGTGGGCCTCGGCGATCCCGCGCACGAGGCGCGCCACGCGATCGCGCACCGCGAGCCGCAGCCCCGGATCGAACGTGCGCACGGTGCCGGTCATCACCACCGAGGGCGCGATCACGTTGTTGCGGAACCCGCCGTGGATCGTGCCCAGCGTGACGACCGCCGACGCGAGCGGGTCGACCGTGCGCGAGACGATGGTCTGCAGCGCGGTGACGATCTCCGCGGCCACCGGCAGCGGGTCGCGGGCCAGGTGCGGGTAGGCGCCGTGGCCGCCGTCGCCGACGATCTCGAGCTCGAAGAAGTCGGCGGCGGCCATGGCCGGCCCCTCGGAGACCGCGATCACACCGGTCGGGTGCGTCGGGCCCATGTGCTGCCCCAGCACGAGATCGACGCCGTCGAGCGCGCCGCCGGCGATCATGGGGAGCGCGCCGCCGCGCCCCTCCTCGGCCGGCTGGAACACGAAGGTGACGTTGCCCGGCACCGCGTCGCCGAGCGACACGAGCACGCTCGCGACGCCCAGCAACATCGTCGTGTGCACGTCGTGCCCGCAGGCGTGCATCTTCCCGGGGATGGTGCTCCGGTAGTCGCACGACTTGGCGTCCTGGATCGGCAACGCGTCCATGTCGGCGCGCAGGGCCACGCGCTTGCCCTTGCCCCGCTCGAGGCGCGCGATCACGCCGGTCTGCCCGATGCCGGTCTCGACGGCGAGGCCGAGCTCACGGCACCACTCGGCGACGATGCCCGCGGTGCGCACCTCCTCGTAGGCGAGCTCGGGGTGGCGGTGGAAATCGCGGCGGCGGTCGACCAGCTTCGGGTAGAGCGCCTCGATCTTGGGACGGAGCCCGTGGGTCATGGTGGGCTAGCATCCTAGCCCATGACCGAAGCGCGCATCTCGACCGAGCGTAGGGGCCACCTCTTCTTCATCGGGCTCGACCGTGCCCCGAAGCGGAACGCCTTCGACCCGGCCATGTGGGAGCAGCTCTGCCTCGCCTACGGCGCCTACGAGCGCGACCCCGAGGCGCGTTGTGCGGTGGTGTTCGCGCACGGCGACCATTTCACGGCGGGGCTCGATCTCGCGGCGATGACCCCTTACTTCGCCGAGGGGCGGTTCCCGATGCCGGAGGGCGGCCTCGACCCGCTCGGCCTCTTCGGACCGCCGCGCACCAAGCCCGTGGTGGTGGCGATCCAGGGCATCTGTTTCACCATCGGCCTCGAGCTGATGCTGGCCTGCGACGTGCGGGTCGCGCACCCCACCACCCGCTTCGGGCAGATCGAGATCAAGCGCGGCATCTATCCGGTGGGTGGCGGCACCATCCGCTTCGTGCAGGAGATCGGCTGGGGGAACGCGATGCGCTGGCTGCTCACGGCCGACGAGATCCCGCCCGCCGAGGCCCACCGCGTGGGGCTCGTGCAGGAGCTCGACCACGACCCGCTCGGGTGCGCGACCCGCATCGCCGAGGTCATCGCCGCGCAGGCCCCGCTCGGGGTGCAGGCCACGATCGCGTCGTCGCGGCTCGCGCTGATCGAGGGTCAGCGCGCCGCCGCGGCCCGGTTGTTCCCGGACCTCGCGCCCATCCTCGGGAGCGACGACGCGCGCGAGGGCCTCGCTTCGTTCCTCGAGCGCCGCGCGGCGCGGTTCCGCGGGAAGTGATCAGCGCTCCTTCGTGGTCCGACGACGCCGCACGAGCCCGAGGCCGACGAGGCCGAGCGTGAGACCGAGCGGCATCGCGTAGTCGGGCGCGCTCTCCTGGGGCATCGCGCACGCGGCGCCCGCCTTGCTGGGCCCGAGGAGGGTCGCCGGCGTGGAGAGCCCGCGCAGCATGCCGCCGGGGCAGACGTTCTCGCCGTGCACCCACGCCGTGCTCTGCATCGCCGTCTTGAGCTGCGCCTGGTTCGGATCCACCTCGAGCTCGAGGTCGGCGGAGAGGTGGCGGACGGGCAGGTCCGCGCGCAGACGGGTGACGCGTCGATAGGTGTAGGTGCCGAAGGCGATCTCGACGTCGGACGCGGTGGCCGAGACACCGGGCGGTGCGCCGAGGTCGGGGCCGGTGTCGCTGGGGCCCGAGCCGGTGTCCGTCGCGGGGATCGCGCCGGAGTCGGTCGCGGGGGTGGCATCGGGGGTGGCGTCGGCGGCGTCGGTCGCCGCGTCCGGGTCGGCGTCCGCCGCGTCGGCGGTGTCGGCCGCGAGGGTGTCGGC
>CAZUZY010000484.1:0-5873 GCA_964624885.1 uncultured Polyangiales bacterium | reverse complement strand
CACCGGCCTCCGGCCGGCGCGCACGAGGCCGGCGAGGTGCTCGGCGAGCGCGCGTCCTGGGTCGCCCGGCGCCGCACCATCCTCGACCTCGAGCCGGTGCGTGGTGAGCCCGACCGCGCGCGCCGCCTCGCCGAGGCCAGGTACCCCGAGCTCCCCGAGCTCCGACTCGGTGATCAGCGTGACCAGGTCGGTGCACCCCGCGTCCAGCAGCGCGCGGAGGTCGGCGTCGAGCGCGCGTCCGAAGTCCACGCGGCCGGGGCACAGGGTCATGCCGACCCGCGCACCTTCGTGCGACGCCCAGTCGACCCGCAGGCGGTCGCCGTCGCGCAGGGCGATCTCGATCCGGCGCGCGAGGCGACCGCACGCGAACAGCGCCCACCGCCGCTGCGTGAGGGTCGGCTCGTCGAAGGAGAGCGTGTGCGCCGCGAACCGCAGCAGGCCCACGCGGTGGCCGAAGGGGTCGGCGAACGGCACGACCTCGGCCGCGATCGCCCGCAGCGTGGCGATCGTGCGCCACGCGCGCAGGAGGGCCGGCGCGCGGACGTTGGGGGGCGGAGGCCCGAGGGGGCGGTGGACGTCGCGATCGATCAGGGCCTGCACGAGCACCGTGGCTTCGCGCCCCTTCGCGGGGTCGAGCGGGGTCATGATGTACAGGAGGTCGTTCTCGAGCTTGGCGAAGTCGCGGAGGGCGTGGGCGCGTCGGAGCCGCCCGAAGTCGATGATCCAGACGTTGCTCGCGCCGTCGACGACGAGGTTCTGGCCGTTGAGATCGCCGTGGACGAACGAGACGGGGTGGCGCGCCCCCGGCCGTCGGGGGAGCTGGTCGAGCGAGGCGTAGAACTTCGCGACGTCGGGGGCCTCGCCGAACCCCTCGACCACGACGGAGTCGGTGCCCACGGCGTCGGCCAGCTCCGCGACGCGCGCGGCGACGCCAGGCGCCCACCGCGCCGCGAACTCGTAGTCCTCGAGCACGTCGATCGGCTCGGGCGTCGCTGCCTGGTAGAGGCGCCCGAGCACCTCGCCGAGCGCGCTGCGGAGGACGGAGGCGATCGCCTCGTCGTCGGCGCCCGAGGCGTAGAGCTTCTGGAAGCTCGACACCTTGCCCTGCCCCATCGAGGCGAAGCGGAAGCGAATCGCGCCTCGCGTGTGGTCGTCGCCGAAGTCGACGATGGAGGGCGCGTGGTTGCCCAGCACGCCTTCCACGCGCTCCATCGAGACGCGCTCGTGGCCGATCTCGGCGCGCGGACCGATCTTGAGCACGCTCGGCGCCTCGTGGTGCCCGAGGGCGTCGACGCTCTCCGCGAGGAGGACCGAGGCGCCGGAGAACCCGCCGGAGAGCGGCGTGAGATCGACGCTCCGGCAGTTGCGGAAGAGCCACGCCGCCAGCGCGCGGTCCCTGGACGCGGGATCGGAGAGGGGCCCCCCGTGCACGGTCAGCCGCACCCGCGCGCCCGGATCGAGCCGCGGCGCGACGTCGACGGCGGTCGGGTCCGAGACCAGCCACCCCGCGAAGTCGCCGACCGAGTGGTCGACCCGCACCGAGAGCAGGCGCTCGAGCTGGTCGAGCGCGACGAGGTGCTGCGCGCGCGACGCGCTGGCGGTGAGCGCCGAGCAGGTCGCGAGCGCGTCGATGCGCCCCCGCGTCAGCAGGTCGTAGAGCAAGAAGGTGACCTTCGCGTCGGTCCACACCCCGATGACCCCGACGCGGAGCTGCCCGTCGGGCGAGGCGCGGCGGGCCGCGGCGAGCTCTTCGTGGAGGGTCGTACCCTCGAAGTCCGAGAGGCCGACGGCGTCCACGATCCCGACCCCGTCCCGCGCCGGCGGCTCGCCGAACGCGAACCTTGCCCCTTCGCTCCCGCCGAGGCAGTGCGCGCCGAACCGCGCGAGGTGGGCCTGCTGCTCCTCCGCGTGTGCGTCGTGCCAGTCGCGCACGTGGATCACGCGCAGTCGCTCCGCGGGCTGGGCGTCGGCCCAGCGCAGGAACCTTCCGACCGGCCCGTCCTTGGGATCGTCTCCGAGCAGCCGTCGCGCCTCGCGATGCCCGACGTGGAGCGGGTTAGGGACCGGATCGTGCTCTCCGAGGAGCCCGACGAAGTCGCGCTGCAGGCACTGCGTGATCAGGACGCCGAGCGGCATCTCGGCATCGTACCGTCACCCCCCTCGAGCCGGATCAGGCGTAGTGCAACAACACGCCGGGAAGCCTGCCGTCAGTCTCGAGTACCCACCGGCGGTCCAGGGCTGCCGTGACGCATTTCGGAGCGTGAGTGTCCACCGTCCTGCGGCTGACGGGGCTGGTGGAGGATGCGCTCGATCGGTCACGCGGTCAGCGGCCGGGACTCTACTTGCCAGGCTTCTTGCCGAAGCCGCACTTCGTGGCTTCTTCCAACGTCTTGGCGTCCATGACGCAGTTCGCGGCCTTCCTGTATGCGCCAGCGTCCTTCTTCCTCTCCTCGATCGCGTCCTTGACGCAACTCTCGTAGAAGATCTTCGTCAGCGAATCCGGGAAGCGCTTCTCGCTCTCTTTCATCTGGTCTTTCGTGTCCCCATCCAGACTCGCTTCCATGAGCTCCTGCCTCTTGGCGCAGATCTTCTCAGGACTGGTGAGCTTGAAGTCGTTCTTGCAGCCGTTCAGCTTCCTCCTCGCTGCGTCGAGCCTCTCTCTCTCGTCGGCAACCAGCTCCGATGTCGGCGCCTTCTTCTCCTGAACCGCGTCACTTGCACGCTCGATGCAGCTTGGTGACGCGCACTCGCACATCTCCGAGGCCTTGCCTTCGACGAACTCGACGAACTCCTTCCGCCGGACAGCCTCCGCCTCGCTGCCGCCCTTCTTCTCGTCGCTCGTCCCACCCCGACATCCAGCCACAATCGCCAGGAAGGCCAAGGTGACGCAGGCCTTTCGTAGTCGGTGCGGCCTCCTCGTTCGGGCCGTCGCCGATCTGCCATTCGTTCCGCTCCCTGGCTGGAGCGACCCGCGCACAGGCTCAGGAGCACTCCGGACACACACTACGGCCTTGACGAGCCAGCGGTTCACTTCGTTCTCGCCTCTTCGGGTTCCTGCATCCGTGGTCGGCCAGGGCCTTGTCTCGACGGGATACCACAGAGATGTGGTCACATCTGGCTCCTCGACCTCGCAACGAGGCGCCTCCTCTCGGCGCCCTTCAAGGGAGCGACCGCTCTCTGTCTGGCTGACCAGGGCGCCTGTGACCTCTTGGGCTCGAGGCGTACGAACGGTCGGGGGTCGGCGCCGCTCCGAGCAATGACCGGTTTGCAGCGCTTCAGCGGGGCTGCGTGCGCCGCCCGTGTCAGGCGACGCCGATCTCCTGCTGCGCCGGCTTCGGCGGCGCGGCGCGCTTCTTCGCGTCGAGCTGGGTGAGGTCCACGCTGGTGAGCGCCGAGATGCCGGGCTCGGGCATCGTCACGCCGTAGAGCACGTCCACCATCTGCATCGTGCGCTTGATGTGCGTGATGAGGATGAACTGCGAGCGATCCGTCATCGTGCGGATGGCGTCGTTGTAACGAGCGACGTTGGCCTCGTCGAGCGGGGCGTCGACCTCGTCGAGGATGCAGAACGGCGAGGGCCGGATCTGGAACATCGCGAAGATGAGCGAGACCGCGGTGAGGGCCTTCTCGCCGCCGCTCATGAGCTCGATGTTGCCGATCTTCTTGCCGGGCGGCTGGGCCAGGATCTCGATGCCGGTCTCGAGCATGTCGTCCGGGTTCGTGAGCTGCAGCGAGGCGCGGCCGCCGCGGAACATCTTCGGGAACAGCTCCTGGAACTTGAGATTGACCGCGTCGAAGGTCTCCTTGAACAGGCGCCGCGACTCGCGGTCCATCTGCTCGATGGCCTTCTGCAGGTCGGAGAGGGCGCGGTCGAGGTCGGCCTTCTGCTCGACGAAGTGGGTGTGGCGGGCCTTGGCCTCGTCGTGCTCGCGCTTGGCGTCGAGGTTGACCGCGCCGAGGCGGTCGATGAGGCCGGCGAGCTCGTGGATTCGGGCGCGGTGCTCCTCGCCCGGGATCTCGCGCAGGTGGTAGTCGCCGATGACGCGGGCGAGGTCGAGACCGCGGAACTTCTCGCGGACCGAGTCGAGCAGGTTGCGGCGCTCGATGCTGAGCTCGCGGTCCTGCATCTCGTAGCGAACGCGGGTCTTCTCGGCCTCGTCGGCCGCCGTGCGCAGCTGCTTGAGCTCGGCCTCGTGCGCGCCCATCGCCGCGCGGGCGGCCTCGTGCAGCGCTTTCTTCTCCACGAGGGCGTCACGCAGCGCCTGGGCCACGGTGACCAGCCCGTCGAGGCGCTCGCGGCTCGCGAAGAGGAACCCGGCGAGCTCGCCCTGGCGACGCGCGCCGCCGAGGAGCTCCTCGCGGAGGCGGTCCTCGCGCGTCCCGAGCTCGACCATCGACCGCGAGAGGCGCTCGAGGGCGCCCTCGATGCCGCGGGTCTTCTCCTTGGCGCGCGCGACCTGGATCTTGCGCTCGGTGACGACGCTGCGGCGGGCCTCGACCTCCTGGCGCTTGTCGTCGGCGTCGCGCTGGGCGTCCTCGCCCTGCCCTTCGATCGCGGACTTCTCGTCGTAGGCGGTGGCGAGGTCGGCGCGCGCGTCGCCCTGCTCGCCCTCGGCCTCGGCGAGCTGCTCGGCGAGATCCTGGGTCTCGCCGACGAGGGTCTCGAGGCGCTGCCGCGCGCGGGAGAGGTCGTTGTCCGTCGCGCGGAGGTCCTTCTCGGCCGAGACGAGCGCGAGCTCGCCCTGGTGCTCGCTGCGACGGGCGGCGTCGAGCGCGGTCTGGGTCTCGCTGATCTGCGCGCGCAGCGCCTGGTGCTTCTGGACGAGGTCGGTGACGACGACGTCGAGCCGCGCGACCACCTCGGAGAGCTCGCGGGTCTCGCGCTTGCTGTCGAGCATGCCCGCGGCGACCTGCTCGTGCTCGCCGGCGACGACGCGGCCGTCGCGGTGGAACACCTCCCCCTCGAGGGTGACGACCGCGTGCGGCGGGCGATCGGCGAGGCGCTCGCGGACGCGATGGGCGGCCTCGAAATCGCGCGCGACGACGATGTCGCCGAGCACGGCGCGGACGATCTCCTGGTCGTCGGGGCGGATCTTCACGAGGTCGGCGAAGTACCCGAGCGCGTCGCCGCTCTCGAGCAGGTCGGCCGGCAGCGCGGCCGCGTTCTCGCCGAGGTGACGGCCCGCGCGCGGGAGGAACGCGGCGCGCCCCTTCTTCTCGTCGCGCAGCCAGTGGGCGAGCTCGATGGCCTTGGCCTCGTCGGTCACGACCAGGGTCTGCAGGTGGTCGCCGAGCGCCGCGGCCAGCGCCTGGGTGAGCTCGGGCGGCGGCTCGACGAGATCGGCGAGCATGCCGAGCACGCCCGGGTCGCGGCGGTGGATGACCGCGCGGACGCCGAGGCCCACTCCCTCGAGGCGCGACTGCACCTCGAGGAGCGCGTGCATGCGCGAGCGCGCGCGAGAGAGGTCGTGCTTGTTGGTGTCGAGGAGCTTCTCGCTCTCGATGACGTCGCGCTTGAGCTGGGTGAGGCGCTGCTCCTGGGCCTCGCGCTCGCTGACGCTGGTGGTCTTGCCGTGGCGGAGGTCGTCGACGGCACGGGACAGCTCGGCCTGGCGCGCGACGAGCTCGAGCTGGCGGCCCTCGAGCTCCTCGCGCTCGGCCTGCAGCTTCTCGCGGCGGACCAGCACGTCGTTCTTGCGGCGGTCGAACCCGGCGAGGGCCGCCTCGGAGCGGGCGATGCGGGCGGCGAGCTCGCTGCTCTTGCGGCGCAGCTCGGCGAGGCGGCGGTCGGCCTCCTCGAGGCGGGCCAGCGACTCGTGCATGCGCTCGTCGTCGACGAGCAGCGCGGCCTCGGCGGCCTCGTCGTCGTCGCG
>CAZUZY010000483.1:0-5904 GCA_964624885.1 uncultured Polyangiales bacterium | reverse complement strand
GATGCCGAGGATCGGGGCCGCGAGCAGCACGGTGAGCGGCGCGTACGCGGGGGCGACCGCGAGCGTGACCGCCCCCAGCGCGGCGACCACGGTGACCACGAGGAAGGCCTCCGCCCGGCGCGACGACGGGCTGCGCAGGGCCCCGACCGCCATGGTCCCGACGACCACGAGCGAGAGGAGGCGGAGGAGCGTCGCGGGGTCGATGGTCACGTCGGTCTCGCAGGGGTCGGCCTCGTCGCGCTGGACCGTCCGAATCGGCTTGCACCGTAGCGCGGGCCGGCGCCCTCCGGCCCCCAGGATTGACCTCCGCACGCACTTCGCCTTACACGCGCGCGCATGGACAAGAGGTATCTGGGGGGCGGCCTGGCGGTCGCGATCGCGCTCGCTGCGCCGTTCGCGCTCGGTCAGGCCAAGAAGGCGGGACCCGCGGGGCCGAAGGCGAAGATCGACGTGAAGGCCGTGAGCAGCACGCTCGCGAGCGGCAACGTCGCCGAGATCGACGCGGCGCTCACCAACATCCGGATGGCCGGCAAGGAAGGCGGGAAGGGCGCCACGGCCCCGCTCGCGGCACGGCTCAAGAACGGTCTGCCGAAGGAGCTCCTCAAGAAGGCGCTCGAGACCATCGGTGAGCTCGAGGACCCGGCCGCGGCCGAGGCGTGCGAGGCCTACCTCGCCCACCGTGACCCGGAGGTCCGCATCGCGGCCGTGCGCTGCCTCGGCGGCGCGAAGGGGCCGGCGGCCACCAAGGCGCTGCGCGTCGCGCTCGCCGACCTCGACGTCCGCGTCCACGGCCTCGCGGCCACCCTGCTCGGCGAGGCCAAGGCCGCCGACGCGGTGCCCGAGCTCGTCGTCGCGCTCGACAAGGGCGTGAACGAGGCCGCGGTCAGCATCGGTCAGCTCTGCGAGGGCAAGGCCGGCTCCGACAAGTCCTGCGACGCGCTCACCGAGCGCCTCAAGAGCAAGCCGCTCGACGTCATCGCCTCGGGCCTGCAGCAGGTCCTCACGCGCAAGGACGTCCCCGACGACTACAAGAAGAACATCATCAAGGTGGTGCGCGAGCTCTCCAGCGCGAAGGCGCGCGAGGTGCTCGAGAGCGTGAAGAAGAGCTACCCGAAGGACGGCAGCAAGGCCGTGCTCGACACGCTCGACAAGGCCATCAAGGATCTGGAAGGTGCGAAATGATCGGGCGTAGCTTCGTTCTCGGGCTGCTCGCCGGCTCGCTCGGCCTCGCCGGCCTCGCGTGCGCCGGCGCTTCCTCCGACCTCGTCGCCGTCGGCGGCCCGGCGTTCTCGCAGGAGGCCATCAACGACGACGCCAACCAGAAGGCGCAGGTCAGCGTCCTCGAGCGCCTGCAGAAGCAGCCCGCCGCGGCGGGCGCCGACGCGGTGGTCGCGGTGACCGGCACCGCCGAGCTCACCGGGCTCGACCTGTCGAGCGGCAAGACCTGGTCCTACAAGCACCCGCTCGACCACCGCCCGCAGCTCACCGGCACCGTGGTCGTCGGCACGGGCAACGGCGAGCTCTTCGTGCTCGACGCGCGCACCGGCGCCGAGAAGTGGAAGTCGAGCAAGGCCAAGGGCAAGCTCGTCGGCGCCGGCAGCGACGGCAAGTACGTCGCGGTCACCCTCAAGGCCGACAGCGGGCACAAGCTCGTCGTGTTCGGGCCCGACGGCTCCGTGAAGATGGAGAAGGCGACCGACCAGCCGCTCACCGCGCCGGGCATCTCGGCCGGCCTCGTGCTCGTGCCGTGGAAGAACCTCTACGTCTCGGCCTTCGAGATCGAGACCGGTGCGCAGCTCGCCACGTTCATCACCGACACCGAGACCACCCACGTGGTGGCCATCGGCGGCGCGGTGTTCGCCGGGCAGGGGCGCCTCGTGCGCTTCGACAAGGATCTCCTCAAGGCCAAGCAGGGTGGCAGCCAGCTCGCCGCGCCGCCCAAGGAGCTCCCCAACGTCTCGCGCCGCGATCTCCTGGTCGGCCCGGACCACGACGAGCGCACCACGGCCGACGCGATCGACTCCACCGGCCTCACCGGTCGCCCGCTCACGAGCGGGCCGGCGGGCTTCGAGTCCGGCAGGCTCTACGGCGGCTACTACCCGTTCGTGTTCGGCATGGACGCCAAGACCGCCAAGCTCGCCTGGGTCCACACCGGCAAGGACGACTTCGTCGCCATCCAGGCCGGCAAGGACGGCGTGATCGGCGTCGACAAGGGCGGCAACGTCAAGCTCCTCGCCGCGAGCAACGGCGCGCTCCTGAAGACCTTCCCGCTCGGCAAGCCGGCGCTCTCGGCCGACATCCTCGCCGACACCCTCGCCATCGGGTCTGGCTCCGCCGCCCCGCTGCCCGAGCAGATCAAGGAGGCGACCACCCACAAGGACGACCGCCTGTCGACCGCGCAGGTGTGGTTCCTCGACACGGCCGCGGCCGTGCCCGACGAGGCCACCACCGAGGTGCTCCTGCAGGTCGCGGACAGCGAGCGCGCCGCGCCCCCGATCAAGGAGGCGGCCCGCAAGGCCATCGCGCTGCGCACCAACGGCGCGAGCGCCATGATCACGCTGCTCGGACGCCACGCCAACTTCCTCAAGGGCACGCGCACGCCGCCGGTCGGTCCGATGGCCAAGGCGCTCGCGGGCATGAAGGAGAAGAAGGCCGTCCAGCCGCTCCTCGATCAGCTGCTCGACCCGGCCCTGCCGCAGATCGACCTGCAGGACACCGCCGAGAGCGTCGCGGTGCTCGCCGAGAAGGAGCACCTGCCCCAGCTCCAGCGGTTCGTGAACATGTACCGCGGGTCGGCCACCGGCAACATCCGGCTGGTCGACTCCATCGCCGCCATCGCCGCCGCGATCCTCCGGATCGACGACAAGGGGCGCGACTTCGTCGTGGCGGTCGCCAAGGACTCCTTCACCGACACCGACGTGAAGGCGACCCTCGAGAAGATGCTCGCCGCGTCCGCGCCCAAGAAGGAAGACCCGAAGGACGACGGCAAGGACGACAAGAAGAAGGACGACAAGAAGAAGAAGAAGGTCACCGACGACGACCCCACCCCGCCCGGCTACAAGAAGAAGAAGGCGGAAGAGGGGAAGAAGAAGGACGACAAGAAGGAAGAGAAGAAGGAAGAGAAGAAGGACTGAGTTCGCTTAGTCGCTCCCGGACCGTCCCAGTCCGGTCCTCCGCTCCGACTTCCTCTCCGACGCGCGACGGCCACCTCCGACAGAGGTGGCCGTTGTTGCTTCTGGGCTTCTGGGGCCGTTGTTGCTTCTGGGTCAGAGCGCCTGGGTCAGCCCGTCGTTCGGGAACAGCGTGCGGGCCTCTTGCTCCTCGGGCGTCATCCCCGCGAACGCCTCCTTGGCGCGGCGGATTCGCTCCGCCACGTCGCTCGCGCGCCCGTCGAGGTAGGCCTGCCCTTCGGCGCCGCGGGGGACCGTCTGCTTGGTGTCGGCGAGCCAGTCTCGCACCTTGCTCCACTGCTCGGTGCGCGGGGTGATGGCGAGCAGGTGCACCCGTGCGGTCCACCAGCCCGGCTTCATGGCCACCTCGACGAAGTAGACCCGGCCCTTCTGTACCCGCGCGCGGAGCGGGCCCGTGTTCTCGCCCCACACGAGGAACAGGTGCTCGCCTTCCGGGACCGCCACGGCGAAGTGCGAGCTCGGATCGGCGTCGCCGAGGAACCGCCCGTCCGACGAGAGGATCGTCGGCGTCAGCGCCGAACCGAACGAGGACGGCCGCACGAACACGATGACCGCCTGGCCGGACAGCGGGCCGATCGGCTGCGGCGTGGCGATCTGCACCATGCGGCTGCTGGCGGCGCAGCCGGTGAGGGCTATTGCGAAGAGAGCGGCGAACAGCGCGAGCAAGGTGCGGCGGCCCATGACGCAGGAGGCTAGTGGGTTCCCACGGGGGGCTCACGCGAGCCCCGCCTCGACCGGGTTGTGCAGGGGGTTGCTCTATCCGCGCAGGGGATCGTCACGCCCACACGTCACGACACTCGCGCATGACGCTCTCTTCACGGAAATTCCGCGGTGGGAGGCCCGGCACGTGCGTTGCTGGGAGCAGGACATGGCCCAGTTCCCCTGGTCGATCGACGGGTTCGCGAAGGTGCTCGTGGCGGTGAGCGACGACGATCTGCGCGAGGCGCTCGCCGACGCGCTGCACGCCCAGGGCGCCCACGTCGTCGCCATCGCGCACGCCCAGACCCTGCACGCGGCCATCCGGCGCGCGGTCGAGATCGGGGCGCCGACCTTCGATCTCGTGATCGCCGACGCGGCGCTCGACGGCTGCTCGCCGCTGCACGCCCTCTCGTGGGCTCGACGCCAGGGGTTCACGGCGCGGGTGGTGGTCGTCGGGCCCCGGCGGACCCACGTCGACGTGGACAGCGATCGGGTGGACGCCGTCGTCGCGGGCCCGCGTCGGGTGCTCTCGTGGATCGGCGCGGTGCGCGCCGCCGCCTGACCCACGGAACTTGGCCAGACGTGCGCGGGCGTGCTCTTGCCAGCGCGTGCGCGCCTCGTCGGTCCTCCTCGTGTTCGTGCTCGGCCTCGCCTGTCATCGGGGGGGGGCTGCGCTCGAGGACAAGCCGAAGATGGCCGCCGCGCCTTCGGCCTCGGCCGTGCTGATCGCCGCGGGCGCCGGGCGCCGCACCGAGGTCGGCAAGGCCCAGGAGCAGATCAAGATCCCGGCCGGGAAGTTCTACGCGGGCAGCATGCCCGGTGACGAGGGGCGGGACCCGACCCTCGAGCCCGTGCTCGCGAGCTACGACATGCCCGCGTTCACGATGGACGCGCTGCCCTACCCGGGCATCCCCGGCGAGCCACCGCTCACCGGGCTGAGCCAGGCCGAGGCGCAGAAGAAGTGCACCGAGCGCGGCGCGCGGCTCTGCACCGAGCTCGAGTGGGAGCGCGCGTGCCGCGGCCCCAACGGCGACGCGTTCGCCGTCGGTCCGGCGTGGGACCCGACCTGCGAGAAGACCCCCGAGAAGTGCACGTCGGGCTTCGGCGCCCGCGCCATGGGCACGACGATCGAGGAGTGGACCGCGAGCCCAGCGGTCGATCCGGTCAAGGGTGGCAAGAAGGTCGCGCTCAAGGGGGCGTTCAGCGCCGCCCCCGCGCCCGCCCACCGCTGCGCCGCGCGCCACGCGCTCGATCCCACCGTGTCCACCAAGGTCGTCGGCTTCCGCTGCTGCACGGGGCCGGAGAGCAGCGTGACCGTCCCTGTCGTGGAGGCGCAGCCCACGTTCCGGAAGGCCGGGCTCGACCGGATGGCCGACGTGTTCGCCGGCATCCCGGAGCTGGCGCGCGTCAAGCAGCTGCCACGCTTCTTCAAGGAGACGGAGATCCCCGAGATCGTCGACAAGGCCAAGAGCCCGCCCGGCGCCGGCTGGGTGCTGACCGTCGACCCGATCGCGTGGAGCCCGGTGCCCGGCACGGACCTGCTCGTGGTCACCGGGCGCTCCAAGGGTGGCGCGTTCATCGTGGCCTTCCACAAGCTCCCCGGCGACAAGCTCCGACTCGCTTCCTCGATGCTGTTCGTGAACGAACCGGGGCCGATCGTGCTCGCCTATCAGCCCAACATCAAACGCGAGATCGTGTGGTCGATGGCCTGGGGATCGGCGGGTGAAGGTGGTGCCATCACCTACCGCGACGACCACCGCATCGTCATCGTGCAACGCTAGCGGCTTCGTCCAGCACGGCGCCCGCGTCGCCGGGCTCCACCTCGACCAGGTGCAGCGGGCCGATGGCCACGGTGCAGCCCAGGCGGGGGCACTGCCCGAGGCAGGAGGAACGCGCGAGCCAGACGTCCCGGACCAGGCGGCGGCGGGCGCGCTCCTTGCCGAGCGCGGCGAACACGGCCTCGCCGCGACCGCCACACCCCGGGCCGAGCGGGTCGGACGGCCCGCGCGCGTGC
>CAZUZY010000482.1:0-5917 GCA_964624885.1 uncultured Polyangiales bacterium | reverse complement strand
ACCAGCGACGCGGCCGGGCTCGTGGTCGACGAGGCCGCGCGCGCCGCGCTCGCGGCGATGCGCTCCCCGGATCCGATCTTCGCCGCGCTCGGCTACCAGCTCGCGGCCGGCCTCGCGCGCGGCTTCTCTGGCTGCGGCTGGCCGACCGATCTGGTCCTCCCGGCTCCCTCCGCGGCGCCGACCCTCGACCTCGACACGGGCTGCCCACGGGTGTCTCCCGACGAGACCCTCCCCGAGACCCTCCGGGCGCGCGCCCGGACGCAGCTACGAACGGCGCTGGATTTGCCCCCGATCGGGCCTCGGGGGCCGCGCGGCGGGCCCCTTTCGGCCGCACCGCGGCGCCGCTCGCCGCTCGCCCTGCTGACCGCCGTGGTCGTCGCGCTCGGCCTCGCCTTCGCGGCGCTCGCCGAGCGACGCCGGGCACGATAGCCTCGCCCAGCGGTGTCCATCTCGACGCGCCTTCGCTCGTGGTTCACGCCCGACGCCCAGCGGCGCGCGGTCCAAGCCGAGCAGCGTGGCGATCTCGAGGGCGCGAGCACGGCGTACATGGAGGCCGGTCGCTACGGCGACGCGGTGCGGGTGATGCTCATCCGTGCCCAGGGTGAGCTCGACCCGCACCGTCGCGCGCTGTTGCTGGCGCAGGCCACGGCGCTCGCGCCACCGGGAGACGAGGCCCGCGCGCTCGCCTGGCGTGCGCGCACCCAGTTCGTGCTCGACCGCGCCGAGGCCGGGGGGCTCGACCCCGCCATCCGTCGTCGCGAGCTGCTCGAGGCCGCGCAGGTGCTGCGATCGGTCGGCGAGCACGAGCTCGCGGCGCGCGCGCTGCACGTCGCGGGCGACCTCGAGGGCGAGATCTCCGCGCTGGCCGACGCCGGCGCGGTGCAGCGACTCGAGGAGGCGGTCTCGCGGCAGCGCAAGATCGAGGAGCACCGGCTCAAGCGCTCGCTGCGCTTCGAGGAGGCCCGCGACGCGATCGCGCTCGGCGAGCGGCGCAAGGCGGAGCAGCTCCTGAACGCGGCGCTCCGCGACGAGGACGCCGAGGATCTCCGCGCGCTCCTCTCGGGGTTGCTCGCGCGGCGCCCCAACGTCCCGCCCACCGTGCAGCTCGAGGGGCGCACCCTCGAGATCGTGCCCGGCAATCCGGTCACGCTCGGACGGAGCGACGGCGAGCTGCGCGTGGCCTCGCCGGTGGTGTCGCGGCGTCACCTCGAGATCGCCCGGCCCGAGGGCGCCGAGCCCGTCGTGCGTGACCTCGGCGGCAAGAACGGCACGACCCTGCGCGGCGCCCGCGTGGACGAGCTCCGCGTGGGCCTCGGGCTCGATCTGCTCATCGGCAACGCGTTGCCCCTCAAGGTGCGGCCGTTCCCGGCCGGCGGGCTGCTGCTCGAGCTGCCGGGTCGCATCTGCTGGCTGCCGCTCGGCGGGTTCCAGCTCGGGCCGCGACGCGCGATGGTGGAGTCGCGCGACGGCTGGGTCGATCTGCGCTTCGACCGCCCGGTCGTCCTCGGCGATCTGCAGGTCGATCGGCCGATCCAGCTCCTCATCGGCGACGAGATCTACGACGGGCACGACGGGCCGCTCCTCCTGCGCGTGATCCCGGCGCCCCAGGCCGAGACGAGGTAGCCGTGGGGATCTTCGCGCGGCTCCGGGAGCGGTTGTTGGGCGAGCGGCCCCCACCGCCCCCGCCGCCGCCGGCCGCCGAGGCGCCCGTGGATCTGCGTGGCTCCATCGTCACCTCGATCCAGGCCGGTCGCTTCGACCAGGCCATGGCGGCGCTGCGGAGCGCGCGCGGCGGGCACGACGAGCACCTCGTCGTCGACGCGCTCACCTTCGCGCTCACCAAGGGGGTGGTCGCGCCCGAGCTGCTGCGCCTCGAGCTCGCCGACGTGCTCGTCGCGCGTGGCGACCGCCGCGGCGCGCACGACCAGCTCGCCGAGGTGCACACTCCGGCCGCGGCGGTGCTGCGGGGTGATCTGCTCTGCGAGGGGCTCGACGACGGGGTGGCGACCGCGGCGGATCTCGACCGCGCGCTCGCGCTCTATGCAGAGGCGCTGGCGGGTGACGTGGACGCGCCCGGTGTGCGCGAGCGCTTCGAGCGCCTGCGCGCGCGGCTCGGCGGCGGGCGCGAGGCAGCGCAGCCCTCGTTCCCCACCCTGCTCGCGCCCGGGGGCGCGCTGCCCTTCACGCTCGTCCGCGAGGTGGCGCGCGGCGGCGCGGGTGTGGTGTACGAGGCGCGCGAGGAGCTGGGGGCCGCGGGCGTGCGCACCGTGGCGCTGAAGATGATCCACGACAAGCTCCGCGGGCGCGACGCGCTGCTGGCCGAGGCGCGCGCGGCGATCCGCTTCCGCGGCGCGGGGGTGATCGCGATCCACGACCTCGACCTCGACGAGGGCTGGCTCTCGATGGCCTGGATGTCGGGCGGGAGCCTGCGCGGATCGCTGACCACGCCGCGCGATTTCCGCGCCGTGCTCACGGCCCTGCTCTCGACCCTCGCCGACGTGCACGCCGCGGGCTGGGTGCACGGCGACGTGAAGCCGGCCAACGTGCTGTTCGACGAGGACGATGCGCCCACGCTCGGCGACTTCGGCCTCGCGCGGCCGGTCGGGTCGCCCGCCACCCCGGGCACCCCCGGGTATGTCTCCGCGGCGCGCGCCGGCGGCGCCCCCGCGAGCCCTGCCGACGACGTGTACGGTGTCGGCTGCATCGCGCGCGACCTGCTCGAGGCGGGCCAGACCGACCCGGTGCTGACGAAAGTGCGTGATCTCGCGCTCGGCGAGGGCGACCCGCCGCCGGACGCCGCGGCCCTGCTCCACGCCCTCGGCTGGCGTACGCTCCCCGCGCGATGACCGCCAAGAAGCGCCCCAAGCACGAGGCCAGCGACAGCGTCCGCGGCGAGTGGCTCCGCCGCGTCGAGGCCGAGTACCGCTCGGCCGCGATCACCCAGCACCTCGGCCTCTGGCTCCTGCAGATCGGCGCCTCGCCCGACCTCGTGAAGGCCGCGATGCGCATCGCCTCGGACGAGGTCGCGCACGCGGACCTGAGCTTCCGCTGCTACGGCGCGGCCGGCGGCGAGGCGCTGCCGCACATCCCGCGCGAGACGCTGGAGCTCTCGCGCACCTCGGACCCGCTCGAGCTCGACGTGCTGCGCGTGGTGGTGGACGTGTTCTGCATCGGCGAGACGATCGCGGTGCCGCTGTTCAAGAACCTGCGCGAGCACTGCACGGTGCCCGTCGCGCGGCGCGTGCTCGACCGCGTGCTGCGCGACGAGGTCCGCCACCGCGACTTCGGGTGGACGGCGCTCACCTGGTTGCTCGAGGAGCACCCGCTGGCGGCGCAGCTGCGCGTGGTGGTGGCGGCGGAGCTGCCGCTGTTCTTCCGCCGGATTCGCGGCACGTACGCGCCGCCCGGCGTCGCGGAGATCGACGCCATCTCGCCGAGGGATCGGGCGTGGGGCCTGATGGCGCCGGCGCGCTATGGGGCCGTGGTCACCCGCACGCTGGAGCGCGACTGGGTGCCGCGGTTCAAGAAGCTCGGCTTCGACGCCCGCGCCGCATGGGGCGGGTAGCCGCTAGAAGATCGCGTACACGAACGGGGCCACGTACGAGAGCCCTCCGGTCAGCACGAGCAGCACCGCCGCCGCCAGGAGCACGAGGAGCAGCGGCGCGAGGAAGAACCGCTGCCGGTGCAAGAAGTGGCCGAGCAACCCGGCCACCGTGCGCAGGCGGCTCACGACGGCCTCCGGGTCACGACCACGTCCTCCACGACCAGCGCGTCCACGGAGTGCGCCGCGAAGAACGCGACCGCGTCCGCCGCCGTCGCGCAGATGGGCTCGCCGGCGCCGTTCAGCGACGTGTTGAGCACCACCGGGATCCCCGACGCGCGCTCCACCGCAGACAGCAGCGCGCCGAACCGCGACGTGGGCTCCACCGTGTGCAACCGCGCGGTGCCGTCGACGTGGGTGACCGCCTCGAGGCTCGGGTCCTTCGCGCGGCGGACCGTGGTCATGAAGCGCGTCATGTCGTCCCCGGGCTCGTCGTACCAGCGGAGCTCCGTCCCCGCGAGCGCCGAGGGCGCGAACGGCCGGAACGGCTCGCGGCGCTTCACCGCGCGGTTGAGCCGCTCGCGCGTGGCCGCGGCGCGCGGGTCGGCGAGGATCGAGCGGTGGCCGAGTGCGCGTGGCCCGAACTCGCAGCGACCATCGACGAAGGCGACCACCTCTCCGCGCGAGAGACGGCCCGCGACCTCGGCGTCGCGATCGTCGACCCGCTTCACCGCGAACCCGAGCGCCGACGCGAGCCGGCTCGCCTCGCCGGCGTCGACCGGCACGCCGAGCGCGGCGTCGTGCATCGGCGTCGGTCGGGACGCGCCGTCCTGCATCGCGCCGAGGACCGCCGCGCCGAGCGCGCCCCCGGCGTCGCCCGCGGCCGGCTGCACGAACACCCTGGAAAATCCGGCCTCGCGCGCAATCCGCGCGTTGGCCACCGCGTTGAGCGCGACCCCGCCCGCGAGGCACAGGCTGTCTTCTCCGGTGCGCTCCCGGGCCGTGCGCGCGAGGCCGAGCAGCGCGTCCTCGAGCAACGCCTGCAAGCTCGCGGCGACGTCCGCGTAGGCGCGATCCTCGGCGTTCTCGAGGTCCCACGGTCGGTCGGCGGGCCGCCGTGGTCCGAGGAGCGCCTCGAGCTTCGGCGAGAACCCGAGCTCGGTGTCGGTGTGGAACGCGAAGTACGAGAGGTCGAGCTCGTAGCCCCCGTCCGATCCCAGCTGGACCACCTTGGCGAGGTCCTCGCGTCGGTGGGGTTCCCCCCACGCGGCGAGCCCCATCACCTTGTATTCGCCCTCGTTCACCGCGAACCCGAGGTAGGCCGTGAACGCGGCGTAGAGCAGCCCGAGCGAGCACGGGTAGTCCACGTGGGCGACCTCACGGAGGCCCTCTTCTGTCCCGTGCCAGATCGCCGTCGCGGCCTCCTCGCCGACGCCGTCCACCGTGAGCACCGCCGCGCGCGGGTACGGGCTCGCGTAGGACGCGCTCGCCGCGTGCGCCTCGTGGTGGGCGACGAATGTGACCTTCGCGCGGGGCACGCCGAGGCCCTCGGCGAGATCGTCGAGGATCCACAGCTTGCTCCCGAGCTGCGCGCCGATCGCCCGCGGGAACTGGCGGAACGTGCGCGGAAAGCCGCGCAGGAGCGACACCAGCACCCGCTCGATGCGCGCATACGGGTTCTCGTAGAACACCACCCGATCGGGCGCCGCGATCCCCGCGATAGAGAGGCAGGCGCGGGCCGCGCGCAGCGGCGGCGAGGGGTCGTTCTTCACGCGCGAGAGGCGCTCCTCCTGGAGCGCGGCCACCAGCACGCCGTCGACCACCAGCGCGGCCGCGGCGTCGTGGTAGCCGCCGGAGATCCCGAGCACCGCGCTCATCGCGGCACGAGCCCGCGGCGGGCCGGTCGCGCCACGCGCACGAGCAGCACGAACGGCACGAGCGCGAAGTAGAGCAGGGTCATCGAGATCGTCCACACCACGCCCGCCATCGCGCGACCCGCGCGGCGGAACATGCGCCAGGCCTCCCAGGCGCGCGCCCGTCGCAGCGCCTTGCGGGCGCCTGCTTCACCACCCGCGAGCTCGACCAGCAGGTCCGCGGTGTACGCCTCGTGCTGGGCCTCGTCGGCGGCGATGGCCGCCAGCATGGTCGCGAGCCGTGTGTCTCCGAGCCGCTCCGCCCGCGCCGAGAGCGCGGCGAACTGCCGACGACCGCGCGACTCACCGTGGTGCACGAACGCGAGGAACCCGAGCTCGCCGCGTCGCCCGAACAGGTCCTCCGCGTCGCCGAGCACCGGATCGCCGCCGCCGCTGTCGCGCGCCGCGGCCGCGAACGTGCGGGCGTGGCGCTCCTCGTCGAGCGCGTGGGCGAGGTACGCGG
>CAZUZY010000481.1:0-5920 GCA_964624885.1 uncultured Polyangiales bacterium | reverse complement strand
GGCTGGCTGCGCGAAGGCTCCGGCGCCGTAGGCGGGGGGCGCGCCGAAGCCCGCGGCGGGTGCCACCGGGATCTGTCCCCCGCAGTGGTTGCAGAAGCGCGCTGCGGGATCGTTGGGTGCACCACAGCTCGGACAGTGGTTCATGGCCGGAGCAGCTTAGGAGATCCCCGCGCGGTTCGCACACCGCGCCCCGCGTCGGCCCGCGTGACGATCCGTTACGCGTGCCGCGGTGGGGCCGATTTCGAGGGCGGAACGTCGATCTCGATCTGATCGACGCCGCGCACGCGGGCCCGCACGAGGGCCACGCCGGCGCGCTCGATCACGTCGGGCCCGCTCTCCGCCGAGGGAGGGATCCACACCGCGGCGCCGATGCACACGGTGACGGTGCGCGCGGCGTCGAGCTCGAACGGCTCCTTGGAGACGGCGCGCGCCATGCGATCGGCGACGACCTGGGCGGCGTGGGCGTCGGCGCCGGGCAAGAGCACGATGAGCTCGTCGTCGAGGAAGCGCGCGAGCAGATCGTACTCGCGCCGGCCCGCGCGGAGGCGGCGGGCGAGCTCCTCGAGCAGCTCGTCGCCGCGGGTCTGACCGAGCTGGTTGTTCAGCTGCCCCATGTTGTCCACGTCGATGCGCAGGAGCGCGTAGCTGTCCCACGCGCGCGCGGCGCGGCCGTGCTCGCGCTCGAGCTCCTCGAGGAAGCGGCGGCGGTTGGGCAGCTGGGTGAGGGCGTCGGTGGCGGTGACCTGCTCGAGGCGGGCGAGCAGCTGCTGCGAGCGACGCTCGGCGGAGCGCTCGCGGGTGAGATCGCGCACCACCCCCACCCAGCCGAGCAGCCCGGCGCCGCCCTGGATGGGCGTGGTGGCGAAGCGCACGACGCGCGGCGAGGGACGCTGGAGCTCGAGCTCGGCGACCTGCTGCACGGCGCCCCCGGCGGCATAGGCCAGGTCGCGCAGGGTGTCTGGATCGTCGCAGGCCTGGGCGAGCCGCGCGACGACGTAGTCCTGCGGGTGGCCGACCAGCTGGGCGGGCTCGACGCCGAAGAGCTCGCCGATGCGGCGACCCACGACCCGGCACCGACCGTCCCGATCGAACACGAGCACACCCTCGTCGGCGACCTCGAGGATCGCCATGAGCGCCTCTTCCTGCATGCCCGAAGGACCGTACCAGAGATCCCGCGCTACGGCGTGCGCCGGATGACCTCGAGGAACGCAGGGCCATAGGCCTCGACGCGGTAAGGGCCCATGCCCGGCACCGTGAGCATCGCGGCGGCGTCGCGTGGGCGCACCTCCGCCATCGCCACGAGCGTGCTGTCGTGCGCGACGACGTAAGGTGGAACCTTGCGCAGCTTGGCGAGCTCGGCGCGCGCGGCCCGGAGCGCCTCGAACAGCGCGCCACCGCCCTCGACCTTGGTGGCCCTGTCGCGCGTCGGACGGTCGCGCTTGCGCGTCTCCTTGGGCAGGCGGAAGCGCGCGCGGGCCTCTCCCCGCATGACCCGACCGCCGTCGGCGGTGAGGATCGGCACCGGGTGGTCGGTGGCGGTGAGGTCGATGAAGCCCGCGGCGAGCATCCCGCGCAGCAGCGCGAGCACCCAGGACTGCGGCCGCTCCTTCAAGAGACCGAAGGTGGAGAGCTGGTCGAAGCCGAACCGCTCCACGCGATCGCTGCGCTCGCCGCGCAGCATCTCGGCGACCGCGACGAGGCCGCCGCGGCCCCGCGCCCGGGCGACGCCCGCGAGCGCCTTCTTGACCACGAGCGCGTCTTCCTCGGAGAGCTCGTCGACCTCGCCGCGCTCGTCCGACTCGGTGCACACGTCGCAGTGGCCGCAGCCGCCGAGCACCTCTTGCTCGTCGCCGAAATAGCGGAGGATGAAGTCGTGGCGACAGGTGCCGGCGTCGAGATAGCGCAGGAGCTCGCGGAACAGGCCCCACTGGCGGGCGGCGACCTCGCGCGGCGCCGGGCCGTCGCCGCCGAGCTCGCACAGGCGGCGCCGGAGCGCGACGTCCATGCCGCTGCAGAGGAGGAGGCCGTGCGCCTCCTCGCCGTCGCGGCCGGCGCGGCCGACCTCCTGGTAGTAGCCCTCGAGCGAGCCGGGCGGCTGCGCGTGCACGACGATGCGCACGTCGGCGCGATCGATGCCCATGCCGAACGCATTGGTGGCGGTGACGACCGGGAGCTTGCCGCTCGCGAAGCGTGCGTTGACCTCGGCGCGCACGTCGCCGTCGAGCCCGGCGTGGTAGGCGGCCACCTCGAAGCCCTTGTCGGCGAGCTGGCTCGCGTACTGCTCGGTGGCCTTGCGCGTGGCGCAGTAGACGATGCCCGCGCCCTTGGGCGCCCGCGCCGTGCCGAGGGTGCGCAGGAGGGCGTCCTCCACCGCGCGTCGCGCCTCCTTCGGGCCCTCGACGTGGCGCGCCTCGAGGTGCAGGTTCTCGCGCGCGAACCCGCGCACCACCACGTGCGGGTCGCGCAGGCCCAGCCGGGCGACGATCTCCTCGCGCACGCGCGGCGTGGCGGTCGCCGTGCAAGCGAGCACGCGACGGGGGGCGAGGCGCGCGAGGACGTCGCCGAGGCGCAGGTAGTCCGGGCGGAAGTCGTGACCCCACTGCGCGATGCAGTGCGCCTCGTCGACGGCGACCATCTCGACGCGACACCCGCGGAGGAAGTCGACGAACCAGTCGGAGGCCAGCCGCTCCGGCGCGCAGTAGAGGAGCTCGTAGTGGCCGGCGCGCGCGTCGCGCTCGCGCTGGCGGCGGAGCTCCGGGTCGACCGTGGAGGCCAGGAACGAGGCGCGGATGCCGCGCGCGGTGAGCCCACGGACCTGGTCCTCCATCAGCGCGACGAGCGGCGAGATGACGACCGTGAGGCCGGGGAGCATGGCGGCCGGCAGCTGGTAGGTGAGCGACTTGCCGCCGCCGGTCGGCGCGACCACCAGCACCTGGCCGGGCGCGCCGAGCAGGGCGTCGATCGCCTCGCGCTGCCAGGGGCGGAAGCTCGTGAGGCCGAAGCGCTTCTCGAGCACCTCGTCCATCGAGGCCCCTTCGGTCCTCGCCTCTCCCTCCGGCATCATCATCGGTGCGTTGTCTACCACGAGCATGATGCCGTGGGTCGGCGCGGGCCGCGGCGGAGTTGCGTCAGGCGGAGAGCGGCCAGGGGAGGTGCCCCGCGACCCGGGAAATCGAGCGCATCGCGGCGCGCACGGCGGGCACGGTCCAGCGGTCGCGCGGGTCGTGGCGCAGCGTGTGACGGAGCAGCTCGGTCAGGGGGCGCACGTGCGAGACCCGGTCGAGCCCCTCGGGGTTGCCGTCGTGCACGAGGTGCTTGCTCACGATCGACATGGTGGTGGGCCCGTCGAAGAGGGTCTGCCCGGTGAGCACCTCGTAGGCCACGGCGCCGAAGGCGTAGACGTCGGCCGGGAGCGGCGAGGGCTCGTTCAGGTCCTCGGGGCTGACGCCCCAGATCTCGGGCGCGCCGTAGTTGCCGGTGGCGCACCCCGGCCGCAGCACGCGCCCGGCGAGGCCGAAATCCACGAGGCACGGGGTCTGTCCCTGCCGCAGCACCACGTTGCTCGGCTTGAGATCGAGGTGGGCGATGGCGTGGCGGTGCATCGTCTCGAGGCCCGAGAGCACGCCGTCGAGGAAGGCGAAGGCGCGGCCGCAGGTGAGGCCCTGCTGCCCGCTGCCACCGCCCTCGACGAAGCGCTCGAGCGTGGGGCCCTCGATGAGCTCCATCACGAGGATCGGCTTCGGGCGCGCGGCGAGGTCGAAGGTGACGAAGCGCGCGAGGTTCTGGTCGGCGGGGAGGCCCAGCAGCGCCGAGGCCTCGGCGCGGAAGAACGCGAGGAACTGCTCCTCGGACAGCGCGGCCGCGGCGCTGCCGTCGTAGTCGGGCACCTTGAGCGCGAAGGTCTCCGCGGTGGGGTCGTGGCGCTCCTCGGTGCGCTTGGCGACGAACACCGAGCTCGCCGCGCCGGAGCCGAGGGGGCGCACGATGTAGAAACCGCCGAGCGTGCGCCGCGAGCCGAGCCAGGCCGGCAGCTGCTCGGCGGCGCTCACCAGCTGGATCGGCGCCACCGCCTCCTCGCTCCCGAGATCGAAGGAGCGTTGCACGATGTCGTCGAGGACGTCGGCGACGATGCGCACGAGCGGCGGCGGCAAGAGGCGGCGGAGCTCGGCGACGAACTCGGAGGCGGCCGCCTCGGCGTCCTTGGTGGCGGGCTCGGCCAGGCGAGAGAGCAGCGCCGAGAGCTTGCCGGCAGCGGCCGTGGTGACCGAGGAGGACGGCGTCTCCTCGGCCCCGAGCACGCGCAGGCGCGCCCCGGCCTCGATCTGGGCATAGGCGTGGGCCGCGGCCGGCAAGGCCTCGATGGCGTCGTTGGCGAGCTGCGGGATGTGCGAGCGCGCGTCGATGCCGTCGAGCTTCTCGAGCGCGCGGGCGAACCGCACCAGCACGGCCCGCAGCGCCTCGCCGCGGCCGGTGCCGTCGTCGCCGATGGCGGCGGCGATGTCGAGCACCGCGTCGATGCGGTGGTGCATCGGCGACGAGAGGGCCTCTTCTTCGTCGTCGTCCTCGGGCAGGCCCGACGGGCGCGAGAGGCGCTCTCCGGGGAGCGGGAGCGCCTCCTCGGCCGACGAGGCGCGGGTGAAGCGCGCCCAGGCGGAGAGCGCGGCCTCGACGTCGGGCTGCATGCTGGCCTCGGCGAGGGTGATGACGTCGCTCGTGCCGTCGAGCCGACCAGCGCACACCATCATCACGTCGACCGGGTCGCACGCGCCCTCGCGCACGAGCGCGTCGAGCACGCGGGCCAGCGTCGCGCAGAGCGTGCGGTGCAGCGGCGAGCGGCCCTCGGCGACCAGGCGGGCGAGGAGCGTGGTCGCGGCCTCGACCCTCCGCGCGTGCAGCTGCTCGCTCCGGGCGTCGTCGTCGGACTCGAGGTCCTCGGCGTCGAGCAGGTGGAGCAGGGCGCGCAGGCGGCGCCCGCTGCTCGCGCGCGCGGTCTTGGTGGCCGCGGGCGTGCCGTGCTCGCGACCGAGGAGCCAGCGGCCGAGCCGATCCTGGAGGTCGACGAGGCCGGCCGTCGGGGCGCTGCGCTCGCTGTCACGGACGCCGACCGTGAGCAGATCGGAGAGCGTGGGCTCCTCGACGATGCCCTGATCGAGGTCGCGCAGCAGGAGCACCGCGGTGCGCTGGGCGAGGCCCGTGCTCGCCTCGCCGAGCCCCTCGAGCGTGGAGAGCGCGGCCTTGGCGGCCTCGAGCGCCTCGAGCGCCGCCGCGTGCGCCTCGCGGGCGCCCTCGTCGACGAACCGCTGCAGCGCGTGCTGGACGGCGTCACGGACCGACACATCGGGCTCCTGCTCGGGCTCGAGGTCGCGCGCGAGGGCGCGGGTGAGCACCTGCTCGTCCGGATCCTCGAGGCCCTGCGCGAGGGTGTCGCTGAGCACGGCGCGCGCGGTGAGGATCGCGCGCTTGCCCGCGTCGCCGGTCACCTCGCGGGCGATCTGCGCGATGCCCTCGGCGGTGCGGCGCGGGTCGGTGTCGACCATCGCGTCGAGGAGCTCCTCGGCGGCCTCCGGCTCGAGATCCAGCGCGCGCGGCAGCCCGAGCGCCATCGTGCTGATGATGCCGGGATCTTGCTGCACGATCGGCCCGCGCAGGAGGTCGCGGGCGCGCGCCAGGGCCTTGTCGGGCGCGGTCGCGATGGCCGTCACCAGCGAGACGGCGCCGCGGCGCCACTCGGTCGGCGTGAGGCGCGGGTGGAGGGCGTCGACGGTGGCCTTGAAGTGGGTGGTGGCGACCCCGGCGAGCAGCCCGCGCGCGACCGCCGCGTGGCGCCAGACGAGCGGCTCGCGGTCGGCCAGGAGGCGCGCGAACGGGCGGGCGATGGCCTCGGTGCCGAACACGCGCGCGGCGAACTCGTCGCCCGACA
>CAZUZY010000480.1:0-5958 GCA_964624885.1 uncultured Polyangiales bacterium | reverse complement strand
GTCGCGCTCGTCCGCGCCGCCCTCGACGCGCGGGGGGTCGTCTCGGCCAAGGCCCTGGCCGACGCCCGGGCGGCGCGGGTCCGCGTGGCCGGCCTCGTCATCTGCCGCCAGCGACCAGCCACCGCGCGCGGCTTCGTGTTCCTCACCCTCGAGGACGAGGGCGGCATGATCAACGTGATCGTCGAGCCCACCGTGTTCGAGGCCCAGCGTCGCACCATCACCGGTCACGCCGCGCTCGAGATCGACGGCGAGCTCCAGCGCCAGCAGGGGGTGGTCAACGTGAAGGCGCGCACCTGTCGGGCCCTCCCCCTGCCCTGGGACGGCGGGGTGGCCTCTCGCGACTTCCACTGACACGTTCGCCAGACCCGGTCGGGCGCACGGTCCTTGCCGGACCGCGTCCGTTGCGCCACGCTGACGCCCCGCGGGGGGGGTCGCACCGCGCCCCGTTCTTGCTTTCGTCCTTCGCTTCCATGTCCACTGTGTCAACTGGCGCCAATCCCGTGTCCGAACCCGCGAGCTCCGAGGTCCCGCTGTCCGAGGCGCTGGCACCCGCAAGCCGTGGCTCGTTCTGGCGCCGGCACCGCGTCAAGACCATCGCCTCGCTGGTGATCGCGGCTGCTTTTGCCATCACCCTCCGGCGCGGCGGGCTGCCGCTCCTTCCCCCGAGCTCGGTCTGGAAGCTCGTCGACTTCCGCTGGGTCGGCGTGCACTTCGGCTGCCTCCTCGTGGTGCACTTCCTCCGCGCGCTGCGCTGGCGGCACCTGCTGCGACCCATCGCCCCCGCCATCCGGCGCCGCACGGTGCTGGCGGCGTCGTGGGTCGGCTTCACCGCCATCCTGCTCCTGCCCCTCCGGGCCGGCGAGGTCGTGCGCCCGTGGCTCATCCGGGACGGCAAGCGGGTCACGATGAGCAGCGCCCTCGGCACCATGGGCGCCGAGCGCGTCATCGACGGGCTCATCGTCACGCTCGTGCTCGCCGGGGCCCTCGGCCTGGTTCCGCGTCTCTCGCCGCTCCCCGACCACGTCGGCAACCTCAAGGTCCCGGTCGCCGCGATCCCCGCCGCCGGCTACGTCGCCCTGTTCGTCTTCGTCGCCGCGTTCGGCGCGATGGCCGTCTTCTACTTCGCGCGTGATTTCGCGCGGCGCCTCACCCGCGCCACCGTCGGCCTCGTGAGCCCCCGGCTGGCCGACAAGCTCGCCAGCATCGTGGAGGGCATCGCCGAGGGTCTCCATTTCCTCGCCGGCCCCCGCTACGCCATCCCGTTCCTGCTCGAGACCTTCACCTACTGGGCGATCAACGCCTGTGGCATGTGGGCCCTCGGCATCGCGTGCGGCCTGCAGATGTCGTTCGGCCACGCGTGCGCGGTCATGGGCGTGCTCGCGGTCGGCATCCTCGTGCCCGCCGGCCCCGGCCTGTTCGGGGCCTTCCAGGTCGCCACCTACGGCGCGCTCGCCATGTACTTCTCACCCGAGCTCGTCACCTACCAGGGCTCGGCCTATGTGTTCCTGCTCTACGCCGTGCAGTTCGTCTGGCACCTCGTCGCCGCGGCGCTCGCCTTCGTCATCGACCCCACCGTGTGGAGCCGCGCCGAGGGCGACACCAGCGCCGAGGCCACCGTCCTCGCGCCGCCGCCCACGAGCGCGTAGCTCAGTACGCGTACGACAGCCCGAACCGCACGAGGCCCCAGAGGGTCTCGCTCGCGCCCGAGGCCTGGAACGAGTCGCCGCCCTTGGCCTCGAAGCCGTATCCGAAGTGCGTGTAGCGCGTGGACACGACGCCCTCGAGGCCGCCGGTGATCTTCACCCACAGCGCCGCCCCGAGGTCGAACCCGAAGATCGAGGTCTTCCCTCCCCCGGGGTTCGCGTCGAAGCGCCCCGCCACCGACTCGGAATCGCCCCCCGAGAGCGTGGGCAGCAGCGCGGCGCCGAGCCGGAGGCCCACCCGATCCACGAACGGGATGCGGGCCGCGACCCCGAGCCGGAGGAACTTGTACTTCGCGTTCGGCACCTCGTTGGCGATCGTGCCCGCGCTCGTGAACGTGAACGACTCGCCCCCGAACCCCGCCTGGATGAACAGCAGCGGGTTGCCCGCGGGCTTGCTGCCGAGCGCGAGGCGGTACTGCAGACCGATGTCGAACTTGTCCCAGCTGGTCTCGATCGACTGGCCGCCCGCCGGCGCGGACTTGAGCCCGACCGCGCGCTGGTAGCCCGCGTAGAGGCCGAAGCCGGCCGCGAAGCCGTCCATGCCCGACAGCGGGAACAGATCGAGCGCGAGCCCCGGGATCGGTGCGCTGCCGACGTTGTAGTTGCGCAGCTTGGTGCAGCCACTGGTCGGACACGATGCACCCGTGCTGACGGGATCGGCGTACTCGAACCGACGCGCCCCGATCTCGAGCCCGAGGTGGATCTGCACGAGCGCGCGATCGACCTCGCCCTCGGGGCGGCTCGACTTCGGTGGCTCCTTGGGCTTCTCCTCGACCGGCTCGGGCTCGTCGGGCTCGGGCTCGGGCGCGACCGGCGCCATCTTCTCGAGCGTGGGCTTCACCGCGGCGACGATGGGCTTGGTGTCCTCGCTCGCGTCCTTCGGCTTCTTCGCCGGCAGGTTGATCTCGTCCTCGCGGGCCAGCGTGGCCTGCTTGGGGTCGATCACCAGCACGAGGACCTTGCGCCCCTTCGGGCCCTTGTCGGTCTTGAGGATGACGACGACGTCGACCGAAGCCGCGTCGGCCGCCTTGCGCACGCGCTCGAGGGTCTTCTCGCGCGTCTTGCTGTTGTCGAGGCTCTTGCCGAACGGGCCCTTCTGCCCGCCCTTCACCAGCGCCTCCACGAACTCCTTCTTGTTGCCGGCCACGATGCCCGGCGGCAACGAGCCCTCGACGGCCTCGGTGAGCACGTCGGCGTCAGGCCCCTCGGCCAGCACCACGACGATCTTGTCCGGAGGCTTGGGCGGCGGCTTCTTCTTCTTGGCCGCGAGGGCGGCGCCCTCGCTGAACACGACGACAGGCGCGGCGAGCAGCGGCGCGAGCAGCGCGCCCAGGAGGAGCGCGCGCGGACGGAGCAACGACGAGCGAACCATCAGGTCACCCCACCTCTACGCGGCGCCCACAGGCAGGGCGCAGCACGTCAAGCAACCCAGCGCACCAGGACAGCGGTGATGTTGTCCGGCCCACCGTTCTCGTTGGCGCGCGCGATCAGGCGCCGCACCGCCCCCTTGAGGTCGGAGCTCGAGCGGACGATGGCGAGCATGTCGTTGTCGTCCACCGGGCCGCTCAGGCCGTCCGAGCAGAGGAGCAGCATGTCGCCCGCCTTCGGCGTCTCGAAGCGCGTGTCGACCTTCACGTTCTCCTTCATGCCGAGTGCCCGCACGATCACGTTCTTGTGCGGGAAATTGGCGATTTCCTCGGGCGTGAGGCGCTTCATCTTGATGTAGTCGTTCAGCAGCGAGTGGTCCTCGGTGAGCTGCTCGATCTTGCCGTCGCGGATGCGGTAGATGCGCGAGTCGCCCACGTGGGAGAGGTACACCCCGCCCTCCACGCAGAACGCGGCGACCACCGTGGTGCCCATGCCGCGCTTCTGGATGTTGCCCTGGGCCTCCTCGTAGATCTTGAGGTTGGCCAGCTTGATCGAGGTGATCAGGCGGTTCTCCTCGTAGCCCTTGCCGCGGTCCATCTTGTAGGGCCACGTCTTGTCCGGGTCGGAGCTCGTGACCTTGAAGAAGTCGCGAATCGTGTCGACCGCGAGCTGGCTGGCGACCTCGCCGGAGGCGTGACCGCCCATGCCATCTGCGACGAGATACAACCCCTCCTCCTCGAGGACCGCGAAGTTGTCCTCGTTGTGGTTGCGTTTCATGCCGACGTTGGTCTCGCCGACGACCTCTAGCTGGAGGGATTCGGGCATAGGCTCGCTTGCGGCCATCGTGACGGGACGGACGCTCAGGTGTCAACGTTTCATGGGAGCGAAACGCAGTGTCCCATCGACGTGACACTCGCGGTCGAGCGCGACGGTCGCTAGCTTGACCGGGTGCGGCCGTTCGTGCGTCGCCCAGCGGTCTCCCCGCTCCGGGCCGCCTGTGGCGGCGCCGCGGTGCTGTCTGCGCTCTGCAGCGGCCCCGGCTGTGGCGCGCGCACGGGGCACCTGACGGCGCCGACGCCCATCGGCGTGTCGCCGGTCGCCACCACCACCGAGCCCCCGCCCCCGGACGCGGGGCTCCCCCCGGTCGACGCCGGGCCCGGCCGGCCGATGAAGATGACCATGTACTTCGTCGCCGAGCAGCCCTGCCCGGACGGGAGCGACGCCGCGCTCCCCCGGTGCGGTGGCGGCACCCTGGCCGCGGTCAGCGCTGCTTTCCGAAAGACCGCGGCCATGCAGGGTTCGGCCCGCCTCTGCGACGGCCGGGTCGTGTCCGTGCGCACGGTGCACCCCCTCTGCTTCGCGGTCGTCGAGGGCGCCCCCTGGGGAAAGACCGCGTCCGGCCGGCCCGCGAGGCCGTTCCGCTCCATCGCCGTCGATCCCGCCGAGCTCACCCTCGGGCACTGGTATTTCATCCCCGAGCTGCGCGGCCTCGTGCTGCCTGCGCCGGCGACCGGGGAGGTGCACGACGGGTGCGTCCGCGCCGACGACGTGGGCGGTGGGGTCAAGGGCGCGCACGTCGACCTGTTCGTCGGCCGGCGAGACGCGATGGTCGCCCTCGCCGATCTGCACGCCCATGGCATCACCCTCGCCGACGGCGCCGCGATCTGCCCCTGATGGCCCGGCACCTCGTCCCGCGCCCCCTCGACGCCCGCCGGGCCACCTCGATCGTCGACGTCACGCCGACGGCCGCGCAGCGGCGCGCGATCGAGGCGCCCGCTGGTCGACCGATGCTGGTGCTGGGCGACGCCGGCCACGGCAAGACCACGCTCGCGCTGCTCCGCCTGGCCTCGCTCGCCGAGCGCACCTCCGCTCGCTTCCGCGCGCGGGTGATCGTGCCCGAGGAGGGCCTGCAGCACCTGGTCGACGACGCCCTGTTCCGCCTCGGGTTGCCGCGCACCGTCGCGCGCGCGGAGACCTACGACCGGTGGGCGCTGCGGGAGGCTCGGCGCGCGTTCCCCGATCTGCCGCGGCGTACCAGCACCGACGCCACCCCCGCCGTGGTCCGCCTCAAGCGCGACCCGGCCCTCGAGGGGTCGATCGCCGAGATCGGCCGCCGACCGCCGGGCCGCATCGACGAGGACCCGGACCGGGAGGCGCCCGAGGGGCGCGACACCCACGCCCAGTGGGGCGACCTGCAGCACCTGTTCGGCGACCGCGCGCTGCTCGCGAACGTCCTCGAGAGCGCCGCCGGTCGCCTGCCAGCCCACGCCGTCGAGGAGACCCTCGCGCACACCCGCGTGCAGTTCTCCGCCCGGACCGAGGCCGCGTTCTCCCACGTGACCGACGCGCGGCGCCTGCGTGCGCTCGACGGCGCTTCCCTGGACGCGGGTACCCCCACCGCCGACGCCGGCACCCTCGACGCCGAGGACCCCGCCGTCGTGTTCCGGCTCGACGCCCTGCGCAGCGCCCGGCTCGACGCCCCTCCCGAACAGCCCCGCGCCCTCGATTGCCTCGTGCTCGACGAGGCCCAGGAGCTCGCGCCGATCGAGCTCCAGCTGCTCGGCCGCGTCCTGCGGCCTGGGGGCACGCTGATCGTCGCCGGCGACGCCGACCAGCAGATCGACCGCACGACGACCTTTCCCGGCTGGGACGAGTGCCTCGCGCTCCTCGGCGCCGACGACCACGACCGGGTCCAGCTCGATCACGGCTTTCGCTGCCCGGCCTCGGTCGTCGCCCTGGCCCGCGCAGTGCGCGACGGCACGCTCGCCACCGAGCGCTGGAAGGGCATCGCCTACGCCGGCGACGCGGGGTCGTTCGGCCCGTGGCTCGACCACGAGCTCGCGCGGCTGCGCGACGCCGACCCCACCGCCACCGTCGCCGTCCTCGC
>CAZUZY010000479.1:0-6021 GCA_964624885.1 uncultured Polyangiales bacterium | reverse complement strand
GCTTCGAGCCGTCCGCCGAGGCGCGCGCCCGTGGCCTCGTGGGGGTCGAGGCAGGGGTGGGCACGAGCGAGGGCTTCGCCGGGGTCGAGCTGCGGATGGAGGTCCTGTTCCGCACCGAGGCGGGCTCGGCGGCCGAGCGCTCCCTGCGCACGCTCGTCGACGACCTCGCGGCCGTGCGGACCCTCGGGCGCGAACCGACGGAGAGTGTCACCGCGGTGCACCTCCCCTCGGGGGCTGCCGAGGGGGTCTTCGAGCTCCTCGCCCGCGCCGAGGCCACGATCCTGGGGACCGAGGATGGCCCGCTGCCCGAGCGAAGAAGGACTCCGAGGGCCCTCGTGGCGCCGGCAGTTGGCTTCGGGCCGTCGCACTCCTAGGCTCCGCCCCCCGTGTTTCCGTCCCATGTCCTCGCCGTTCACGCGGAGCCGCTCGTATCCGGGCGCCGCGTGGCCTTCCTTGCGCCCAACGATCCGAGCCTCGTCGAACTCCTGTTCGATCGAGGGGCGAGGGCGGTGCACGTCTACGACCCGTCCCTGCCGCCGTCCGAGCCCGCCAAGAGCGATGGCGAAGGGCTCGTCCTCGCGCCCCTGCGGGCCCTGGATCTCGGGCTCCGCGAGGGCGTGTTCGACCTCGTGCTGGCGCCCGATCTCGCGCTGCTCGGCGACCCGGCATCGGTGCTCACCCAGGTCCGTCGCCTCGTCGGCGCCCGCGGCGTCGCCCTGATCGGCTGTCGCAACGAGGCGGGGGGTGCGCCCTGGCTCCCCGCCCCGGAGGCTCACGTCCCTGCGCCCGGTTACCGCGCGTTCTACGACCTGTGCGCGGAGCAGTTCGCCGACGTCCGCATGCTGGGGGTCGCGCCGTTCGCGGCCTACGCGGTCGCCGAGCTCGGCCCCGACCAGGAGCCGGCCGTCGCCTTCGACACCTCGTTGACCGACGCGCCCGAGGCCCCCGAGTGGTTCGTGGCGGTCGTGGCCCAGCACGGCGGAGCGTCGGTGCTCGAGGCCTTCGACCTCGTGCAGTTCCCCCGCGCCGAGCTCGCCCAGGTCGACGTCGATCGCTCGCAGGTGGAGCAGCTCGAGGCGCGCCTTCTGGTCTCGGATCAGAAGCGCTCGGAGGCCGAGGCGCGCGCGGGCGAGGCCGGCCTCCGCGCGGAGCGAGAGCACGCCGAGCTCGCATCCGCGCTCGACGACGTCCGTCGGCTCCGCGACAAGCTCGCGAAGCTCCCCCGCGAGGTCGAGGAGGAGCGCGGGGCCAAGCGCAGGCTCGAGGCCGAGCTCGCCAAGGTCAAGCCCGAGCTCGCCGAGCTGCGTGAGCTTCGCCTCACCCTCGAGGCCGAGCTCATCGAGGCTCGCACCCAGCTGGCCACGCCGGGCGTCCGGGGTGGTGTGCCGCTGGCCGAGGCGCAGCGCGTCGCCGAGGAGCTCGCCCACGCGCTCGCCGAGGTGAGCGAGCTGCGGGAGCGGTTCGCCGCCCAGGCTCGCGCCGAGAGCGATCTGCGCCACAAGCTCGACGAGAAGGAGCGCGAGCTCGCCGCCTCGCTGGCGCGCGCCAAGGGGCTCGAGGATCGGCTGGAGAACCAGCTGGCCGAGGACTCGTCTCGCTCCAACGTCGACCAGGAGACGATGACGGTGCTGACCCAGCACGCGCGCGCGGCGGAGGCGCTGGCCGAGCGACTGCAGCGCGAGCTGCTCCACGGCCA
The DNA here is from genome assembly GCA_964624885.1 of uncultured Polyangiales bacterium. Taxonomy (GTDB): domain Bacteria; phylum Myxococcota_A; class Polyangia; order Polyangiales; family JADJMO01; genus JADJMO01. Next base: position 4,325 of record CAZUZY010000479.1, on the reverse strand, counting down.
GAAGACCCACGAGCAAGAGGTGCACGACCTCGAGGCAGCGCTCCGGGCGCGCGGCGCCGAGCTGCGCGCGGCCCGGGCCGAGAACGACCGCCGCGAGCGCATGCTGCACGAGCTGCTCGCCGAGCTCGAGCTCGCCCAGGGGCCGGCGGTGCCGATCGTCGCGCTCGACGCGTCGCTGGAGACCGCAGTGTCGACAGCCCGCGCCGAGCGCGATCAGCTCGCGCGAGACGCCGCCCGTCGAGAGGCCGATCTGCAGAGCGCGCTCTGGCGCATCGCCGAGCTCGAACGACAGGTCGAGGCAGAGGCGCCCGTCGCGCGCGAGGTCCCCGCGGGAGAGAAGGCGACCGAGCTCGACGCCCTCCGCCAGGCGCTGCAGCAAGAGCACGAGCGGGCGGCGCACCTCGAGCAGCGGCTCGCCCAGGGTGGAGACGGCAACCTCCGCGCGGCGCTCGCCGAGCGCGACGCCCTGATCGCGCAGCTGTCGGCCCAGCTGTCCGCCCAGCGTTCGTCCCAGGGAGTCTCGTGACCCGTTGACAGGGGGCCCCTCCAGCCTCAGCTTGCGCGACAGCGTCCGCCCCCCTCTCGCGCCGGCGGTCGCGGTCGTGCCGCACAGCCCCTTTCGCCCTCGCCCCGCTTCACCTTCCACTGCTTCACCTTCCACGGGCTCGCCTTCCACCGGCTCGCCTTCCACTGGCTCGGCTTCCAACGCCTCGATATCCCCATGGACGAACGCCGTGATCTGTACGAAGTGCTGGGGGTAGGGCGCGAGGCGGGGCCAGACGAGATCCGCAAGGCCTACAAGCAGGCGGCGCTCAAGCACCACCCCGACCGCAACAACGGCGACCCGGTCGCCGCGACGCGGTTCAAGGAGGCCACCGAGGCCTTCCAGATCCTCTCCGACGAGCAGAAGCGCTCGATCTACGACCAGTACGGCTTTGCCGGCCTCGAGGGCGGTGGGGGGTTCCCGGGCGGCGTCGATCTCGGGGACATCTTCGGCAACTTCCAGGATCTGTTCTCCGAGTTCTTCGGCGGCGGCGGTCAGCGCGGGCGAAGGAGCGGTCCGCGGCGCGGCGCCGATCTGCGCGTGCAGGAGCGGTTGCCGCTCAAGGACGCCGCGTTCGGCTGCAAGCGCGAGCTCGCCATCGCGTTCCCCGCGCCGTGCGAGCGATGCAGCGGCAACGGCGCCGAGCCAGGCACGCAGCCCACGGCCTGTGGCACCTGTCGCGGCTCTGGTCAGGTGTCCAACGCCCGTGGCTTCGTCATGTTCACCGCGCCGTGCCCCACGTGTCGCGGCGAGGGACGCATCCTCAAGAGTCCGTGCACGCAGTGCCGGGGGCAGGGGCAGGAGGCGCGGCAGAAGAAGGTCGTCGTGAGCTTCCCCGCCGGCATCGACGAGGGGCAGGTGCTGCGCATCCCGGGGCAGGGCATGCCGGCCCCGAGCGGTGGCCAGGCCGGCGACGTCCTCGTCCAGATCGAGCTCGAGCCCGATCCCCGCTTCGAGCGGCACGGGGCCGACCTCGCCACGCGCCTCAAGGTGGGCGTGGCCGACGCCATCCTCGGCGCCAAGCTCCCGGTGGCCACGCTGGACGACGAGCCGCTCGAGATCGAGCTGCCCGCGGGCACCCAGCCCGGCCACGTCGTCGTCGTCCGTGGCCGCGGCGTGCCCAAGCTCGAGGGCAAGGGGCGCGGGCGCGGCGCGCTGCACGTGGTCGTCGAGGTCGACGTGCCGCGCGGCGACGCGCTGGACGCCGGGGCGCGCGCACTGGTCGAACAGCTGCGTCAGGCGCTCCGGGGGACGGACGAGACCACCGGCGGGCCGACGGGCGAGGCCGCAGGGGCGACCGGGGCGACCGAGGCGACGGGAGCGAGCACCGCCGAGACCGGCACCGGTTGAGGGTCGGCCCTCCACCTCTCGGCGTGCCGCTCGCGGGCCCCTTGCCGATGAGGGGTCGCCTCCGCTAGGGTGCGCGGCCCATCTCTCAACCCTCGTCGAGGCCACTCCCGATGTCGTCGAAGCTCGAACAGTTCCTCACCGCCCAGAAGATCGACCAGCGCCAGCTCCTCGCCGTCTCGGCGGATCTCGAGTCGCTGCGCCCCGAGGATCGCGCGCTCCGCCTCGCCAAGCGCCAGGGCAAGAAGGAAGAAGGCGACAAGAAGGGCGCCGCCGAGACCCGCAAGCAGCGCTCGGGTCGGCCGCTCAACCTGGTCACCCTCGGCAAGATCATCGCCGGCAAGCCGGTCAACGGCCCCACCAAGACCCGCCTCCTCCGCGCCGTGAACACCATCCTCGAGCGCAAGAAGGCCGCCAAGGTCGAGCTCTCGGCGCTGTTCGACCTCGCCGCCAAGGCCTGAGGCGCGTAGACAGGTCCGCGAGCCGGGAGAGTCCAGCAACTCTTCGCCGGCTCGCGTCGACCAGGAGGCATGCTCCGCCTCCACCCGCTCGATCCACGGTTTCCGCGTCGCCTGCGCGACGGCGAGCCACCCGCCGTGCTGGTCGCGGACGGGCCGCTCGCGACCCGGCTGGACAGCCTCGCGGCGGTCGCGATCGTCGGCACGCGTCGACCTTGCTCCGAGGCCCTCGAGTTCACGCGCCGGCTCGCCTGGCTGCTGGCCGAGGCCGGGATGGTGGTGGTCTCCGGGGGGGCGCGGGGCATCGACACGATGGCGCACCGCGCGGCGCTCGAGGCCGGCGGTCAGACCGTGGCGGTTTTGCCCGGCGCGATCGACGCCTGGGTCCCGGCCGAGAACGCGTCGCTGTTCCGCCGGATCCGGGAGGAGGGAGCGCTGGTGGCGATCGTCGAGCGCCCGCAGCGTCCGCGCTTCCACGCGCGCAACGCGGTGATCGCTGGCCTCGCCGACCACGTCGTGGTCACCGCCGCGCCCATCGAGAGCGGCGCGCGCAACACGGCGAACTTCGCGCGCAAGGCCGGGCGTCGCCTGTGGGTCGTGCCCGGCGCCCCGTGGGACGTGTCGATGGCAGGGTGCGGCCTCGAGCTCTCGATCGGTGGCGCCCAGCCGTTGCTCGCACCCGAGCAGCTGCTGCGCCACCTGCGGGGCGACTCGGTCGTGCCGCGTGCCTCCGAGCTGCGCGTGCGCCCGGCCGTGACGCAGGAGGTGCTGCCGTTCCTCGGGGCGGACGAGCAAGCCGTCCTCGCGGTGCTCGCCGAGCGACCGGCGACCATCGATCAGCTGGTGCACCTCACGCAACGCAGCGCCTCCGCCATGACGGCGGCGCTCGGGGGCCTCACCATCCGCGGGCAGGTGCGCGAGCTCGAGCCGGGCGTCTTCGCCGTGGCGCGGCGCCCGGCCAGGAGCGCGCGGCGTGGCTAGGCCGTGAACTCCTTGACCACGAGCTTGGCGCGGTCGCCGATCCCGAGGCCGAGGTCGGCGGCCGCAGCGATGTAGCTCGGCTCGCGGCCCGCGTCCTTGAGGGTCTTGAGGCCCTTGTCCTTGCGGACCTTCTCCACGAGCTCCCAGCCGTAGAGGTCCATGGCGACCGGATCGGTGGCCACGTAGACGGCCTCGTGCGGGACGTACGAGACGACCTCGACGGGCCCGCCGTCGTACATGAGCTTGTAGCCGTCGGTGATGTGGAGCCGTACGCGGCTCTTGATGGCCTCGTGCGCGTAGAGCTTGGCGATCTGGGGGCTCGCATGGTGGCCGTGGTGCTCGTGCGGCACGTCGATCGAGCCGTGGGTCATGTTCTTGAGGCAGCCGGTGTAGCCGCAGATCGCGTGATCCTTGATCAGCGAGACGTTGATGACCGCGGTGGCCTCCATGAGGGGCCGCGCGAACTTGGTCATGATCTTCCCCTTGCCGTCCAGGATCGGGATGGCGGGCGTGACCATGTCCTTGTTGTTGTGGGTGGCCGTCTTGACGCCGGCCGGCACGTTGGTCGCGTCGACGCGGGTACCCGCGAGGAACGACGGGTACTGCTCGTAGACGACGATCGAGGACGCCGGGATACCCGCCTCGATCAGACCCGCGAGGATCGGGTCGACCAGCTCCTTGTTGGTGCCGAACTTCTTGCCCTTGGCGATGCCGTTCAGCTTCACGGCGACCTTGTCGTCCTTGTGGACGAAGCGCGCGAAGGCCTTGCCGAGCGACTTCTCGCCGGTGAACTCGAACATGGCCTTCTCGAGCATGGCCTTGGCGTCGTTCGGGTTCGGGTAGAGCCCGTTGGCCTGCAGCGAGCCCGACTTGTTGACGCGGACGATCTTGCCCGGGATGGAGAGCGGCGAGAAACCCGCCGGCGGGCTCGCGGCGAGCGAACCGCTCGGGCTCGGCGCAGGCGCGGCGGCCGCCTCACCGGCGCCGAGCGTGGT
>CAZUZY010000478.1:0-6025 GCA_964624885.1 uncultured Polyangiales bacterium | reverse complement strand
GTGGGTGGGCACGCTGGCGCGGCCGGCCCGGACGAACAGCGGCTGGCCGAGGGCGCGCTCGAGCTTGCGGATGGCCTGGCTCACGGCGGACTGGGCCCGCCCGAGGCGCCGCGCCGCGCTCGAGAAGCCGCCCGCGCGGGTGACCTGCACGAAGACGAAGAGCGCCTCGGCGTCGAGGGTCGGGGCGGGGCCGGTATCCATCGCGAATCGAGATGGATGCTATCAGGAATCATCCCCTTGTCGCATGGGTGTCGAGGGGGGAGGGTGCCGCATGCTCGTCCTCCGTGGTGGCCCCGCCTTCACCGCCGCGCGCCTCGCGCGCCGCCTCCGCACCCTCTCCGCGAAGAACCCGCGGCTCACCGGGGGTAGCGCGCGCCACGTGTACTTCGTCGACGTGGCGCGGCCGCTCGGGGCCGACGAGCACGCTGCCCTCGAGCGCCTGCTCTCGCCGGACCCGACGCCCGACGGGGAGGGGCGCCTGCTCGTGGTCACCCCGCGCCTCGGCACCGTCTCGCCGTGGTCGACCAAGGCGACCGACATCGCGCGGAGCTGCGGCCTCGGCGAGGTGGTGCGCCGCATCGAGCGCGGCACGGCTTACGTGCTCGGCGGCGCGGTGGACGACGCGGCGGCGCTCGCGGCGGAGCTCCACGACCGCATGACCGAGTCGGTGCTCGCGACGCTCGGCGACGGCGAGAAGCTGTTCGCCCACGACGCCCCCAAGCCGCTGCGCCGGGTGCCGCGGGGCGGCATCGCCGCGGAGAACCAGTCGCTCGGCCTGGCCCTCGACCCCGACGAGATCGCCTACCTCGAGCAGACCTTCGCGACCCTCGGCCGCGACCCGAGCGACGTCGAGCTGATGATGTTCGCGCAGGCCAACAGCGAGCACTGCCGGCACAAGATCTTCAACGCGGCGGTCACCCTCGACGGCGTGCGCATGGAGCGGTCGCTGTTCCAGATGATCCGCGTCACCACGGCGAAGTCGCCGGGCGGCGTGCTGTCGGCCTACAAGGACAACGCCGCGGTGGTGGAGGGCGCGGTCGGCGGGCGGTTCTTCCCGGACCCGGAGACCCACGAATACCGCGCGACCCGCGAGCCGGTGCACCTGCTGATGAAGGTCGAGACCCACAACCACCCGACGGCGATCTCGCCGTTCCCCGGGGCGGCCACCGGCGCCGGCGGCGAGATCCGCGACGAGGGGGCGACGGGGCGCGGCGCCAAGCCCAAGGCGGGCCTCACCGGGTTCGCGGTGTCCAACCTCGAGCTGCCAGGCGCGGCGCGGCCGTGGGAGGTGCACCACGGCAAGCCGAGCCGCATCGCCTCCGCGCTCGCCATCATGATCGAGGGGCCGCTCGGCGGCGCCGCGTTCAACAACGAGTTCGGCCGCCCGAACCTCACCGGCTACTTCCGCACCTTCGAGCAGGAGGTCGCGGGCGCGATCTACGGCTACCACAAGCCGATCATGCTCGCGGGCGGGCTCGGCAACGTCCGGGCCGGCCACGTGCAGAAGGGCGAGATCCCCGTCGGCGCGCCGATCGTGGTGCTCGGGGGCCCGGCCATGCTGATCGGGCTCGGGGGTGGCGCGGCGAGCAGCGTCGCGTCGGGCGCCTCGGCGGAGGACCTCGACTTCGCCTCGGTGCAGCGCGACAACGCCGAGATGCAGCGCCGCTGCCAGGAGGTCATCGACCGGTGCTGGGCGCGCGGCGAGCAGACCCCCATCGTCTCGATCCACGACGTCGGCGCCGGCGGGCTCTCCAACGCGCTGCCCGAGCTCGTCCACGAGAGCAAGCGTGGCGCGCGGTTCGATCTGCGGGCGGTGCCGAGCGACGAGCCCAGCATGTCGCCGCGCGAGATCTGGTGCAACGAGGCGCAGGAGCGCTATGTGCTCGCGCTCGATCCGACGCGCCTCGCCGTGTTCGAGGAGATCTGCCGGCGCGAGCGGTGCCCCTACGCGGTGCTCGGCCACGCGACCGAAGACGGGCGTCTCGTGGTGGTCGACCCCCGCCTCGGCGACACCCCGGTCGACATGCCGCTCGAGGCCTTGCTCGGCAAGCCGCCGCGCATGGAGCGCACCGCGAACACGCTGCCGGGCCTGGGCGCAGCGCTCGATCGGGGCGGGATCTCGGTGCGCGACGCGGCGCTCCGCGTGCTCCGCCTGCCCACGGTGGCGGACAAGACGTTCCTGATCACGATCGGCGACCGCTCGGTGACCGGCCTCGTGGCGCGCGACCAGATGGTGGGCCCGTGGCAGGTGCCCGTCGCCGACTGCGCGGTGACGACGACGGCGTTCGACGTGATCACCGGTGAGGCGATGGCGATCGGCGAGCGGCCGCCCCTCGCGCTGCTCGACGCCGCGGCGTCCGCGCGCATGGCCGTCGCGGAGTCGCTGACAAACCTCGCAGCGGCACGCCCGGCGCGGCTCTCCGACGTGCGCCTGTCGTGCAACTGGATGGCGGCGGCGGGGCAGCCCGGCGAGGACGCGCGGCTCTACGCGGCCGTGCGCGCGGTCGGCGAGGAGCTGTGCCCGGCGCTCGGGATCGCGGTGCCGGTCGGCAAGGACTCGATGTCGATGCGCACGGTCTGGGACGGCAAGAAGGTCGTCGCCCCCCTCTCGCTGGTGGTGACGGCGTTCGCGCCCGTGCCCGACGTGCGACGGGTCCTCACGCCCGCCCTCCGCGCGGACGCAGGGGACACCGTGCTGCTCCTGATCGACGTCGGGGGCCGGCAGCGCCTCGGCGGATCGGCGCTCGCGCAGGTGCTCGGGCAGCTCGGCGAGGGTGCGCCGGACCTCGACGAACCGGCGCGGCTCCTCGCGTTCTTCGCCGGGCTCGACGCCGCCGGCGACCGGCTGCTCGCCTACCACGATCGCTCCGACGGCGGCCTCCTCGTGACGCTGGTGGAGATGGCCTTCGCGGGTGGCACGGGCCTCTCGGTCGACGTCGCCGGCCTCGGAGACGACCCGCTCGCGGCGCTCTTCAACGAGGAGCTCGGCGCGGTGGTGCAGGTGCGCGCGCGGGACGAGGAGGCGGTGCGCGCCGCGTTCGCCGGGCTCGCGGTGCACCGGCTCGGCGCGCCCGCGGGGGATCGCGTGGTGCTGCGCCGCGGCGCCGAGGTGTTGCTCGACGAGGCGCGCACGTTCCTGCGGGGCGTGTGGTCCGAGACCACCCACGCCCTCCAGGCGCTGCGCGACGACCCGACCTGCGCCGACGAGGAGCAGGCGGCGCGCGTCGACGGCGGAGACCCTGGGCTCACGCTGCTCGCGACCTACGACGTGGACACGGACGTCGCGGCGCCGTTCGTGGCCCGCGGGGCGCGACCGCGCATGGCGATCCTGCGCGAGCAGGGGGTGAACGGCCAGATCGAGATGGCCGCTGCGTTCGACCGCGCGGGCTTCGCGTGCGTCGACGTGCACACGAGCGACGTGATCGAGGGCCGCGTCGACCTCACCGACTGCAAGGGCCTCGCGGCGTGCGGCGGGTTCTCGTACGGCGACGTGCTGGGCGCAGGGCAGGGGTGGGCCAAGAGCATCCTCCTGCACCCGCGCGCGCGCGACGCGTTCGCCGCGTTCTTCGCGCGGCTCGACACCTTCACCCTCGGGGTCTGCAACGGCTGCCAGATGATGAGCGTGCTCGGCGAGATCGTACCCGGCGGGGAGAGGTTCCCCCGCTTCGCGCGCAACCGCAGCGAGCAGTTCGAGGCGCGCCTCTCGCGCGTCGAGATCCTGCCCTCGCCGTCGGTGCTGCTCGCGGGGATGGCGGGATCCCTCCTGCCGATCGCGGTGGCGCACGGCGAGGGGCGTGTCGAGCCCCGGCCCGGCCAGAGCCTCGAGGCGCTGGTGCGCGACAAGCTCGTCGCCGCGCGGTACGTCGACAACCACGGGCGAGCCGCCGAGAAGTACCCCGCGAACCCGAACGGCTCGCCGGGTGGGATCACGGCGGTCACGACGAAGGACGGGCGCGTGACGATCCTGATGCCACACCCCGAGCGCGTGTTCCGCGCGGTGCAGCTCTCGCACCGCCCGGCGGGTCTCGAGGGGGAGGACGGGCCCTGGATGCGCCTGTTCCGCAACGCCCGCGTGTTCGTGGGCTAGTCGGCGTAGGAGAGGTCGCCGGCGAGCGCGCGGCGCACGAGGTCGGGCACCACGACCTCCTCCTCGCAGAGCGCGAGGGGGTGGTGGATGGGGCCGATGGCGCAGGTCAGGAAGCGGCGCGCGCCGTCGCCGTAGAGCTGCGCGTGACCGTCGTCGGTGACCGCGAAGCCCGCGGGCACGCCGCCGATCGGGTGCAGGGCGAAGAGGCGCCGCGCGCCGGCGCGTACGAGGACCACGCCGTCGTCGCCCGCGGAGGCGAGGCGGCCTTCGGCCGAGAACGCGAGGGCGCGGACACCGCGCGGGTGGACCTTGTCGGCGGCGAGGGCGGTCTTGTCGACGAGGTTCCAGAGGCGCACGAGGCCGTCGTCGCTGCCCGAGGCGAGCCAGCCCTTGATCGGATCCACGGCGAGGGCGCGCACCGGCTCGGCGTGGCCGAAGAGGTCGTGCGCGTGGGTGTAGCTCGCGTCGAACAGGGTGATCGCGCCGCTCGCGTGACCCGCGGCGAGGCCGCCACCGGGGAGCGGCCCGAGCGCGAAGGTCGGGCTCGCGGTGGCCCAGGGCGCGGAGACACCGTGGTCGCTCGCGGTGGCGTAGGTGCCCCCCGCGAGGGCGAGGGCCGACAGCGCGTGCTTCTCCGCGCGCACCACGATCGGCTTCTTGCCCGGCGGGTAGCGCACGAGGAGGCCGTCGCGACCGATCGAGAGCGGCTCGCCGGTGCCGGTGAACGAGACCGCGGTGACCGCGCCCTTGTGGCGCCCGATCTTGCCGAGGGACGCGCCGGCGACCGGGTCCCACAGGCGCACCGCGTCGTCCTCGCCGCCGGAGACCAGCCGCTTGCCGTCGGCGGAGAAGGCGACGGCGAGCACCCCGAGCACGTGGCCCTCGAGCGTGGTGAGCGAGGCGCCGTCGGGCGCGAGGACGCGCACCGAGGCGTCGGCCGAGGCGACCGCGAGCCGGCCGTCCGCCGCCTGGGCGAGGCCGTGGATCGGCGCCACGTGATCGGTGACCAGGCCGAGGTGCGCGCCGGTCCACGGGTTCCACGCGACCGCGGTCCGATCCGACGAGGCGCTCACGACCGCGCTCGACGCCGGATCGAAGGCGACCGCGAGCACCGGCCCGGTGTGGCCCTCGAGCGTCTTGCGCAGGGCGAAGGCGGCGGCGGGATCCCAGAGGCGCACCGTGTGGTCGGCGGACGCGCTGGCGAGCGTCCGGCCGTCGGGGGCGAACACGAGCGCGGTGGCGCGCTCGGCGTGTCCGGTGAGCGTGGCCACGGGCCAGCCAGTGGTGGTGTCCCACACCCGCACCGCGGGCTCGCTCGACGCGGTCGCGAGCAACGCGCCCTTCGGCGCCCAGGCGAGCGCCTGCACCGCGCCCGGGTTGGTGAGCACCCGGAGGAGCTTCTGGCTCGCCACGTCCCAGAGGCGCACCGTCTTGTCGCGGCCCGCCGTCGCGAGCTGGACACCGTCGGGAGAGAACGCGACGGCGGTGACGGCCTGGGTGTGACCGACGAGCGCGCCGAGGCTCGTGCCGTCGAGCCTGGTCAGGCGTACGCCGTGGTCGGTGCCGCCGCTCGCCACCACGCCGAGGGGTGAGAGGTCGACGGCGAGGGCGTCGCCGGCGTGGTGGGCGAGGACGCTCGGGCGGCCGGTCTTCACGTCGAACGCGCGGACGAAGCCGTCGGCCGCGGCGGTGACCACCACGTGCGCGTCGGCCGCGAGGGCGCGTACGGTCGCTGGACCGGTGAAGCGGCGCACGCGTCGCCGCTCGGGCCCCGCGAACAGCGTGACCTCGGCGCCGCTCGCGAGGGCGAGCAGCGAGGCGTCGCCGACGAAGCGCGCGGCGACGAGCGGCGCGTCGAGCCCGTCGTGATGATCGAGGTGCGCGCGGGCTCCGCCTTCGCGCTCGAGGGCCACGCGGGCTCGATCGATCAGCGCGCGC
>CAZUZY010000477.1:0-6026 GCA_964624885.1 uncultured Polyangiales bacterium | reverse complement strand
GCGCCGCCCTTCGGGGGAGGCGGCATGCGCACGACCGCGATGTGCGCGACGGCGGTCGACGGGTGGTCGCCCGCGGTGAGCTCGGCGAGGACCGACGCGGGGATCGCGCGCGGGTCGGCGTCCGGCGCCAGCACGCAGGTGGCGATCGCCGTCGGTCGCGGGGGCTTCGCGTCCTTGCTCGGGGCCTCGCCCTTGGTCGGCAACGGCGGGGCCTCGTCGAAGACCGCGATCTGCACGATCGTCGGACCGGGCCGGTCGGTCCCTTCGGTCGGCGCGGCGGCGCTCTCGATCGTGTCGTCGACCGCGGCGAGGCCAGCGGCCTTCGGCGCGAGCCCGAGCTTCTCGGGGCCGCCCTTTTCGCCCTCGGGGGGAGGCGGGGGCGGCGCGCCGTCGGCCGGCTTCTCGTCCCCCTTGTGCACGACGCAGGTGGAGGTCGGCTTCTCACCGGGCTTCGGCGGGGGCGGCAGGAGCAGGGGCACGACGACGTGGGGGGCGTCCTTCGGCAGGAGCGCCGGGTCCTTCGGCGGCTCGCGATCGAGCACGACGAGGTCGGCGAAGATCGCCGGCGGTCGGGGCGTCTCGGCCGACGAGGCCTCGGCGCCGCCACCGAGGGCGTTCGAGGTGGCGTCGGTCGTCACCTCGCCCGAGCAAGCGGCGACGAGGGACGCGAACAGGGCGACGGCGGAGATACGGGAGCGACTCATGGGACACCTCCTCGGTGCGGGGCGCGACGGGGTGTCGCGCATCGTCTCGAGGGAGCATGCCCACTGGATCTTGCGGGGCCCTTAACGCGCGGTCAGAGCAGCGACGCGCCGTACTGGGCGGAGTGGGTGTCGTGGGTGCCGCACGCGCGCACGCACTGCTCGAGCCGCCCCTCGGCCACGGGCCCTGGACGCCAGCCCTCCGGAATTTGCGCCTGGAACAGCGGCCCCTCGACGATCTCGCGGAGCGGTCGCACACGCGCATCGAGCGAGACTTTGCCTTCGGGGAGCGCGCGGACCAGATCCCACATCTGCGCGCTGCCCGCGGGACGGTTCGGCGGGTAGAGCGCACCGGTCCAGCAGCACGGGAACACGAGGCCCTCGGCGCTCACGTAGATGCGCTTGTGGTTCGCGGCCTTGCAGGTGATCTGCGCGGTGGCCTGGTAGTCGGCGTAGCGGCCCGCACGCCCGAGCTGCACGACCGCCTCGTTGCGGAACCGCGGATCGAGGGGCTCCTCGATGGTGTACTCGGGCTGACCTCCCCGATCGATCACCTGGCGGCTCGTGGCGCCGCCGGCCCGCGCGTCGAAGAAGCGACTGGTCTTCTTGAGGAAGAAGCGTCGGAAGCCCATCGCGCGGGCGAGCTCGCGCGCCTCCTCGATCTGGTGCTCGTTGTGGCGGAACACGATGAAGTCCCACTCCGCGGCGCCACCCGCCGCGAGGAACGCCCGCGCGGAGGCCATCACCTTGTCCCACTGCGTGCCGCGTCGATAGAGGTGGTTGGTGTCCGCGAGGCCGTCGATGGAGAAGCGCACGTAGCTCACCACGCGGGCGAGCTCGGCCCAGAACGCCTCGGTGCGGCCGCTGCCGTTGGTGAAGAGCCCGAGCTCCATCGCCGGGTTCAGCGCGCGCAGGCGCTGGAACACCGGCAGCGTGTCGGTGGCCACCATCGGGTCGCCGTAGTTGCCGCAGGCGTAGAGCTTGCGCAGGCCGCGCACGAACGCGTCGGGGAGGATGCGCTCCACGTCGGCCGCGGAGAGCTCGACGAGTGGCAGCGCGGGGTTGACGGGGCCCCCGGCCAGGTTGCGAGGGCACTGCGGGCAGCTGGCGTTGCACCGCGTGGTGAGCTCCAGGTGCACCTCGCGCACGTCCTCGTAGCGGTACATCGCGAAGCGAGTATAGGGGAGGTCGCCCCCTGTGAATCTTTGTCGGCCGCCGGTGGAGGCGGCCGATGCTTCGGCTCGCTTACGCTCCCCTCAGCGGCCGAAGGCCTTGAACAGCTTGCCGAGGAGGCCCCCGAGGCGCGACGGAGGGCTCGTCCACGGTGGCTCGACAGCGGGCCCGGCGTAGCGGCCGAGCTCGCGCAGGATCTCGTCGACCGAGCGGGTGCGGTCGAGCCGCACCGGCAGCGCGGCGCTGGTCCGGGCGTCCCACGCCTCGACCGTCATGAGACAGTGCTCGTCGAACGAGAGGCGGAGCCGCACGCGCCCCTTGTCCCACAGCGAGCGGTCCTCGACGATCACGGAGCAGAGGTACTCGTCGTGGCCGACGTCGAGAGACTCGCCCTGGAACAGGGGCAGGGTCACGTTGCCGAGGGCGTCGGCGTCGAACGTCACGTCCTCGTGGGCGGGCAGGCGGGCGTTGCGGGGCACCACCGGCACGAACCGGTGCCCGGCGATGCCGTAGCCGATGGTCATCGGCAGGATGTCGAGCAGCACCGGGCCGCTCGCCGCGACGATCTCGTCGGCGAGGAGCGCGGCGCCGAGGGCCACGGCCTCGTCCGGGTGGATGCGCTTGCTCGGGCGCCGCTGGAAGAGCTCCTGCACCGCCGCCTGTACGGCCGGGATGCGCGTGGTCCCCCCGACGAGGAGCACGTCGTCGACGTCCTTCGGCGTGAGCTTGATCGAGGCGAGCACCTCGAGGCCGATGGCCACCGTGCGGGCGATGAGCGGCTCGGCGAGCTTCTCGAAGGTCGCGCGCGTCACCTCCACCCGCAGGGAGCGCTTGCCGTCCGGCCCGGTCGTGAACTCGGGCAGCTCCACCACGTGCTCGGTCTCGGTGGAGAGCTGGCGCTTGACCGCCTCGGCCGCGCCGCGCAGGCGGGCGATCTGCTGCGGCGACGGGTCGAACACGAGACCCTCGAGGCGCTGGAACTCCGTGAGGAGGAACGACGCGAGCTGGTCGTCGAGGTCGGAGCCACCGACGAAGTTGTCGCCGCCCGACGCCAGTACCTCGAGCGCACCGTCGGTGACGTCGACCACCGAGAAGTCGAACGTGCCGCCGCCGAAGTCCCACACCGCGACGCGCGCGCGGGGACGGCCTTGCTCCTTGTGCCCGTAGGCGACGGCCGCGGCGGTCGGCTCGTTGACGATGCGATGGACCACCAGGTTGGCCTCGCGGGCCGCCCGGCGCACCGCCTCGCGCTGCACCTCGGTGAAGTAGGCCGGGACCGTGATGACCGCCGCCGTGACCGGGCGGCCGAGGTGGGCCTCGGCGGTGCTGCGCACCTCGTCGAGCACGCGGGCCGCGATGGTCTCCATCGGGATCACGCGCTCGTCGACACGCACGCCGAACCGCTGGCCGTCGGCCTGGGCGAGGGGGTAGGCGAAGTGCTGCTGCAGCTCGGCGGCGAGCTCGGGGCGATAGGTGCGGCCGACGAGGCGCTTGGAGCCGTAGACCGTGCGCAGCGGGTAGAGGATCTGCCGGTCGGCGGCGCGCTGGCCCACATAGCAGTGCCCGTCGGGATCGAACGTGATCATCGACGGGATGGTGTTGGTGCCGGTGCGCCCCGGGATGATGGTGGGGCGCCCGTCGACCACGTACGCCGCGCAGGTGTTCGTCGTGCCGAGGTCGATGCCGATCACCATCGGCGCGCGCACGGGGAGCGGCGCGAGGGCGGGCTCCTCGGTGACGACGACCTCGGGGCCGTCGTCTTCCTGCGGGGACCCGTCTCGAGAGCCCGTGAGCCGGGCCACCACCGCGGGGTCGATCCCGAGGGCGAGCAGCCGCAGTCCGAGGACACCCGCCGAGCCGCTCGCCACCTTGGCGAGGCCGGTCGCGAGCTTCTCACGACCGTCGAGGAGCTCGAACCGCACCTCCGCGCCCGGAGGGACGGAGACCCCAGTGGACAGCTCCAAGACGCCGTCGCGGAGCTGGACGAGCGGGTCGACGTGGAGCTCCTCCACCCCGACGACCGACCAGACGACGCGCACGTTTCGTGAGGTGGCCAGACCCTCACCGTATCGCAGGCACGCGCGTCGTGTCATCGGTCGGCGAGCGGTCCGCTCCGGCCAGCCTTGCTACGATGACCCGATGGCGCGCACCCCGAAGCCGGCGGTCCCTACGATGGAGTGGTCCCCGTTCGTGCATCGGTTGCCCGACGGGGCAAAGCGGCAGGGACACCGCAGCGCCGTGCCCGGCGGCTGGGTGGTGCTGCTCCCCGGTGAGCTCGGGGGTGGGGTGTTCTTCTACGAGGATCCCACGCACCGCTGGACCGGTGACGGCGGGCCCGAGTCCCTGAAGAAGCGCCCGCCGCGCGTCGTCCGGAGCGCGCCGGCCGAGGGGCCGCTGGCGTTGACGTGGGAGCCGTTCCTGCACGTGCTCCCCGGTGCGGCGCCCCACGAGGGCTACCGCGCCTCGGTGCCCGGGGGCTGGTTCGTGATGCTGACGCTCCGCCCGGGCGGGGGCACGTTCTTCTACCGCGACCCGCCGCACGCCTGGGGCGCCGAGGCGATCCGCGCGCTGGACAGCGGCGCGACGATCATCGGCACGGCGCCGTTCGCGCGCGCGTCCACGCTGCTGGAGTGGCAAGCCTTTCGCCACGTGTCGAGCGGGGCGCGCGCGCACGAGGCCTATCGCGCGAGCGTGCCCGGGGGCTGGTTCGTGATCTTCGCGATGGACCCCGGGGGTGGCGCGTTCTTCTTCGAGGATCCGACCCGCGCCTGGGAGTGACGGGCAGGGCGCCGTTCCGCAAGCTCAGACCAGGTCGGGCGGCGGATAGGGACCGACGCCGGGGTAGTAGCCTTCGTCGGTCGGGTAGTGCTGGCCGGGCACGCAGGGTGCGCCCTCGTAGCTCGGCTCGCCCTTCTTGCAGACCCGCGGCGCCGCGGCCTGGTTGGTGTCCCACGAGCAGCGACACGGGCCGCTGCCGACGGTCGGGTCGTTCGGGGTCGGCTCCGCGCTGGCGCTCGACGAAGCAGAGGGGCTCGGCCCCGCCGTGTTGGCGAGGGGGGTGGGCGAGCCTCCGCAAGCGGCGGCCAGCGGCGAGACCAGCGCGAGGGCGCGGGCGACGTCGAGGAAACGAGTGCGCGAGACGGGGATCATCGCCGAAATGTAGCATCGCCGTGGGGATCTTCAGGGGTCCGCAAGATCGCGGCGGTATCCTCCGAGCGTCATGGCCGACCACATCCTCCTGGTCGAGGACGACGAAGCGCTGGGCGCGCAGGTCGTCGGTCACCTGCAGCGCGCCGGGTACACGACGACCTGGAACAAGGACGGCCGCGGGCTCGAGGACTTCGACGAGCGCACGGCGCAGCTCGTGGTGCTCGACCTCATGCTGCCGGGGGTGTTCGGGCTCGACCTGCTCAAGCGGCTCCGCGCCCACAGCGACGTGCCCGTGTTGATCCTCTCGGCGCGCAACGACTCGGCGACGCGCGTGCGCGGCCTGCAGCTCGGCGCCGACGACTACCTCGTCAAGCCGTTCTGGCCGGAGGAGCTCGTGGAGCGCGTGCGGGCCCGGCTGCGGCGGCCGCAGCTGCAGAGGAGCTCCGCGGTCGAGGTGGGGACGGTGCGCATCGACGAGGCCGCGCGGACCGTGACCGTCGGGGACCGCCCCGTCGCCCTCACCGCGACCGAGCTCGGCATCCTGGTCGCCCTCGCGCGCAAGGTCGGTCGTCCGGTCACGCGGCAGGTGCTGGTCGACGAGCTCGACGCCGGTCGCGAAGGCGCCGAGCGCACCCTCGACGTCCACGTCTCGCGCCTGCGCAAGAAGCTCGGCGACGAAGGCGTCCGGATCGTGACCGTCTTCGGCATCGGGTACAAGCTCGCGGGCGACCGGCCATGAAGCTGCGTGCCCGGCTGGTCACCACGGCGCTCGTCCTGACCGTGCCACTGGTGCTCCTCGTCGGAGCGCTCGAGCGTCGCGCGCTCGACCAGGAGGCGCAGCAGCTCCTCGCGACCCACCTCGACGCCCGCCTCGCCGACGACGGTGCGCGGTGCGCGACGCAGCCCCTCGCGTTCGCGGCACCCCCCGGGCTTCCGGGACCGCCTCCGTTCGGTGGTCCACCGCCGCTCGCGGGGCCTCCATCCCCCGCGCCGCCGAGGCCC
>CAZUZY010000476.1:0-6045 GCA_964624885.1 uncultured Polyangiales bacterium | reverse complement strand
CAGCACCTGCTCGCCCGTGATGGTGTAGGGCGAACCGTCGGGGTTGGTGCGGCCGCTGCTGGCGCGACCCCTCGGGCGGCGCGTGGCGGCCGCGGGGCTGGTGCTGCTCGCGGCCTGGATCGTGGTCCCGCCGGTGGCTGCACTGGCCAAGCCGAAGCCGAGCCCCGCGACCTGCTGCGATCCCCAGCCTCGAGCTCCCTGAGCGACAGAACCCGAAGACGTGTATGTTAGGGCGTCCATGCCCGGCCGGACCTTCGCCATCGGCGACATCCACGGTGACATCTTCGCCGTCTACCGGTTGCTCGCGAAGTTCCCCGAGCTCGACGAGACCGACACCATCGTGTTCCTCGGCGACTACGTGGACCGAGGCCCCCACAGCGCTCGCGTCGTGGACTACGTGCGCAACCTGGCCGGGCAGACCAAGGCCAAGGTCGTGGCCCTGCGCGGCAACCACGAGGACGCCTGGCTGCGCGTGGTCGATCGTGGCTGGGACGGCTTCGTCACGCCGCCGATCAACGGGTGCCTCGCGGCCTACCGCTCGTTCATCGGCGGTTCGGTGCCGCAGGAGCACGAGGAGCCGCGGGACGACGAACGGCTCATGTTGCTGACCGGGGGGTTCTACCCCGACGAGGTGCTGGCCTGGTTCCGCTCGCTCCCCTACTGGTACGAGGACCAGCACGCGATCTACGTCCACGCCGGCCTCCCGAAGAAGGAGGGGCACTGGATCCACCCCTCCGCGGTCGAGGATCCGACGGTGCTGCTGTGGATCCGCGACGAGGACTTCTTCATCAACTATCGCGGGAAGACGGTGGTGTTCGGGCACACGACCACCTCCTGCCTGCCCCCCGAGTACTCGAGCTTCACCCCCGACGACCCCGACGACCTCTGGGCCGGCACCAACGTGATCGGCATCGACACCGGCGCGGGCAAGGGGGGCTTCCTCACGGCCATCCAATTCCCCGAGATGCACGTCTACGAGTCCCGGTAGGGAGCGATCCATGAGCGAGTCCCACAAGGCACCAGAGCCGACCCACGTCACGCTGGAGCTCGGCGTGCTCGAGCACCTCCGCGATCAGCTGCGCGAGCGCGGTCAGCGCCCTTCGATCGCCTTCGGTCCGCAGACCTCGACCGATCTGATCGAGGCGATCCACATCGTCGAGGAGTACGGCGCGATGTGCGAGGCCATGTACCTGATGATGGCGGTCGACAACCGCGTGGTGAACGCCGAGCGCGAGGTGCTGCGCGGTGCCCTCGACGTGCTCTCGTCCGGGCGGGTGCGCACCGTGCACATGGAGGCGATGCTCGACTCCGCGGCGCGCAAGATCGCCTCCGACGGCGCCAAGCGGCGACTCGAGAAGGTGATCGACGCGCTGAAGGACGATCCCGCGCGCGCCGAGGCCACCGTCATCCTCGCCGCGGCCGTCGCGGCCGCCGACAGCCGCATCGTGCCCGAAGAGCATGCGCTCCTGAACGAGCTGTTCCGCGGCCTCGGGATCGACCAGGCCAAGGCCGACGAGATCCTCGGCGCCATCGACGGCAAGCTCGGCGGCGCGCCCGGCGGCAAGGGCTGAGGAGCTCAGTCCTCGGTCTCGGTGGCCGCGTCGACGGCGCGGCGGGCGCAGGCGCGCACCATCTTGGCGTCCTCCTTGGCCTGCGCCTTGGCCTTGGTCTTGGCCTTGTCGGCGGCCTTGGGATCGAGCTCGGAGAAGATCGCGATCTCGAGCGCCGAGGCCCGCATGGTGGAGTGCTGCTTGCCGTTCGCGGTCTTGAGGTCGACCTCGAGGTCGGCCTCGACGCGGAAGCCGTCGGCCTCCTTGAACAGCACGACGAGCAGGCGCTCCTTGCGGCCGTTGCGGTCGCGGGGCTTGCCCGTCAGATCGGGCCCGCCGTCGCCGTCGCCCTCCTCGACCGTCCAGCCGTCCTCCTCTGCGAGGTGCTTGACCGCCGCGAGGAGCTTGGTGCGCGAGACGTCGTACACGTGCTTGCGCGCGGCCTGCTCGAGGCGGATCTGGTAGGCCGCGTCGCGCACGCAGCCGGTGTGCACGAGCGGCGGCACCAGCAGGCAGCAGACGAGCCCGAGACGCGCGAAGAGCGAGCGCGATCTTCCCATGGCGTCGAGCTAAGCAGCAGGCCGCGGCGGGTCAACAGAGGCCGGCGAGAGAGCGCTCGAGCCAGCGCTCGAAGGCCTCGTCGTAGGGCAACACGTGGTAGAGGAAGATCACGCCGAGCGGGCGGGCCTCGAGCCCCTTCCCGTCGTCGACGTCGTAGGCGCGGGTCGCGCCGCGGACCATCCCACCGAGGAGGACGTCGCCCCAGTTGCGCTCGCCGTCGATGACGTCGAGCAGGTAGCTTCCGGCGACCTCGACGAGGCCGTCCCAGTCGCCGTCGAGACCCCGCTCCACCCGCCCGTCACACACCGTGAACCCGTCCCTCCCGCCTCCGGGCAGCGCCACGTCGAGGCACAGGACGAGGTGTCGCGCGGCGCGCACCGGGACCAGGCCGGGGGCGAGGACCTCGCGCACCCAGGCGTCGACCCTCGTCCGTACGGCCTCGCGTCCGAGCCCGCGGGGGTCGGGGTCGACGAGTGCAGGCACGGTGAGCGGCGAGAAGTGACGGGTCTCTTCGGCGGGCGTGGTCGACACGAGGTCGGTGCCCCGCTCCACGTGGGTCTGACCACCCTCGACGACGAACGTGGCGCCGATCTCCCCCGCGAACACGCGGGTGTCCGGCAGGCGGCGCGCGAGGTCGCGGAGGACCCTCGCCTCGGGCACCGGGTAGACCAGGCGATCCATGGCGTCGTAGGGCGGGAGGTGGCGCGCACCCGCCGCCGTCGGGACGAGGGCGCGCGCGGACGTGGCCGCGATCTGCTCGAGGTTCTGCCGGTAGTAGGCGTAGGGGAACCCGAGCGCACCGCCGGTCTGCGCCGCGATCTCCAGCATGGGCTGCCACCGCACCATGGCGAGCGCCAGCGGCTCCTGCCGACCGAAGGCGCGGGCGGCGTCGGCGAGCGTGTCGCGCACGGCCGAGACGCTCGGGTGGACGGTGTCGATCTGGTTCCACGCGACGCCGTCGGCGGTGGCCGCCATCACGCCCCACTCGAGCGGCGCCGTCGAAGGGGTGGTGAACAGCTCGACGCCGTCGAGCGCGATGTGGTGTCCGGTCGGGATCTCGTGCACGGTCGCGAAGCCGAGGCGGCGGGCGGCGCGGACGATCAGCGGGTCGAAGGCCACGACGACCGAGTCGGGGTCGCGCTCCGCGAGGGCCTTGAGCGACGGCAGGTCGAAGTGGTCGGTGTGCCGATGCGAGACGATGACGAAGTCCGGGCGCAGCCGATCGACCGCGATCTCGCGCGGAGGGACCACCCCGAACACGCCCCCGTGGTGGGTCTCGAACAGGACCGGATCGAACAGGATGCGGAGCTCGCCGGCCTCCAGCAGCCAAGTGGCGTGTCCCAGACTCGTCCAGCGCATCGCGCGAGCATAGCCCCGACCATCCGGGGAGTTGCAGACCTGACCCCGCGCCCTACGCTCGGCCGCCATGAGTGATGCCGTTCTGTTGGTCGGACACGGGAGCGTCGAGAGGGCCGAAGACATCCCGGCGTTCCTCGCCAACATCCGGCACGGCCGGCCCACGCCTCCCGCCATCGTCGAGGAGGTGACCCGCAGGTTCCTCGCCATCGGTGGCTCACCGCTCCTCGGCATCTCGCAGGCCCAGGCCGCCGCGCTCTCGACGCGGCTCGGTGTGCGCGTCGAGGTCGGGATGCGGCTCTTCACGCCGTATGCGCGCGACGTGGTGCGTGAGCTCGCGGCCGCAGGCGTCACGCGCCTCGTGTCGATCCCGCTCGCCCCGTTCTCGACGCACCTCTACAACCCGCTGGTCGCGGAGGCCTGCGCGGCGAGCGGCATCACCTGTCTGCCGGTCGGCCCGTGGGGCGAGGAGCCTGGCCTGATCGCGGCCTTCGCCGAGGCCCTGCGCGAGGCGCACGCCGACGACGCGCACGTCGTGTTCACGGCGCACTCGCTGCCGCTCCGCGTGCTGTCGTCCGGCGATCGCTACGAGCACGAGGTACGCGCCACGATGGAGGCGGTCGCGCGCGCGGTCGGCTGCCCCCGCTACTCGGTCGCCTTCCAGTCCCAGGGCATGGACGGCGGAGAGTGGCTGGGCCCCGATCTCCCCACCACGCTCGCGCGGCTCGTGCGTGAGGGCGACAAGGCGGTGCTGTTCTCGGCCATCGGCTTCCTCGCCGACCACACCGAGGTGCTGTTCGACCTGGACGTCGAGGCCCGTGGGCAGGCGGAGGCGCTCGGCCTGCGCTACCACCGCGCCGCGTCGCTCAACGCGCGCGACGCGTTCGTCGAGGCGCTCGCCACGCTCGCCCGACGGGCCTTCGCGGGCGCCGAGGAGGCCTAGGGTGCCGCGCACGCGGCGCGTCCCTCGCGGGAGCTTCGCCGACCTCGGCGCGTTCGACGTCCCGGGGGTGGCCGTCGGCCGGAGGGTCCGCGCCTACCTGCCGCACAACCACGATCACAGCCGTCCCCGGCCGGTGCTGGTGCTGTTCGACGGGCAGAACGTGTTCGGCGACGAGGGCTCGTTCTCGGGAGGCTGGCACGCGCACGAGGTGCTCGACCGGTTCGTCGTGCTCAAGCGCCCGGTCGCGCCGGTCCTCCTCGCGATCGACCACGGACACATCGCACGCCTCGACGAGCTCACCCCCTGGAGCGACGGTAAGAACGGCGGCAAGCTCGACCCGTTCCTCGAATGGATCGGCGGCACCCTGCTCCCGCTGGCGCGCAACACCCTCGGGCTGCGCCACGCGCCCTCGGAGACCATCGTCGGTGGCTCGTCCCTCGGGGGCCTCGCCGCGCTCTACGCGCACTTCGCGCGGCCCGACGTGTTCGGAGGCTGCCTCGTGATGTCGCCTTCCCTCTGGTTCGCGGGCGGCCGGATCTTCCCGTTCGTCGCGAGCCAGCCGCGTCCGCTCGCCTCGCGCATCTACCTCGACTGCGGAGTCCGAGAGGCGCGCGGCATGATGTTCGACCACGCCGAGCGCATGGCCCGTGAGCTCGCCGGTCGCGGCTACGGAGAGGATGCCTTCTTGTTCCGCCCCGACGCCAAGGGCACGCACGCCGAGCGTCACTGGCGCAGGCGGCTGCCCAAGGCCTTGCGCTTCATGTTCCGCTGATCAGCTCCACCCCTCGTCGACCTCTTCGGTCTTGCTCGGTTCGGCGGGAGCCGGATCGTCCTTCCCGGCCGTCGCTTCCGGGCGCGGGCGCTGGATCGGGCGCGGCGGCGGCGCCGAGCTGGGCTCGGCAGCGGGGTGTCGCTTGGAGGGCCGCACGACCTCCTCCGTGACCACCGGGGCTGGCTTCTTCACGTCGAGCTTGAGTCGACCGATCGCCAGCATGGTGCGCTTGGGGCGCGGCGGTGGGGCGCTGGGCGCCCGCACCTCTCGCGGCCGCGGCGGGGTCGGAGGCTCGAGGGCGCGCGGCGCGATGCCGGGCTCGTCGTCGGGGACCAGCAGCGACTCGAGGGGCGTCGCGGGCTCTTCCGGGTCTTCGACCACCGCGCTCGGCGAGGGCACGGCCTCGACCGGCGGTGCCTCGTGCGGCATCGGGGCCAGCACGGCCGGCGTGAGGGCCTCGAGGGCCGGCGCCGCGAGCTCGTCCAGCGAAGGGAGCTCCTCGAGCGCCTCGAGCGCCTCGAGCTCGGCGAGCGGCTCCGCGGGGCCAGGGTGCTCCGCGGGGCCAGGGAGCTCCGCGGGACCAGGGAGCTCCGCGGGGCCAAGTTCTACGGGACCAAGCTCTACAAGGCCAGGGAGCTCCGCTTCGAGCGTGGCGAGCGGCGGCGGCTCACCGGTGTCCGGGATCATCGGGGCGGTGTGCGTGCGGACCGACGGCGCGGGCTCGTCGTCACGCGCCATCTGCTGCGGACGGGCGGGCGTCGGCAGCGGCGGCTGAGGGGCCAGCATGGGCATGCCGAACGGTGCCGTCGCGAGGTGCGGACCGGGCGCGGGCGGGGGCTCGTGGACGATCGGCGGCAGCGGCG
>CAZUZY010000475.1:0-6048 GCA_964624885.1 uncultured Polyangiales bacterium | reverse complement strand
CCTCCACGCCGGCCGCCATCGTCGCCGCGGCCGGGCAGTTCCCGCCGCGCGCCGCCGTGAAGCCCGACGCCAAGCCGGCCCCTCCGTCCTCGCGCCCCCCCGTGGACGACCGCGCCACCATGGAGCCCGTCACCGCGGACTTCGACGACGACGGTCACGACGAGGAGGCCACGCACCAGATCCAGCTGCCTGCGACCCGACCCGAGAGCGACTTCGAGTCCACCGCGACCCACCAGGTGGTCGACATGGCCTACCTGCGCGGCGTCTCGAAGGTCGAGAAGGTGGTCGAACCGCCGCCGCCGGAGAGCGATCCCTCGTTCGCGATCTCGATCGCCACCTCCGAGCCGCCCCGCACGACGCTCGAGCCGGTCGCCCTGCCCCTCGCGGTCGGGGTGCGGGTCCGCATCAGGGTCGACAACGGACAGCTGGTCGTCACCCCCGATCGCGATCCCACCGGCCCCGCGACGAACGACGCCGGCACCGCGGCGATCCTCTCGCCGCTGCACCCCGACGACGACCTGCGCTCGCTGTTCTACCTGGTGCGCTAGAGCCGCATCAGGTCGACCATCAGGCAGCGGTTCTGCACCACCTCGATCTCGGCGCGGGCGAGGGCCTCGGCGAACTCGGCGTGCCAGATGCCGCTCTGCAGCCACACCACGCGCGGGCGCTTCGCGAGGAGGTCGTCGAGGTGCGGCGCCAGATCGCGCGGGCGCCGGAACACATCCACCACGTCGAGCTCGCCCGGCACGTCCGCGACCTTGCGGTAGACCGGCTGCCCGAGGATCTCGGTGACCTCGGGGAAGTACACCGGCACCGGCACGATCTGGACGCCGTGGGTGGCGAGGTAGCGCGCGACGTCGTACGCCGGCTGCCCCGCCTGGGCCTCGGTCTTGATGCCGAGCACCGCCACCCGCCGCATGCTGGCGACGATCTCGCGGACGCGCGCCTCGTCGTGCACGAGGAAGCGGGCGTGGGGAGGCTTCATGCTTTCTCCGAGATGCCGTGCTGGCCTGCGAGGATGCAACAAACGCCTCGACCTCGACGACGGACCACCTCGGAAGAGGCGGGCGCCGGCGAGGCCGAAGGACGCGCTGGATCTCAGCCGCGCTTGTCGATGGAGACGTACGGCCGCACGTCGTGGCCGGTGTAGATCTGGCGCGGACGCGAGATCTTCTGCTCCTTGTCGGCGAGCATCTCCTCCCACTGCGCGAGCCAGCCGGCGACGCGCGGGATGGCGAACAGCACCGGGAACAGGTCGACCGGGAAGCCCATGGCCTGGTAGATGAGGCCCGAGTAGAAGTCGACGTTCGGGTACAGCTTGCGCTTGACGAAGTACTCGTCCTCGAGGGCGATCCGCTCGAGCTCCAGCGCGATGTCGAGGAGCGGGTTCTTGCCGGTCACCTCGAACACGTCGTACGCGAGCTTCTTGATGACCTTCGCGCGCGGGTCGTAGTTCTTGTAGACGCGGTGGCCGAAGCCCATGAGGCGCGAGCCCTCGCCGCTCTTCACGCGGGCGATGAAGTCGGGGACCTTGTCGAGGCTGCCGATCTCGTTGAGCATGCGGAGCACGGCCTCGTTGGCGCCACCGTGGAGCGGCCCGTAGAGGGCGGCGGCGGCCGCGGCGACCGCGCTGTACGGATCGACCTCGGAGGAGCCGACGCCGCGCATCGCGGAGGTGGAACAGTTCTGCTCGTGGTCGGCGTGCAGGATGAACAGCACGTCGAGCGCGCGGGCGAGCACCGGGTTGGCCTGGTACTTCGACTCCGCCATGCGCTTCATCATCGAGAGGAAGTTGGCGGTGTAGCCGAGGTCGTTGTCCGGGTAGACGTAGGGGAGGCCGACCTCGTGGCGGTACGACCACGCCGCGATGGTCGGCATCTTGGCGATGAGGCGCACGATCTGGAGGCGACGGTTGTCGCGGTTCCGGATGTCCTTGGCCTCGGGGTAGAACGTGGAGAGCGCGCCGACGGTGGCGACGAGCATCCCCATCGGGTGCGCGTCGTAACGGAAGCCGTCGATGAAGTCCTTCACGTTCTCGTGCAGGAAGGTGTGGTGGGTGACCTCGTTCTCGAACGCCGCGAGGGCCGCCTTGGTGGGCAGCTCGCCGTTCATGAGGAGGTACGACACCTCGAGGTGCGTCGACTTCTCCGCCAGCTCCGCGATGTCGTAGCCGCGGTAGCGGAGGATGCCTTTGTCGCCGTCGATGTACGTGATCGCAGAGCGACACGACGCGGTGTTCATGAACGCCGGGTCGTAGGTCATCAACCCGAAATCTTCTTCGTCCACCTTGATGTTGCGCAGGTCCAGTGCGCGAATGGTGCCGTCGGTGATGGGCAGCTCGTAGGCTTTGCCCGTGCGGTTGTCGGTGATCGAGAGGGTGTTCTTCGTGGTCACGAGAGGCTCCGGAGCTCGGGGTCCGAACGACGGCGGGCATGATCGCACATTGCGGTGCGTCGTGCGGGGGATTGTAACGGGTAGGTGAAGATACTACCCGGTTGCGGGAAGGCCAGGGTCAGGGGAGACTTCCGCCCCGGATGGCGAAGGGGAGCGGGCCACAAGGACAAACCGAGGCGCGGAGCTCGTCGGGTGAACCCGGACGAGGCGCTTCGTCGAGCAATGGTCGGGTGCTCGTGCTCAGCGCCGGCATGGAGCCCCACCGCATCGTCCCTTGGCAGAAGGCCATCCAGATGTTCTTCCTCGGCAAGGTCGAGGTGCTCGAGGAGTACGACGAGATCCTCTACCGCTCGCCCACGCTGGTCATCCGCATGCCGGCCGTGGTGCGCCTCGTGCGCGTGGTCCGCGGCATCAAGCGCGCGATCAAGTTCTCGCGCATCAACGTGTTCACCCGCGATCGCTTCACCTGTCAGTACTGCGGCACCAAGAAGCGCATGCGAGAGCTGAACTACGATCACGTGATCCCTCGCCACCTCGGCGGGCGGACGACGTGGGAGAACATCGTGAGCTCCTGCTACCCGTGCAACTCGCGCAAGAAGAACCGCACGCCCGAGATGGCCGGCATGGCGCTGCTCTCGATCCCGAGCAAGCCGAAGAGCCTTCCGCTCACCACGCACCTGGATTTCGGCCCCCGCGTGCCCGAGGTGTGGGCGGATTACGTGCTCTGGATGCATCCCCCGTCCAACGACGAAGCCGCGGTCGCCGAGTGACCTCGCTGCTGCCGATTCGAGAGGAGCCCTGATGCAGATCGATCGCGCGACGTTCCTGGTGCTGTCCGCTTCGCTTGCGGGGTGCGTGTCGAACGCCCCGCTCGCCAACTCGACCAGCGGCCCCGGGGCACCCGGCGCCCCAGGTTCGGGGCCCGAAGGGTCGGCGACCGCGCCAGCCACGTCGGCCTCCGTCGACCCTCCGATCGCGAACACCCCACCGCCGACCAAGGAGGGTGGCTACGGGCCGTCGGGGGAAGGCTACGTCCCGATGGGCGAGGGGTACCCGGCGGGCGAAGGCTACTACCCGGCCGGCGAGGGCAGCCCCGACCCGAGCCTCAAGAAGCTCGGCGTGCCCGTCGGCACGTGGAAGTGTGGCGCGGGTGGCGACGACACCAGCGGCGTGATCAAGTGCGTGGCCAAGAGCCAGGCCTGCAGCTGGGCGGTCGACTCGTGCAAGGGCGCGGGCAAGTACTTCAAGCCACGCATCGCCGAGCGCGCCACGTCGTGCATCAACCAGATCGGCGCGAGCTGCTCGAGCACCTACGATTGCCGCAAGGCGGCGCTGCGCTCGGCGTGTCCCGACGCCACGGTCGACGCGGCGTGTCAGCAGGCGATGGGCACTTGCAAGAAGGTCAAGCTGCACGAGTGCCGGACCTGGATGACGGGGCTGAACGCCGCCGGAAGGGCCGAGGCCATCAAGTGCCTCTCGAACCCGACCTACTGCGGGTTCGGCGTTTATTCCTGCGTGGAGGGTCTCGGTTGAATCGGGCACGAGGACGCCCGTCCTACCCCTCGATGCGCATCACCCCCGTCTTCCTCAGCGTCCTCCTGTCCTTCGCGGCGTCGGCCTGCGTGGTCCACACGTATCCGGCTGGCGCGGCCTATGCCGAGAACGAGGAGCAGCCCGGCGAGGCCGAAGCTGCCGCCGAACCGCCGCCCCCGCAGCAAGAGGTGGTCACGGCAGCCCCCAGCCCGAACCACGTGTGGATCTCCGGCCACTGGGCCTGGCGCTACAACAAGTGGGTCTGGGTCGGCGGCCACTGGCACCACGCCCCGCACAAGAAGGTCTGGGTCGCCGGCCACTGGCGCAAGCACAGTCACGGCCGCTGGGTCTGGGTCAACGGCCACTGGCAGTGACGCGCCGCCGCTAGAAGCGGCCGGCGAGCACGAGCGAGCCTGGACCGACCCGCAGCGACACCGTCGCCGTGGGCTGATCCGGGCTCTTGCTCGTGAAGAGACCGATGGTGCCCACCACGCCCCCGACCAGCGCGAGGCCGAACGAGATCGTGGAGACGGTGCCCCACGTGCGTGACGCGTCGAGCGCGTCGTGGGTGACCGGCGGACAGCGGCCGTCGACGCAGCCCTCCTTGGCTTCACCGGCCTTCGAGAACGCGAGGGCACCGGTGACGATGCCGCCCACGAGGAACACGGCGCCCGCGCCGTAGCCGGCCCACACGAGGGGGCTGGTCTTCTTCGGCTCGGGCGGCGGCGCCTCGACGGGCTCGGGGGGCTTGTCGTGCGGGTCCTCGACCGGCTTCGGCGGAGCCTCACCCGGTGCGAGGTCGAAGGTGATCTCCTTGCTCTCGCCCTCGGCGAGCTCGATCGACTCCTTCTTCTCGACCTTGCCCACCACGACGACGATCTCGTGCTTGCCGGGGTTGTTCTTGCGGACCATGCCGATGGTGGCGGCGTGGATCTCGACCCCGTCGATGGTGACCTTGGGCGTCGCGCCCGACGGCGCATGGGTGAGCACGATCTTGAGCGAGGCGAGCTTGGGCTCGAGCTGCTCGGCGAGCTTCTTCGCCTCCTCGCGGGCCTGGGCGTACTTGTCGGGCTCGCCGGCCTGTACGGGGATGCGCACCACCGAGAGCAGCGTGTCGCGCGCCTCGACGATCTGGCCCAGCTGCGCCTGCGTCTTGCCGAGCTCGAGGCCGGTGGTGGGCACGTTCATGATGGCGTGCGCGGCGCGGAACGCCTCGAGGGCCCCCGCGAGATCGCCGGCCTTGCGCTTCTGCTCGCCGTCCTTGAACAGGGCGCGCGCGGTCTCCTTGTCGGACGGGCTCGGCTCGGCGCGCGCGGTCGTGGCGGTGGCGCTCGCCACCACGACGATCGCGACGAGGGCCGGTCGGTACATCTCGCCCATCGTACCCCAGTCGCTCAGGGCCGGGCCACGAACGTGGCCTGGCGCAGCGAGCGGGTCGCGGTGCGCTCGTAGATCACGCCGGTCAGGAACGCCCGCGCGAGGCGTGGCTCCCCGCGGGTCGAGGCTCGGGCCCCTTCGTACAGGGCACCGAGCACGTGACTGCCCCGGACCAGCAGGGCTCGCTCGAGGGCGGCCCGCTCGCTGTCGACGACGGGGCCGGCCTCGGTCGGCAGCGAGCGCACGCCGTGGATGGCGAGGCGCTCGAGGCGGCGGCGCAACGGGTGGAGCGGATCGAGGGCGCGGCTCTCGAAGGCGGTGGTCAGCTCGGTCACGCGACCACCCCCCACGTCCGCGGCCTGCAGCACGTCGAGCCCGAGGTTCACCCGCTGCGAGAGGGCGTCGGGCACCGGGAGGATCTCGGGGCCGGCCGAGACGGCGAGCGCGGCGACCGTGGCCCGCGCGTCCGGCACGAGGCGGCCGATGACCTTGACCACCTTGCCCGCCGCGCGCGACAGCTGGCGCAGGTTCTCGTGGTAGCGCAGCTCCTCGTGATCGTCCGGCGAGACGAGACGCAGTGGCCCCACCCCCGCGACCTCGACGAACAGCGCGCGGCCGTCGTGCCCGATCACCGTTCCCTCGAAGAACAGTGCGGTGGCCGTGCGCGCCCGCTGCTCCTCGGGGACCGCGAGGGCCGCGAACGCGCGCGCGAGCTGCGCCGCGAACGGCTCGGCGAAGCGCGTG
>CAZUZY010000474.1:0-6101 GCA_964624885.1 uncultured Polyangiales bacterium | reverse complement strand
CGGCGGCCGGCGCGAGGACGAAGGCGGTGCCGGCGCCGGCGACCTGGGCCGCGGCGGGGCTGCTCCAGCGGAGGCCGCGGGCGCTCTCGTCGAAGCCGGGTGGATTGCACCAGCGGCAGGCGTCGGGACCGAAGAGGGACTTGCCGGCGGTCTCGGCGAAGAGCCAGACCGCGGTGGTGGTGCCGGTGTAGACGAGGTCGAACGTGCGGTCGGACCGGAGGGGCGGAGGTTCACCGGCGACCGCGAGGACGACGAACGAGACCAAGAGCGACATGCAGCAGGCACCTTCTACCAACCCAGGCAGCCCCTCCCGTACCCCCCGTTCCAGATCGCATAATTATGATTATGTAAACTCACGAACGGAGGCCTGGATTGGGCTGCGTCGGGGTTCGGGGCGTGAGTTTACATAATCATCTGCGGTGGAGAGGCGGTGGGGTGTCGCGGCTTCGCTACGCCCCGCGGGAGGTGGAGGCGGCGCGGCGGAGGTCGCAGTAGGTTGCGGGGATGAACGTCGAGGAGCCCGTTCGGAAGCCGCAGTTCGCGGGGCGGTTCGGACCGGTGGAGGCCGAGGAGCAGCGGGTCCTGCTCGAGGGCTGGGTGAAGCCGCCGGTGGGTGGTGGGCCGCGGGCGGCGGGGCTCGTGCTGCCGCACGGGCCGTGGGCCGACATCGGGGCGCTGGTCGGTGAGGCGCTGTCGAGCGTGCGGCTCGAGGAGGTGGTGGTGCTGCTCGCGCCGAACCACCTGTGTCGCGGACCGCGGGCGACCATCGTCAGCGAAGGGACCTTCGTGCTGCCGACGGGCAACGTGCCCATCGACACGGCGCTCGCCGAGTCCTTGCGCGCCCTCGGCGGGCTCACCGAGCTGCCCGAGGTGCTGGCGCGCGAGCACGCCATCGAGGTGCTGCTGCCGCTCCTCCTCTCGGCGCAGCCGCGGCTCTCGATCGTGCCGGTCGTGCTGCACGACCTGGCGGTGCCCGCGGCGCGGCGCATCGGGCACGCCCTCGCCGATGCGGTCGTGGCGCGGGGTGGCGTCACCATCGTCGCGACCTCCAACCTCGCGCACTACGTCCCGCGGCAAGGCCTCGGTGCGGCGACCGACGGGCTGCTCTCTGCGCTGGTGCCGGGCGACATCGAGGGCTTCGTCGGCGCGCTGCGCGCGCGGGAGCGTCAGCACGAGGGCGCCATCCTCGAGACGTGCGGGCTCTCGACCCTGCTGGTCTACCTCGAGGCGCTCGCCCACCTCGGAGGCGTCGGCGAGGGACGCGTGGTCGGCCGCGGACACAGCCACGACCCCCAGCACCCCGAGGGCTCGGTCGTCGCCTATGCCTCGCTCGTGCACCCGCGCCTGCCGCGCCATTGATCGTCTCCTGGGCCGTGACGGTGGTGGACCTCCGGCCAGGCCGCTCGATCGGCGACCCAGGGAGGAGCGACGAATCGCTGCTGGCTAGAGCTTGAACTCGTCGCCGATGCGCAGGATCTGGAGATCCGTGCCGTTCTTGATCTTGGTGAGCTCGCGGGAGACCACGCGCTCGAAGGTGGGCTTGATGTGGTAGAGCAGCATCGGCACCTCGCGGTGCCGGTCGAGCTTGAGGAGCTCGGGGCCCAGGGTCTGCGGCGTGTGGTGGCCGCTCGCGGTGGCGAGCTTCTGCTGCTCGTTCGGGAAGCTGATCTCCATCAGCATCAGCGAGAGATCGGGGGTCTCGTTGAGCACCTCCCACAGGCGGTCCGTGGGGCCGGTGTCGCCGGAGTAGGCGAGCACCCCGCCCTTGCCTCGCACGACGAACGCACAGGCGTCGATGGTGTGGCTCACCATGATCGCCTTCACGTCGAAGCCGGCGACCTCCGTGGTCTGCTCCTTGCGCAGGGTGCGGTAGGTGATCGTCGGGTGACGCGCGCTCGGGATCTTGGTGAAATCTGGCCACAAAAGGCCATTGAAGAAGTGCTTCTTCAGGATGTCGATCGTCTGTTTGATCGAGACGATCTCGAGCGGCGGACAGTTGTTCTGGCAGCGGTTGTCGGCCAGCGTCGCGAGATCCTTGAGGTGATCCATGTGCCCGTGCGAGACGAGCACCGCGTCGAGCTTGCACTGCTCGGCGAGGGTGAGGCCCGAAGTGAGACAGCCCGCGTCGATGGCGAGCGCCCGGCCACCCGCCCGCAGGACGAAGCCGCTGGTGCGGTGCTTCGGGGTCTCGCCGCCATGGCAGCCGACGACGGTGAGGTTCATGGGGAGTCCCCCTCCCCGCCCGGGAATCCACCCCCCGGGAACCCCGGGCCCGGATAGCCCGACCCGCTCGCCGAGCCCGCGAACCGCTGGGGCATCTCGAGGAACTCGAGGAAGTCGAGGAGGCGGTCCATGTCGTGGACGACGATGGCGGTGGGCTCGATCGAGATCACCCGCACTCGACGCAGGCGGCCGAGGACCTCTTCGACCTCCTCGGGCTCGGCGTTGACCTGGGCACCGAGCTCCTCGCGGGAGATGCCGACCCGGCGTCCGTTGCCCTGCTCCTCCCCGAAGGTCTCGGCCAGCCGGGCGAGGCCGCGCATGACCCGCGCGCGCGGATCCTTGTGCATCAGGATCTCGATCAGCGCGTCGGCGCTGGCCAGCCGCGCGGCGAGCTTCTTGATGAGCCGGACCGTGATCTCGCGGTTGTGGATGACCATCTGCTCGAAGCGATGGGCGTCGATCACGAGGATGCGCGCGGGGCCGTCGTCGGCGACGACCGCCGTCGCGGTGCGCGGCTTGTCGTTGAGGATGGCCATCTCGCCGAAGAACTCGCCCGCGCCGAGGGTGGCGAGCACGCGATCGTCGGTGGCGGCGTCCTTGCCGACCTCGTTGCCGCTGGCGAGCGCCGCGGCGCGGCTGCCGACGCGCTTCTGGATGCGCACGTGACCCGACTGGATCACATACATCTCTTCGCCGAGCTCGCCCTCGCGGAACACCACGGTGCCTGCGGGGTAGTCCCGGGCGAAGCGGGCGAGCGCGCCGTCCGTGGTCATCGCTCCGAACCGTATATGTAGGTGCAGGTTCGGTCAAAGAACTGATCGCGCGGCGGTCACGAACGCGACCACCCGTTCGGGGTCCTTCCGTCGCGGGACCCCTGCCCGCTCCACCCCGCTGGCCACGTCGACGGCGTAGGGGCGCACCACGGTGACCGCGCTCACCACGTTGTCCGGCGTGAGGCCGCCCGCCAGGGTCAGCCGCTTCTTCTTCGCGAGCTCGGCCACCAGCGCCGGCGGCACCTGGACGCCGCTGCCGCCCAGCACGCCCTCGACCTTCGCGTCCACCAGCACGTAGTCGCCCGGCATGGCGGCCGCCGCCGCCACGTCGCGCGCGTCGGCCACCCGCACCGCCTTGTAGGCGTGGGGCAGCAGCGCCTCCACCAGGGCGGGTGACTCGTCCCCGTGGAGCTGCACGCAGCCGAACCCCACCTCTCGGCGCAGCGCGACGATCTCCTCGAGCGTCCGGTCGGCGACGACGGCCACCACGAGGGCTCGCGCGCCGACGGCCGCGACGATGGACCGCGCGACCTCCACCGTCACCCAGCGCGGGCTCGTGGGCACGAAGTTGAGACCGATGGAGGATGCGCCCGCGTCGACCGCCTGCAGCGCGTCCTCCACGCAGGTCACCCCGCAGATCTTGACGTGCACGGGCACGCGCTAGCCCACCGGGGTCGTCTCGGCGCAGAGCCCCGTGGTCTTGACCCCCTCCAGGTACGGGTTGGTCCGCAGGGCGCGCCACGCGATGAAGCTGCCGAGCACCACCACCGTCACGACGATCAGCAGGACGAGGCCGTTGCGCACCGCCACACGGTCGGCGCTCCCGAGCGCCCGCAGGTGCTTCTCCTGGTCGATCTGGAGCCGCTGCAGCGAGGCCTCGGCCTCGGCGATGCCCTTGCGGCGCAGGTCGACGCCGTCCACCGCGGGCCCGCCCTCCTTGGCGGCGCGCTTGCCGATCTCGAGCAGGGCGCCGCGGACCTCCTTGTGGGCGGCGTCCACGCCCTCCTTGCGGACGCCAGCCTGGCGCGCGAACTCGCCCTCCAGCTTGCGGCGGCGGCCACGGTGGTGCTCGATGCGGGCCTCGACGTCGGCGAGCACCCGCCGGGCGATGGCGAGCTTGCTCTCCTCGCCGAGCGCGGCGTCCTTGGCGATCTTCTCCTCGGCGGCGCGGGTGGCGCGCTCGGCGTCGGCGGCGGCCACGAGCGCCTGGGCCGCGCTGCGATCGGGCAGGCTCGTCTCCGGCCGATCGAGCTTGGTCTTGGCCGCGCGCACGTCGATCTCGACGCGCTTGCGGCGGGCCTCGTGCTTCTGGGCGAGCCGGCTCGCCTCGTCGAACACCTTCTGCTGCGCCGCGACCGCGGCCTCGGCCTCGAGGCGGGGCGGATCGAGGGCGGCGAGATCGGCGTCCACCGCGCCCACCTGCGCGCGGAAGGCGTTGTCGGCCTCGGCGAGCGCCCCCTTGCGGTCGCGGGCGACGGCTTCGGCGCGCCCGAGCGGCTCCGCCAGCGCGCGGTACTGGGGATCGATCGCGACGATGGGGGCGAGCATCTCGCCGAGCTCGACGAAGCGCTGGTCGCGGCGGGTCTCCGCCTCGCCGATGCCTCGTCGCAGCTCGTCGAGCGCGCGTCGGAGCTCGCGCTGACGCCGCAGCACGCGGAGCGCGTACGGCACCGCCTCGAGGAGGTTCTTGGGCTCCACGCCGTAGTCGGCGAGCGCCTTGACCTCGTAGGCGTCGATCGCGAAGGCCTGGGCCGGCTGCGCGGCGAGGCTGGTGCGCGGTCCCTCGGTCGTGGGCTCTCCACCCGCGGCGGTCCGCACCTCCGCCGGCGCGACCTTGGCGCTCGGCCGCACGTCGGCGATGTCGAGCGCCGGGCTCTCCCCCGGAGCATCGTCCCAGTCGTCGCTGAACGCCGCGTGTCCGAGCGGTGCTTGCTGGGCGTTGCCCGGCGCTCCGCCAGGCCCGCTGGTGTCGAGCTCGAGCGCCGGTCCCGGCAGCTCGTCGTCGTCGAAGCCATCGGCGTTGCCTGTCACTCCTGCCACGATACACAACCCCCGGCCTTCGCCGGGAGTGGCGCGTGAAAGTCTCCTGGATTCGGCAGGTTGAACCTGTATCTCGCAGGTCGATTCGAGCTCCGGTTCGGCGCCCGCTGCCTCGTCTCGCCGAAGAAGGCCAAAGAATGTGCATCCGAAAAGTTGTCCACAGCACACCTACATCGGCACCTTCGGCCCATGCAGAACCCGATGCCGGCCCCGACCTCGGACACCGAAGCCCTCCCGCGCCTCCTCGGGCGCTACGTCCTGCTGCGGCTCCTGGTGCGCGGCGGAATGGGCGAGGTCTACCTCGCGACGTCGGTCGGCATCGAGGGCGCGGAGCGGCCGGTGGTCGTCAAGCGCATCCGGCGCGAGTACCGCACCGACCCCTCGTTCCACGCGCGCTTCCTCGACGAGGCCC
Source organism: uncultured Polyangiales bacterium (assembly GCA_964624885.1). Lineage (GTDB taxonomy): Bacteria > Myxococcota_A > Polyangia > Polyangiales > JADJMO01 > JADJMO01. The sequence continues at coordinate 653 of CAZUZY010000474.1, read as the reverse complement.
GCGTGCAGTCGCAGCTCGACGACCCGGGCGTGGCCCGCATCATCGAGGCCGCGGTCGACGAGCACGGCGATCCCTTCGTGGTGGTGGAGTACGTCGAGGGGCGCTCGCTCGCCGACGTGCGCGGTCGCCTCTCCCGCCTCGGCAAGCCGCTGCCCTGGGCCGACGCCGTGGCGGTGAGCCTCGAGATCGCGAGCGCCCTCGCCCACGTGCACGAGCGCACGGGATCGGACGGCGCGCCGCTCGGCATCGTGCACCGCGATCTGTCGCCCCAGAACGTGATGGTGGGCTTCTCGGGCGACGTGAAGCTCATCGACTTCGGCACCGCGCGCGGCGACAACCGCAAGTGCCACACGGTGGCGGGCAACGTGCTCGCGAAGCCGGGCTACGTGGCGCCCGAGGTGGCCCGCGGCGAGTCGGCGACCCCGCGCGCCGACCTGTACGCGCTCGGCGTGATGCTGTGGGAGCTCTGCGCCGGTCGTCGCTACCTCGAGGGTGACGCGACCGAGCACGTGGCCCAGATCGTCTCCGGCAAGCTGCGGCCGGCGTCGCTGGCCGGCGACCCGACCCTCGCTGCGCTGGGCGACGGCCCGGTGCCCGCGGAGCTCGACGCCATCGTCGCGTTCCTCACCGAGCCGCTGGCCTCGCAGCGCTGC
>CAZUZY010000473.1:0-6103 GCA_964624885.1 uncultured Polyangiales bacterium | reverse complement strand
GGCCGCGAACGGGAGCGGCGCGGCGACGGTGGCCGTCGGCGAGAGCACCTCGACCGGTCCGGTCGGCGTGCCGTACGCCACGACCACCCCCCGGCTCGGGAACCAGGTGACCGCGGCGCGCGTGCGCGCGGTGCCGAGGCGACGCGCCGCGAGGGTGCCGTCGGTCCCGAGGCGCAGCACGAGGTCGGTGGCCCCCGTGTCCCGACCGGCGCCGACGATCCACGCCGAGCCGTCGTCCCCCACCACCACCTTGCCCCCCACCACCTCGGCGAACGTGGCGCCGGTCGGCGCGGTGGGGGTGGTGGTCGTCCCGGCCTCGAGATCGACCAGCGCCACCTCGCCCTTCGCCGAGAGCGCGAGCACGTAGGCTCCGGCGGTCGCCAGCGTCTCGGGCGCGAACGGCAGCGCCGAGGCCTCGTCGGAGGCCGTCCAGTTCAGCAGATCGACGACCTGCAGCGCCGTCGACGCTGCGTCGCCGACCACGAGGAACCGCACGCCGACCAGTCCGCACCGCGGGGCGTGGGCCGCGCGAGGGAGCGTCAGGATGCGGGCGGAGGACCCGACGGGCTGCGCCATCACCCGGAGCGAGCTCGTCGCGTCGACGAGGCCGCCGAGGTCGACGGGGATCGTGCGCCCGTAGGCCGCGATCGCCCCCGCCGTCGTCAGGCCGACCACCGCGAGCGCGCCTTGACCGGTGCGCGCGGCGTCGGGCAGATCGAGCCCGCCCGCGGCCCGCGTGGCCGTGGCCACGGCCTTCTCCTCGCCCGACAGGGAGCGGACGCGGAGCTCCACCTTGCTCACCTCGGCGCCGGCGAGGGGGGCGCCTTCGAGGCCACCGCTGACCGTCAGGACGAACGGGCCGGCGTCGGTCGCGCCGCAGCCGACCCCGATCCCGCCGAGGAACCACAGCCCGAGGCACAGGCGGAGCGCGCGCACGGTCCCGTTCGTAGCATGCACGTGCTAATCACGCCCTCCTCGATGGCCGACGACGGTGGGGCGAAGCGCGACGTGCTCGAAGCCGTGGGGCTCGTCTGCCTCGGCGTGCTCGGCATCGTCTTCGGCGTGCGCTCGTTCGCGCCCGCGCCCGTGGTGGCCAAGCCGGCCCCCGTGGTGAACCCGCCGCCGCAGGGCTGGCCAGCCGTGCCCGCGCACGCCGAGAACGTCGTGCGCTACGTGCTCTCGGCCAAGCTCGACCCCGATCAGCACTCGATCGACGGCAAGGGCACGATGGCCCTGCGCAACGTGGCCAACGTCGCCCTCGATCGAGTCCGCCTCCACCTCTACCTCAACGCCTTCAAGAACGACCGCACCATCTTCCGCCGCGCGCGCGTCGGCGGGTTCCGCGGCGACCAGGCCGGCGCGCCGGGCTTCTGTGACGTCAAGAGCCTCGTGTTCGAGGGCAAGGATCTGTGGCCGACCCGCAAGTACGTGGGCCACGCCGGCGAGTCGCCACAGGACTCGATCGATCCGCGACCCGAGGGCACGCCCGACGACGAGACCGACGTCGAGGTGCCGCTGCCGCACCCGATCAAGCCGGGCGAGTCGGTGGAGCTCGCCGTCGAGTTCCACGACGCGCTGCCCGAGGTGAGCGAGCGCACGGGCTACCACGGCTCTTTCCACTTCGCCGGCCAGTGGTTCCCCAAGTTCGCGAAGCTCGAGGAGAACGGCACGTGGGCCTCGTTCCCGTTCCACCACGTGGCGGAGTTCTACGCGGACTACGGGCAGTACGACGTCACCATCGACGTCCCCGAGCGGTTCGTCGTCGGCGCGAGCGGCGTGCTCGCCTCGTCCAAGGTCGAGGGCGGGCGGCGCGTGGTCCGGCACACGCTTGCCGACGTGCACGACTTCGCGTGGACCGCCTGGGACAGGTTCTCCGAGAAGACAGGCTCGTTCGTCGAGGGCGGCGCCGACGTCGCCATCCGGCTGCTCTACCCGCCCGGGTACGACGAGCCCGCCCAGCGGTCGCTCGAGTCGGCGATCCACGGCCTGCGCGACAAGGGCGCGCGCTTCGGCGCCTATCCCTACCCGGTGCTCACCATCGTGCACCCACCGTCGGGCGCGGACGAGGCGGGCGGCATGGAGTACCCGACCCTCATCACCACCGGCGGCTCCGGTCTGCCGAACCACGGCCTCCACGAGGTCGAGGGCGTGACCGTGCACGAGCTCGGGCACCAGTGGTTCTACGGCCTCGTCGGCACGCACGAGGTGGAGTGGCCTGCGGGCGACGAGGGCCTCAACTCCCTCGCCGACGAGCTCGCGCTCGGCACGCTCTTCCCGGGCGGCTCCGCGGTGAGCCTGGGCCCGCTGCAGATCGGTGAAGACCTCTTCCACCGGCGCGGCGCGAACCCGCCGTTCGAGGAGCCCATCTTCCAGCCGGCGTGGGCCTTCGCCTCCGGCCGCTCGTACGGCGCGCGCATCTACGGCGCGACGGCCATGGCGATGGTGAGCGTCCGCAACGCCTGTGGGCCCGCGGCGTTCGACACCGCGCTCGGCGTCTACACACGGGCGCAGCGCTTCCGCCACCCCAAGCCGAGCGACCTCCTCGACACGCTCACCACGCACCTCGGCGCCCCGTGCGGCGAGGCGGCCCGGCTCGCGCTCACCACCCCCACCACCCTCGACTACTACGTCGAGCAGCTCCAGAGCGAGCGCCGCACCGCCCCTGCGGGCTGGTTCGACGGGCCGGGCGGGCGGGTCAAGCTCGAGGGCGGCAAGGTCGAGGCGGGCTACCGCTCGAGCGTGTGGATCGGTCGCCGCGGGGTCGTCGATCTGCCGGTCGACGTCGAGCTCCGCTTCGCGGACGGCAGCCGCTCGCGGCGCGTGGTGCGCTTCGTCCGCGCGCCGGTGGTCGTCGACATCCCGCCGGTCGACCTCGAGAAGCCGGTGTCCTGGCTGCGCATCGACGCCGACGGTCCGACCGAGCTCGTCGGCGCGGTCATCGACCCCGACTACAAGATCCCCCTCGACAAGAACCGCCTCAACAACTGGTACTCGGCGCCGGGCAAGGGCGGCGGGGCCGCGGTGAGCCGTGAGCGCGCGATCGCCTGGCTCGGCGTGCTGGTGCGGGGGCTCGGGCCATGAGCGCGAAGCCCGCCGCCCGTCGTCGCCTCGGCCTGCTCACGGCGTTCTTCGGCCTCGAGCTCGTGGTCGCCTGGGTGCTCGCGGCGCCGTTCGCCGAGCTCGCCGCGCGCGTCCTCGGCAACCACCCCGACGGCGACAAGGTCGCGTTCTGGACGCCGGGCATGCACGTGCTGTTCGACCTCGCGATGCAGCACGGGGTCGCGCTGCGCGCGCTGGTCGGTGGCACGGCGATCGGCCTCGTCGTGTGGTGGGCGCTGTCGATCTTCCTCCAGGGTGCGCTGTTCGCCGGACTCGCCGAGGAGGGTGAGCTCCGGGCGCCACGCCTCGGCGAGCGCACGTTCGGCCTGGCCGCGCGCATGGTGGGCCTCGCGGCCATCGCCCTGATCGGCACCCTCGTGCTCGTGCTCCTCTGCGGCGTGTTCCCGGTCTCCACCATGCTGCCCAAGCTCGACGGCGCGACCCCGCGGGCCTCGGTGCTCGCCCTCGCCGTGCCCGTGCTGTTCACGGCGCTCGTGCTCGCCACGTTCAAGGCCTTCGTCGACCTCGTCGCCGCGCTCTGCACCCGGCGTGACTGCTCACTCGGCACCGGGCTGGCCCTCGCCGTACGCGCTCCTCGGCGCGTGCTCGCGCTCACCGGCCTCGCCCTCCCGCGCTGGATCGCCGCCGCCGGCCTCCTCGGCTTCGGGGCCGCGTTCTCCACCAGCTCGCGGTCGGTGTTCGCCATCTTCGTCGTTCACCAGGCCCTCGCCTTCGGGCGGGTCGCGCTGCGCGGGAGCGTGGTCGCGCGGGCCTTGCGGGTGGCGGATGCGATGCCGGTGGGCGAGGGGGCGGGGTGAGCCGCGCGCGGCTCGTCGCCTCGGCGCTCGTCGCGGCGGCGGGCCTCGGCCTCGGCTTCCTGCCGCTGTTCGCCGGCCCTGGCTACGAGCACGCCATCGCCACGGGGCTCCACGTCCCCACGGTGGCGGCCGTCGTCGCCGCCCTCGAGGGCTTCGTCGCGGGTCGCCTCCGCGCCGAGAGCCCGGCGGACCGCGTCGCGCGTGGCATGCGCCTCGGCGCCCTCTTGGCGGCGATCGCGCTCGCCACGGCGCTCGTCCACGGGCTGCGGGTCGGCATGTGCGATCCGCTGGGCGGGCTCGTCACCTTCGCGCTCGGCCCGGGCCTCGGTTGCGTCCTCGGAGGCGCGGCCGGCGCGGTCGCGTGCCTGGTCGCGGGGCGAAGGCGGTGGCTCGCGGTCACGCTCGCGGGGGTCACGCCGCTCACCACCGCGCTCGTCGCGGGCCTCTGGTTCTACTTCTCGCCCGCGGTGTTCGCCTACGATCCGTACGTCGGGTTCTTCAGCGGCACGCTGTACGACGAGGTCGTCGACGCCGGCGGGCCGCTGCTCACCTACCGCGCGGGCACGCTCGCCACGCTGATCGCGCTGGTCGGGGTGTCTCGCCACCTCGCCCGCGATCCGGACACCGGCCGGCTCTGGCTGCCGAGCGCGCCGCTCGCGGGGGGGCTCGCCGCGATCGCGTCGGTCGCGCTCGCGCTCGCGGGCACCTCCCTCGGTCACCGCAGCACCGCGGCGTCCATCGCGGCGACCCTCGGCGGTGCGCTGCACGGCCCCCGCTGCGACGTCGTGTTCCCGCGCGCGACGGCGCCGGTCGACGCGGCGCTCCTCTTGCGCGACTGCGAGGAGGAGCTCGCCATGGTCGAGGCCCGCCTCGGCGCGCGCGGACCAGAGCGCGTCACCGCGTTCTTCTTCCACGACGCCGAGCAGAAGCGCCGCCTGATGGGGGCCGCCGAGACCTACGTCGCCAAGCCCTGGCGCAAGGAGGTCTACCTGCAGATGTCCGCCTACCCGCACCCCGTGCTCGGCCACGAGCTCGCGCACGTGGTCGCCGGCGCGTTCGGCGCGGGCCCGTTCCGCGTGGCCGGCGGGCTGTTCCCGAACCCCGGGCTCGTCGAGGGGATCGCCGTGTTCGCCTCGCCCGATCGCGACGAGCTCACGCCGCTGCAGTGGGCGCGGGCCATGCGCGATCTCGAGCTGCTCCCGCCGCTGTCGCGCACCTTCGGGGGGGGCTTCCTCGCCCAGAACTCGTCGCTCGCCTACACGGTCGCGGGCGCGTTCGTCGGACACCTCTACGAGCGAGGGCAGGGGGCCGCCGTGCGCGCCTGGTACGCCGGCGCGCGCTTCGAGGCCGCCTTCGGCGTGCCGTTCGCGACCGCCGAGGCCGGCTTCCGGGCGTCGCTCGACGCCGTCACCTTGCCCCCCGAGGCGCTCGCCGTCGCCAAGGCCCGCTTCTCGCGCCCGGCCATCTGGGGTCGACGCTGTCCGCACGTGGTCGAGCGGCTGCGCGACGAGGCCGAGCGCTGCCGTGACGAGGGCGATCTCGCGGGTGCCGAGTCCCACTTCCGCGCGCTCCTGCGGCTCGACGTGGCGGACCCGGCGGCCCGCGTCGATCTCGCGAAGCTCGCCGGTCTGCGCGGAGATCTGGCCGGCCTCGCCGCCCAGCTGCGCGTCCTGATCGACGATCCCCGCACCCCCACCACGCATCGCAACCGGGTCCGGGAAGCGCTCGGCGACCTCGCCCTCCGCGCGGGCCGGCTCGACGAGGCGGCGACCTACTACGACGCGGCGCGCGCGGAGGTGCTCGACGACGACGCGGCGCGCACCCTCGACGTCAAGCGGTTCTCGGTCACCAACGCCACGCGCGCGCGGCTGTTCGGCCGCCTCCTCGCGGCGCGCTTCGGCCCCAAGGACGGCAAGGACGATCGAGACGCCGCGATGCTGGCCGTCGCGGCGGCCTCGGTGACCGAGGGCGACCCACTCGACCGAACGCTCGCGCGCTACCTCCTCGCCCGCAAGCTGGTCGACGACAAGGCGTGGGACGAGGCGACCCCGCTCCTGCTCGCGCTCGATCCGGTCGTGCTCGCGCAGGTGTCCCCGCGGCTGCCGCGCGAGGCCGCACGCTTGCTCGTGGTGGCGGCCTGCGCCGCCGAGCCCGCGGCCCGCCCCACCCTCGTCGACGCCGCGCAG
>CAZUZY010000472.1:0-6132 GCA_964624885.1 uncultured Polyangiales bacterium | reverse complement strand
CATCGCGCCCTCGTGGTTGCGCTGGGTGGGCGCGAACGGCAACGACGCGGCGGCCTTCTCCGTGCGCGGCGCCGCGGGGAGCTGCGGCGAGGGCAGGGTCGCCGGCGAGAGCGGGCGCGCCATGGTGGCCGGGCTCGGCGCCGGGCCGTCGGTCGGGCGCGTCGTGGCCGCCTCGTCCTGCGGCTCCACGTGGCCTTGCGAGGCCTGCACGAGCGCCGAGAAGAACGCGCGCACGTCCGGGTACCGGGCCTCGGGGCGGATGGCGAGGCCACGCTTGACGACGCCGTCGACCGCGCTCGAGAGATCGTCGCGGTGCTTGCGCACCGAAGGACGCTCGGTGGCCATGCAGGTGGCGAACATCACCTCGCGGAGGGACTCGCCGGCGAACGGCGCCTCGCCGGTGAGCGCGGAGAACACGATCGCGGCGAGCGCGAACTGGTCGGCGCGGTGGTCGACGACGCCGAAGTCGCGCGCGTACTGCTCGGGCGCGGCGAACCCCACCGAGAGCCCCGTGCTCTTGAGGGTGGTGGTCTTGACGCCGGAGTCGTGGCTCCACCGCGCGACGCCGAAATCGAGCACCTTCACCGCGCGATCGCGGCCGACCATCACGTTGCTCGGCTTGAGGTCCCGGTGGATGACGCCCTCGTTGTGGGCGTAGGCGATGGCGCTCGCCACCGGGCCGAGCAGGGACAGCGTGTCCTCGAGGGGTAGCGGGCCGACCCGGGCGAGGAAGGCGTCGAGGGTCTCGCCCTCGATCCACTCGAGCACCAGATACGGCGTGCCGTCGTCGAGGTGCGCGGCGTCGGAGAGCTGCACGATGGCCGGGTGGCGCATGCGCACGAGGAGCTTGGCCTCCTGGCCGAAGCGCGCGCGGGCCTCGGGGCTCGACTCGAGGAGCTCGGCGCGCAGCACCTTGATGGCCACGGGGACGCCGAGCGCGACCGCCTCGGCCTCGTACACCAGCCCGAAGCCGCCCTCGGCGACGATCCGACGCACCTCGTAGCGGCGGTCGATCGTCGTGCCGACGAGCCCGAGCGGATCGCGCATCGACTGCCCGGTCGGGCTGCCGTGGTCCCGCGTCAAGCGTCCCCCGCGCGTGGTGCACCGGGCGGGCCGAGGACGGCGGCCAGGGCCGTGAGGTGCGCGGCCGTGGTGCCGCAACAGCCCCCGAGCACGGCGGCGCCCCGCAGCTGTCCGACCGCCGCGGCGAAGGTCGCGGGATCCTCGGGCCACACCAGCGGCTCGCCGCTCGGGAGGCCGGCGCTCGGGAAGGCGAACCGCGGGCGCCCGGCGGGCAGCGCGGCGAAGCAGGCCACCGTCGCGCGCGCGCCTTGCCCGCAGTTGAGGCCCACGCCGTCGGCGTAGGGGAGGGCGCGGCAGGCCTCGGAGAGGCTCGCGCCGTCGGCCAGGCGACCGTCCGCCTCGGGGGAGAACGACACCACCACGGGGCCCAGATCGCGCGCGATCGAGAGGATCGCGCCGCCCTCGGCCACGGTGCGCACGGTCTCGACGACGAACAGCGCGACCCCGGCCGCGGCGAGCGCCTCCGCCTGCTCGCGATCCGCGCCCGGCCCGAGGACCCCCGCGACGAGGACGTTCTCCCGGCCACTCGCCGAGATCGCGTCGCGCGCGCAGCGGACCGCGGCCGCGTTGACGGAGGCGACGTCCGCGATGGCGTGGGCCGAGAGGCGGGCGCGGGAGGCGCCGAACGTGTTGGTGCGAAGGAGCCGGGCGCCGGCCGAAAGATGGTCGAGGTGCACGGCGCGCACGAGGTCGGGGCGGATCTGCGACAGCTCCTCGAGGCAGGTGTCGGGCTCGACCGCGGGGAGCAAGGCCGTCCCCATCGCGGCGTCGCCGAGGATTGGCTGGGAGGGACCGAGCGAGGCGAGGAGCACCGGCAGACGATCGGACACGGGGCCCCGAGGCTACCGCGGTCCCAACCACTTGTCCGCGCCGCCGTCACCTCGCTAGGCTGGGAATGGAGCCCGCCTCACCGGGCGTTCCCCCACGAAAGCCCGATGTTTCGCCCCACCAAGCCGCTCGCCCAGCTCCTCGTCTCGGTCCCGCTCGCCGTCGGCCTCCCGTCCACCGGCCTATTGCTGGGCGCGGGCCTCTTGCTGGGGGGGGTGGCGGGGTGCACCAAGACCAACATCCCCAACACCGACGTCGAGGACAACAGCGACAACCGCAAGGTCGTCACGTTCTGCGAGAAGTACCGCCACGCGGTCGAAGAGCGCGACGTCGACACCCTCTACGCCATGGCCTCGCCGCGGTACTTCGAGACCGGCGGCAACGCCAAGTCGAACGACGACATCGACTACCAGGGGCTCCACGCCTACCTGACCAGCAAGTTCAAGCAGACCAAGGCCATCCGCTACGAGATTCGCTACCGGCGGATCACCGAGACCGAGGCCAAGGTCATCCACGTGGACTACACGTACACGGCTTCGTTCCAGGTGCCGACGTCCAGCGGCGACCAGTGGCACCGCGCCGTGCGCGACAACCGGCTGCAGCTCGTGCGCGACGGCGACTCGTTCAAGATCCTCGGCGGCATGTGAGGCTCGACGCCCCGCCCGCGAGCATCACTTGCAGGTCGCGGTGTACGCGGGGAGCGCCCAGCTCCACAGCGAGCCGGTGATCTTCGGGTAGTAGATGGTGAAGCCGTAACACATCTCGTCGTCGGTGTTCTCGCCCTTGCTCACGGGCGCATCGGTGGTGTTCTCCCACGTGCAGCGGGTGCGCACGGTGTCCCCCGGCTTGACCTTGGTGTCGGGGATGTCGAACCAGTACTGCGCGTTGAAGTCGAACGCCGCGTTGGTGCCGATGTCGATGGGCCCGCCGCCCGCCGCGGGCTCGAGCACGGTGCTCATGGCGCGACCGAGCTTGTGCATGTGGGGGAACGCGCCGATGACGGTCACCTCGCCGAAGGCGCCCGGGATCTTGAGCGAGCAATCGAGCGTGTACTTGGTCTTGGCGGGGATCGTGAACTTCTCGCTGCCGAACGCCATGACGTCGGCGTCGTTGGGGCGCAGATCGCCGGTGGAGCAGAACGCGAAGCCGCTCGTGTCCTTCTCGCCGTCGAGGTGGGTCGCGTTGTTGTAGTGCATCTGCACCATGTAGTGCTTCTCGCCGGGCTCGACGGGGAACCCCGCCTCCTTCGGCAGCTCGAACGCCGAGCCGCCGGGGGCCCACGCGTAGACCATGCGCATGGTCGCGATCGCACCCGGCTTGCAGGGCACCGGGTTCGGGTCGACCTTGGTGCTGCTCTCGGCGAGCACGATGTGGTGGACGATCTTGAGGTTGTCGGGCTTCGGGATGATCGCGGTGAGCTGACGCTTCGCGCCGGTGTCGTTCTTGATGTCGATGCCGAAGCACACGTACTGATCGGTGGTGTCCTTGGGCATCACCCAGGGGCTCGCCGGGCGGAGCTCGAGGTCGGGCGTGCACTTGACGGTGGGCAGCAGGCTGCCGTCGGTGCCGGCGTCGGTGCCGCCGCACGGCACGTCGCCCTTCGGCGCCGACTTGGCGAACCAGGCGTCCATGGTCGCGGTGTCCGCGCTGGAGAGCGGCGGGTTGGGCGCCTGCGGCATCGGCTTGACCGGATCGTGGATGCGGGTCTTCATCATCTGCCACACCTCGAACGACGGATCGCTCGCGGCCTTGGCGTGCACCTGGGCGTGCGAGACGAGCGGCATCGGCGCGCCGAACTTGGGCGGATCGGAGTGGCACTTGCGGCAGTTGGCCTCGAGGATCGCGTCGATCTCGCACGGCAGGTCGTGCACCGCGGGCGCCGTCTCGGTCGTCACGTCGGTGCCGCCGTCGTTCGGGGTGGCGTCGTTGGTGGTGGACGAACACCCGGCCGAGCCGAGCGCGAGGACGGCGGTCAGCCGCCCGAACGGGATGCGCATTCGTCAGAGGATAACGGCCCGCACTTCGTTGCGCACGGTGCCCATGTAAGCCCACCACTCCACGGCGGATTCAGCGGATCTGGGAGAGCCGCTCGCCGATCGCGCGCAGCATGTCGTCGAGGTCGTCGAGCGGATCGACGAACTGCACGGCGATGCGGAACGGCCACGGCCCGTGCGGGTCGTCGGCGTTGCGCTCCATGCGGACGATCTTGCCGCGCACCACGCGCTCGGTCTCGTCGGGCAAGGTGAAGGTGAGGCTCACGACGCTGTCGACCGTGAGGGGCTCGGTGGCCGCCATCAGCAGGCCGCCCTGACTCGCGTCCTTGGTCACGCCGATGGCGCCTTCGATGGTGTCGGAAGAGACCTGGATCGGCAGCCAGACGCGGAAACGCTCGTGTGCGCGGGAGTCCACGGGGGGAGCTTAACCTACGAAAGGCACCACGTGCTAACGACGCGCGCATGGCGCGCAAGAAGGTGCTGGTGCTCGGTTCGGGGGCGCGCGAGCACGCGCTGTGTCGGGCCCTCGCTGGCGAGGCCGAGGTGGTCGCGATGCCGGGCAACGCGGGCATCGCCGCCGAGGCCGCCACGGTGGCCGGCAAGGTGGACGATCTCCCGGCGGTGGTGGCCGCCGCGCGGACGTCCGGAGCCGAGCTGGTCGTCGTGGGCCCCGAGGCGCCGCTGTGCGCCGGCGTCACCGACGCGCTGACGGCAGCCGGGTTCCTCGTGTTCGGCCCCTCGCGGGCGGCGGCGGAGCTCGAGGCCTCGAAGTCCTTCTGCAAGGACTTCATGAAGCGTCACGGCATCCCGACCAGCGCCTACGCGGTCTTCGACGACGCCGACGCCGCCGAGGCCCACGCCCGCGCGCTGGGTCGCCCGCTCGTGGTGAAGGCCGACGGGCTCGCCGCGGGCAAAGGCGTCGTGGTCGCCAGCAGCGTGGAGGAGACGTGCGCGGCCATCCACGCGTTCATGCGCGAGGGCGTCTTCGGTGCCGCCGGGCGGCGGGTGGTGCTGGAGGACCGGGTGACCGGCCAGGAGGTCTCCTTCCACGCGATCTGCGACGGCGCGCGCTTCGTGCCCCTCGCGGCCGCGCAAGACCACAAGCGGATCAAGGACGGGGACCAGGGCCCGAACACGGGCGGGATGGGCGCCTACTCGCCGCCGCCGGTCGTCACGGCGGCGCTCGAGGCCCGCATCCTCGCGGAGGTGATCCGGCCGACGGTCGACGGCATGGCCGCGGAGGGACGCCCGTTTCGCGGCGTGCTGTTCGCCGGTCTGATGATCGGCGAGGACGGCGCGCTGTCGGTGCTCGAGTTCAACGTGCGCTTCGGCGATCCCGAGACGGCGGTGCTCCTCGCGAGGCTGGACGGGGCCCTCCTTCCGTACCTCGAGGGCGCCGCGCGCGGGGACCTCGGCGCGCTCGCGGACCGGTCGCCGCCGGTCCTCGCCGGGCCGGCCCTGGCGGTCGTCCTGGCCGCAGCCGGCTACCCCGAGTCGCCCCGCACGGGGGACGTGATCGAGGGGCTCGACGAGGCCGCCGCGGTGCCGGGCGTATCCGTCCTGCATGCGGGCACGCGGCGCGAGGACGGAAAGTTCCGGACCGCGGGCGGGCGGGTCCTCTGCATCACCGCTCAGGCGAAGGACCTCGATGCCGCCGCGGAGGCCGCCTACGCCGCCGTCGATCGCGTGCATTTCGCGGGTTCCCAGCACCGGCGCGACATCGGCGCGCGTGCCCGCACGCGCTGAACGTCGCGCGGATCGCGCATGACTACGCCCTAGGAGTCGGGGGGGTCTTGAGGTAGCTTCGCGAGGCCCTCATGCGCTGGTTCGTCGAAGTCTCTTCCTTGAGCGCCGCCGCCGGCGCCGCCGATCGGCGACACACGGTCGAAGCCGCCACCTGGCAAGGGGCGCTCGCCCAGGCCCGCAGCGCGGGAGGTGACAGCGGACCGCTCGCCAACTTCACCATCGAGGTGCTGCCCGATGGCTATCGCGCCACCAACGCGCTGGCCCGCACGCGGTACGTGGTGAGCAAGGCGCCGGACGACGCGCAGATCACCATCCAGCCGGCGCCGAGCGCGAGCAAGAGCGTGCCGCCGCCGTCGTCCTCGCCCGCCGCCGCCGCCGCGAGCGCGCTTGCGCGGAACAAGCCGGCGAAGACCATGATGACGATGGGCGAGAGCCCGCAGGCACCGGCCGTGGCCGCGGCTCCGGCAGCGGCGGCTCCGGC
>CAZUZY010000471.1:0-6170 GCA_964624885.1 uncultured Polyangiales bacterium | reverse complement strand
CGACGAGACCGTCTGTCACTTCTGCCCGAACCAGTGCAAGCGCACGTTCATCGACGCCGAGCGGCCCGACGGCAGCACGAGCCGCTACATCAGCGGGTTCTCCTGCGAGAAGGGCACCGTCGAGTCCAAGGAGGCGATGCTCGACCTGGTCCGCGAGCGCAAGGAGCTCGCGAAGCAGTTCCCCAACTGCGTCGAGTACGAGGCGCGCCGCGCGTTCATCCACGCCTACGAGCCCGCGCCGCTGCCCCCCCACGGGACGGCGATCGAGGACTTCGAGGTGAAGAAGGGCCTCTTCGGCATCCGCCGCGTGAAGGTCACCCGCCCGTTCCAGCGCTCGAGCAAGGAGGCGCAGGAGGCGCGCAAGAAGGTGCGCCTCGGCATGCCGCGCGTGCTCAACGTCTACTCGACGGCGCCCTACTTCCGCACCTATTTCGAGGTGCTCGGGCTGCAGAAGCACAACATCTTGTTCAGCGACCCGACCAGCGAGGAGCTGTGGGTCGAGGGCGGCAAGTACGGTTCGGTCGACCCCTGCTACCCGAGCAAGGTCGCCCAGGCGCACGTGCACAACCTGCTGTTCCACTACCACGAGCCCGAGCGCAAGCGCCCGCTCCACTACATCTTCTTCCCGAGCCTCACCCACGTGAACACGTTCGTGGAGGAGACGATGGACGACGCCTCGTGCCCGATCGTGGCCGGCTCGCCCAACGTCATCAAGGCGGCGTTCACCAAGGAGGTCGACTTCTTCGCGACGCGCGGCATCCAGTACCTGGACCCGGCGCTCTCGTTCAAGGAGCCCGTGCGCCTGCGCCGCCGCCTGTTCGAGACCTTCGGCCCGCTCCTCGGCGTCACCGAGGACGAGAGCGACTTCGCCGCCGAGCAGGCGTGGAAGGCGCTCGACGCGTTCGACCGCGACGTGCAGGAGAAGGGCCGCGCGATCCTCGAGACCGTCGAGGCCGAAGATCGCGTGGCGATCCTCCTGCTCGGACGGCCGTACCACAGCGATCCGGGCCTCAACCACGGCATCCCCGAGGAGTTCCAGGTGCTCGGGTACCCGATCCTCTCGGTGCGCTCGATCCCCAAGGACAAGGAGTACCTCGCGCGCTACTTCAAGGACGAGATCCAGAAGGGCATGTCGCCGCTCGACATCCGCGACGTGTGGCCGGAGAACTACTCGGTCAACTCCTCGCAGAAGGTGTGGGCCGCCAAGTTCGCGGCGCGCCACCCCAACGTGGTGGTGCTCGATCTGTCGTCGTTCAAGTGCGGCCACGACGCGCCCACCTATGGCCTCATCGACTCGATCATCCAGACCAGCGCCACGCCCTACGCGGCGCTCCACGACATCGACGCCAACAAGCCTGGTGGCAGCATCAAGATCCGCGTGAAGACCTACGCGCACTCGCTGAAGCTGCACGAGGAGCGCCTGAGCGACCTCGCCGCGAAGAAGGCGGAGCTCGCCTACAACCTCGACAAGAAGCGGGTGGAGCTCCTCGCCCTCAAGAAGCAGCAGCTGCGCAAGCCCGACCCCGAGCTCGACGCCCAGCTCCACGCCCTCGAGGAGCGCCTGCGCGCCTACCAGGCGCCCAACCAGCCCGAGGTCCAAGTCGACAAGAGCCTGGTCCGCCTCGGCAAGAAGGCGGCGGACGGCAGCATCGATCGCCTGAAATCCAAGACCGAAGACGCGGCCTCGGCCGCTGAATGACCCCCACCGCAAGGGAGCCCAGCATGGCCGCGCACACCACCGAGACCGGTTCGAAGAAGAAGCTCGTCGTCCTCGACGTCGACCAGGAGATCGCCAGGTTCGAGGCCGAGGAGCGCGCCCGCCTGGGGCTCGACAAGCCCGAGCAGACCCAGTGGATCGAGGAGATGGTGGACCTCAAGTTCACCAAGGCCCAGCGCGAGAAGTACGACACCACGGTGCTCGTCTCGGGCCTCACCATGGCCCAGGACTACTTCGTCGAGGGCGCCCTCAAGGGCCTCGGCTACCGCGTGATGCACCTCGAGTGCCCGGACACCAACGCGCTCCGCTACGGCAAGGAGTTCGGCAACCGCGGCCAGTGCAACCCGACCTACTTCACCGTCGGCAACCTCGTGAAGTTCCTCTGCACGCTGCGCGACCAGCAGGGCATGACCTCGGAGGAGATCGTCAACAAGTACGTGTTCCTCACCGCGGGCGCGTGCGGCCCCTGCCGGTTCGGCATGTACGTCACCGAGTACCGCAAGGCGCTCCGCGACGCCGGCTTCGACGGCTTCCGCGTGCTCCTGTTCCAGCAGACCGGCGGCTTCGACCAGGCCTCGGGCGAGGACGCGGCTGGCCTCGACATGAAGCCGCCGTTCTTCATCGGCATCGTCAAGGCGCTGCTCGCCGGCGACGTGGTCAACGCGCTCGGCTACCGCGTGCGCCCCTACGAGGTGGTGCCGGGCTCCACCGACGCCGCGCTCGATCGCATCAAGAAGAACATCTACGACGCGCTCGCCACCAACAAGAGTGTGTTCGGCGCGCTGTGGACCGCCCGCAAGGAGCTCGGCGCGGTGAAGGTCGACCGCCTGCGCCCGAAGCCCCGCGTCTCGATCATCGGTGAGTTCTGGGCCATGACCACCGAGGGCGACGGCAACTACCAGCTGCAGCGCTTCCTCGAGCAGGAGGGCGCCGAGGCCGACATCCAGCTCATCTCGGCATGGCTGCTCTACACGATCTGGGAGGGCCGCAACGACGTCAAGAACCGCATGAACCTGCGCGGCGCGGACGGCGGCAAGTACGGCCTCAACAAGCTCGAGGGCGTCACCGACATCCAGAAGAAGCGCGCGATCCTCTCGGTCGCCGACAAGGCGCTGCGGGTGGTGTTCCACACCTTCGCGTGGTTCGGCGGGCTCGAGGGGTACACGCTCCCGAACATGGACGAGATCGCCGAGGTCTCCCACCAGTACTACGACAACGATCTGCGCGGCGGCGAAGGCCACATGGAGGTGGGGAAGCTGATCCTCAACTTCATCAAGCAGAAGGCCCACATGACCCTCAGCGTGAAGCCCTTCGGCTGCATGCCGAGCGCCGGCGTGTCCGACGGCATCCAGTCGCTCATCACCGAGCGCTACCCGGGCACCATCTTCTGCCCGGTGGAGACCAGCGGCGACGGCCGCGTGAACTTCCAGTCGCGTGTGCAGATGTTCCTCTTCAAGGCCAAGCAGGCGGCCCGCGACGAGCTCGATCGTGCGCTCGTCGAGAACGGCGTCACCCTCGAGCAGGTGCAGGCGTTCCTCGAGAAGAACCCGCGCTTCGGCCACTCGCTGCGCAAGCCCGACCACCGCTACGCCGGCACCGCGGCCGATCTCGTGAACGAGGTCGCGCCGTACATCACCGGCACGGTCTTCTCGCGCACCCTGACCCGTGCGAAGAAGCTCGCGAAGGTCGCCCAGGAGCTCGCGCCCAAGGCCGCCACCCAGGCCAAGGCCGTGTGGGCCGACCGCGCGGATCTCCTCGCCCGCGCCCGCGAGGACCTCACGGTCGTGCGCGAGGTGGTCGAGGGCAAGATCGGCGACGAGTGGCTGGCCATCGGCCGCTCGATGCTCGCGCGCCACGAGGCCGCGCACGAGGCCCACGGCCGCGAGCCCATCGCCGCCGAGTAGCGGTTTCCCCGCAACCGCGGAGCCCACCGCGCCGACCGGGAGGCATGGCCCGTAGCGTCTCCGTCGGTTCGCCGTATCCTGTCCCTCCCGTGCCGCGTCAGATCGTCGCCCGCGAAGAGGTTCGACCCACGTGGTCGAGCCTCCGCAACCTCGACGACTCCGTCCCGGGAAGGACCCTGGAGGCGATGCGCGTGGCGTCGCAGCGCCTGACCGCTGCGGGGGTGCGCCATGCCCTCGTCGGTGGGCTCGCGGTCGGTGTCCACGGATGGCCGCGCTGGACCAAGGACGTCGACTTCCTGATCGGGCGGGAGGGCTATGAAGAGACCCCGGCCGGCCTCGTGACGCTGAAGGTGCCCGTCCTTTCGGCGACCGCGAACGCGGAGGTCACCATCGACGTCATCGTGCCCGACGCCGACGAGGGCTTCCTCGATCGCGCGCTCGACGACGCGCTCGTGAGCGACGGCGTCCCCGTGATCTCCATCGAGGCGCTGGTCTACATGAAGCTGCGCGCTGCGCGCCCGCGTGACTTCGGCGACGTCGGCGAGCTCGCGACCGGCAACCTGCCGTTCGACTCGATCCGCGCGTACCTGGAGACGCATGCGCCGCTGCTGGTGGCTCGGTTCGAAGCGGTCGTCGCCGCCGCACGCCGGTGACCCGGGCCACGGGCTCGGCGCGGCTGTGCCGTGTCGGCACGTGTCCACCCGTTCCCGGGTTCGCGACTTGCTGCACGAAAACACACGGCACACCGCGTGCTCGGCGGCGCCGCCATGCACCTCCGGTCCTTCGCCGCCCTCGCGCTCGTCGTCCTCGCCGCGCCCTCTGCCCTCGCGGAGAGCTACCCGGAGCCTGCGGCCATCCCGCCGCCCCCTCCCCCGCCCGCCGCGCCGGTCGAGCCGCACCACGCGGTGTCGGTGACCTTCTCGCCGATCCACCTGTTCCTGCCGATCGTCGAGGTGGCCGGGGAGTTCGCGCTGAACGAGAAGACGAGCGTGGCCGGCATCGTGGGCTTCGGCTCCGTGCCCATCGAGACCACGACCATCAGCGCCGCGGGCGTCTCCACCAAGACCGAGCGCCTCTCGGCGTGGGAGGTCGGCGGGCACTTCAACTACTACGTCGTCGGCAGCTTCGAGCACGGCATGCAGCTCGGCGTCGAGGCGCTCTACCTCAAGGTCGACGCGGCCGGCACGACCTACCGCTCCGCGGCCTCGGCGTCGGGCTTCGCGGTCGGCCCCTACGTCGGCTACAAGTTGATCACCGGCGTCGGGTTCACCTTCGAGGCCAACCTCGGCGCCCAGTACGTCGCGGCCCGTGCGCAGACGAACGACGGCACGTCGAGCACCTCGGACTCGAAGTGGATCCCGCTGCTGAACCTCAACGTCGGCTGGTCGTTCTAGCCGATCAGTTGCTGAAGTCGTTGGTCAGGTAGAGCTTCTTGCCATCGCGCACGAAGCCGATCCCCACCCGCTTGAACGCCGGGTTCAGCATGTTGTCGTGGTGCCCGCCACCCGGCCCCTCGTCGTACATGAGCTTGAGGGTGCCCTCGACCTGCAGGCGGCCGTTCTTCACCGGGTCTGGATCGAGCTCCGGGATGCCCTCCCAGTCGCCCTGGTTCTCGGCCGCCTTCGAGCCGAAGCCGCTGCCGCCCTTCATGGCCTCCGGGTCCGACATCGCGCCTTTGACCTTGGCCTTGAAGTGCGCGTGCGGGGTGTGGTCCTTCAGGAGCTGCTGCGAGCCGGCGAGGGCGAAGGCGCTGATCTTGGCGTCGTACAGCAGCGGCGCCGCGCCGTGCTTCTTGCGGTAGGCGTTGAGCAGCTCGAGGTTGTACTTGACCAGCGCGTCGCCCGGCAGCGGATCGGCGGGGCGATCGGGCGGCGTGGGCGCCGGGACCACCTTGGTGGTGGTGATCACGGTGGGCGAGCCAGCGGGGGCGGCGGTCGTCGTCGGGGTCGACTTCGAGGCCGTCGTCGGCTGCGTGGCGGGCGCCCCGAGTCCTGCGCTGGGCGTGGTCTTGGCGCCCGCGCACCCGACGAGGATCAGCGAGAGGAGCAGCGGCCGCATGGGCCGATCGTACCGCGTCGGGCTCAGAACGCGCGGCCGCTCGGCTCCGGCATGCGGACCGTCGACGACGGGCGCACGGGGGCCGGCATGGCCGACTCGCTCTCGCGGGCGGGCTCCATCGAGCCGAGGCCGGCGAGCAGCTTGTCGAGACCGAGCTCGGTGGCGGCCTCGCGGGTGAAGACGACGGGGATGCGCGCGAGGCGCCCGCCGAGCTCCTTGCCGAGATCGGTCTCCCGCTCGACGAAGGCCTCGAACGTGGTGTAGCCGCGCGGCTCGTAGAGCTTCTTGGTCTGCACCTCGCGGAGGAGGAGCCCCATCTCGAAGAAGTTCCGCGCGAGGTTCTTGCGCAGGACCTTGAGCTGGTTGGCGAGGCGGAGCAGCTCGTTGAGGCGCTCCTTGATCTCGTTCGCACCGGTCGGGGTGCGGATGGTGGCGCGGGCGCTCCCGGGCGGGGCGGGCTCGGCCGCGCGGGCACGGGCCTCGGCCGCGTG
>CAZUZY010000470.1:0-6188 GCA_964624885.1 uncultured Polyangiales bacterium | reverse complement strand
GAGCCGGCGCGCGCGCTCGGCCTCGACGCGCGGGAGGCTCGGCGCCCCGGTCTCCACCGCCACCCGCACGATGACCGGGAGGCCGAGGCCCGGCTCGAGGACGTGCGTGCCGTGCTCGTCCCCGAGGAGGTCGAGCGCCCCGAGACCGACCAGGTGGAGCCCCACTGCGACCACCTTGGCGCCCTTGCGGGTGAGGGCCGCGGTCAGCGCCGCCGTGGAGTCACCGCCCTCGACGGTGTGGTCCTCGCGCAGGAGGGCGAAATCGTCGAGCGTCGCGCCGAGCGTGCGCCCGGCGGCCACGCCGACGTAGGTGTCGACCAGCGCCGGCAGGAACCCCTCGCGCCCGGGCTCGAACGGGGTGAGCGGCGTCAGCAGCAAGCTGGCCGAGAAGCGATCGACGGCCGGAGGGTGCTCGACCACGCGCTCGAGGAACGCAGCCTCGGCGGCGAGCGAGAGCAGGCCGAGCCGGGTCGCGGCAGCGTGCAGGGGGCGCTCTCGCATGCGCAGCTCCTTGCGCCGAAAATCCCACTTCGCACCGGTTTGCACGCTGTCCCTCAGCTCGAGATTGCGGGCGAGCGCGGAGCGCTGCTCCTCGACCGCGTCGACCAGCGCGAGCTCGAGCCGCTCGGCCAGCGACTGGAACCGGGCGCGCAGGGTGTCGAGGTGGAAGATGGACTCCGAGGCGCTCGAGAGCCCCTGCTGGTGCGCGGCGAGCTCGCGGCCGATCCGGGCCCCGAGGTCGGCCAGCGCGGGACCCTCGCGGAGCGCCAGGATCCCGGGCGACACCGAGCGCAGGTGCGCGCGGACCACCTCGAGCTCGGCGCCCACCAGCGGCTCGATGGCGCTCGAGAGCGCGAGGGGCGTGGCCTCCCCGAGCGGCTCGTCGCGCACCGAGAAGCCACCATCGTTCGCCGCGAGGTGCAGCACGCGCAGGGCGACGTCGGGCCGCGCGGCGATCTCCTCGGAGATGCGGGCGCCGATCCGGTCCTCGAGGAAGCGCTTGAGTGAACGCGCGCCGTCGGCCTCGGCGAAGGCCTCCCGGGCGATCGCCTCGAACACCGGTCGCTGGGTCTGGACGAGCACCTTGCGGCCCGTGAGCCCCCGCCGGCCGAGGAGCTTGCCGAGCTCCTTCTCGGTGACCTCGAGCGCGGTCTCGCGGGACAGCGGCCCGAACGGCACCACGCGGTCGATGCGGTTCCACAGCTCGGGAGGGAAGAACTCGCGCACCGCGCGGGCGACGTCGGCGAGCAGCGCGTTCGCGTCGTCCTCGCCGAAGCCCACCCTCCCCTCGCGCCGGGCGCCGAGGTTGCTGGTCATGACGATCACCGACGAGGCCGCGCTGACCGTGTCGCCCGAGGCGTCGGTGAGCCGACCCTCGTCGAACAGCTGCAGGAACAGGTAGAGGACGCTCGGGTGGGCCTTCTCGATCTCGTCGAACAGCAGCACCGAGAACGGCTGCTCGGCGAGCGCGCGCGTGAGCTGCCCCTCCGCGCCGCCGCTCTCACCGACCAGGCGCGCGGCCGCGTCCGCCGCACCGAACTCGCCCATGTCGAAGCGCACGAGGCGGCTCCCGCTGCCGAAGAGGGTCTCGGCGAGGGCCTTGGCGAGCTCGGTCTTGCCGGTGCCCGTGGGGCCCGTGAACAGGAACACGCCGAGCGGCCGCCGCGGATCGGCGAGGGCCGAGCGCGCGCGGAGGACGAGGTCGGCCGCCACCCCGACCGGTCCGCTCTGCCCCATCACGCGCGCGGAGAGGGCGCGGACGATCTCGGCGTGGTCGAGAGGCTCCGTGAGCCGCAGCAGGCGCGCCGGGATACCGGTCCGGGTCGCCAGGTGGTGGACGACCATGTCGTCGTCGAGCTCGTCGTCCTCGTCGAGCGGCCGCGCGATCTCGTCGAGCAGATCGAGCACGCGCCCTGGGTCGGCCTTGCCCGGGAACAGCGCCGCGCCAAGCTCCTGCACCGTCCGCAGCGCCATGGGCTCCACGATCAGCCCCTCCTTGTCGGCCTCGAGCGCGCGGGCCCGGGCGAGCAGGAGCTGGAACGTCTCGGCGCTGCCGGTCTCCTCGACGTGCACCCGCGTGAAGAGGGCCGCGAAGGCGGGGGCGTCCTGCTCGAAGCGGGCGAGCTGCGCCTCGGTGCACTCGCCGATCAGCACCACCTCGCCGCGCGCGACCGGCCCGCGGAACACGTCGGCGAAGCTGCGCTGGCTGTCGCGCGCCTGGCCGAGCCGCCCGAACGCGTACACGTCCGGCACGTGGAGGAGGACCCGCTTGCCGCGCACCTCGTCCAGGAGGTCGGTGAGCCGCTGCTCCCACTCTCCGATGTACGACATGCCGGCGATGAGGCGCTTGCCGGCGATCTCGACGACGTGGGTCACCTTGTCGTAGCTGCGGTGGGTGGGGAAATCCTCGGCGACGAGCAGGTCGTCGACGAGCCGCTCGACGAGGGTCGACTTGCCCACGCGCGGCGGGCCGACCACCAGCACGGAGCGGCGGTCCCGGCCGCCGAGCAGCATGGCGAGCCGCTCTCGATAGGGCGAGCGAGGGGCGCCGCACCCCTCGCCGTCCCCGCTGCGGCGCGCCGTGCGATCTACCCCGAGGGCGCTCAGCACCGAGGTCGGCTCGCGCTTCTTCTTGCGTTGACTCGGGTCGACGTCGAGGTCGTCGAAGGGGCCCTTCTTGCGTCGATCCAGGTGGTCGAGCAGGCTCTTCGGCGTGGCCGAGAACGAGATGACGCGGAGGAGGTCCTTCTGGTCGCTCAAGAGCTCGTCGACCATCTCGTCGTCGAGCGGGGCGAACAGCTTCTCGGCGAACGTGCTCGCTTGATCCGGGAGCGAGGCGCCCTCGTCCACCGCGAACCAGTTCTGCGACAGGAGCGGGTGGTAGGCCACGAGCACCTCGCGACCAGGGCCGAACAGACGGGGCTCCATCACGAGCGGGAGCAACCCGCTCACCTTCTTCTTCTTGCCCTCGCCGTGCCCGAACTCCACGCGGGCGCGCTCGAGGTGGGTGCCGCGCGCGAGGTTGAACCACCGCACGGCCTTGGCCCCTTCGGTCTCGATGATCTTGCGCAGATCGGCGGCCAG
Source organism: uncultured Polyangiales bacterium (assembly GCA_964624885.1). Classification (GTDB taxonomy): domain Bacteria; phylum Myxococcota_A; class Polyangia; order Polyangiales; family JADJMO01; genus JADJMO01. The sequence continues at coordinate 3,104 of CAZUZY010000470.1, read as the reverse complement.
CGACTGCTGGAGCTTCGGCAAGAGGGTGCCGCGCCGGGTGCGCGTGTAGGGGCCGAGGCCCACGGTGGTCCACTCGACGAGGCCGCCGCGCTTGCGCTGGTAGATGGGGACGGTGAAGTTCACGGCTCGTCTTCCCGCATCGCCTCGCAGGCGTTCTTGGCCTCGAGCAGCGAGCTGCCGGTGATCTCCCGGTGCCGCTTGATCGCGGCGATCATCCCCTGCTCGCGCAGGAGGGTCCGTACCTCGTCGTGCTGGTCGGCGAGGGTGCCGCGGAACAGGCCGTGGCGATCGAGGCGACCACGCTCGGCCGCGACGAGGAGGGTGAGGTGGACCTCGTCGAGGTGCCCGAAGTACTCCGGCTTCGGGTGGTGGCTCACGTAGCCGCCGACCAGGGCCACCTCGCCGACGCGGTAGCGCCGGGCCGGCGGCAGCCGCGTGCGCTCGGAGAACGCCACCGGGTTCCAGGGCTCGACACGGGCCCACTCGCGGGCCGCGAAGCTCGTGCGGAGCGCCACGAGCGACACCTCGAAATGGGTGGGCTCACCGCCCCCGGTCGGGAGATCGTCGCGGTGCAGCCCGCACTCGAGGGCGAGCCGGAGCGCGTCCTTGCCTCGGATACGGAGCAGCACCGAGAGCGGCTCGCGGTCCTCGGCGCCGAGCCGCTGGAGCAGATCGGACGGGCTCCGCGGCGGCCCCCAGCGACGGTCGGCCGGCCACCCCTCGTGGCCGCGTCGGTCGGAGTCGCGATCCAGGTGGACCTCGATCTCGAGCCGCCGCGGCGCGCACCAGTCCACGAGCGCCTCGAGGTAGAACGTGACCCCGCGCCGCTCGTCGAGCTCTTGCACGAGCAGGGTCACCTCGTCGCGGCGAGGCTCGAGGGCGACCAGCGCCGACAGCGCGGCCGCGCGCATCTCGGCCTCGATCGCGTCGGCGCGCTCGACGAGCTCGTCCACGGCCTCCCCGCCGAAGAACGCCTCGAGGCCGAGCTCCTCGAGGGTCTCGAGATCGAGGCGGCAGCGGTCGACCGCGGCGAGGGTGGTGGAGAGGCGGTGGTGCTCCGCGGACAGACGCCCGATGGCGCTCGTGTCGGCGCCCTTGTCGGGCCGCTGCCCCAGCTGGGCGACGAGGAAGCGGACCTGCTCGCGGAGCTCGGTCGAGCGATCGAGGCGCACGAGCAGGGTCGCCCACCGCCGCAAGAACGCGAGCCGCCCGAGGCCGTGCGCGCCCTTGCGGGCCAGCTTGGCCGGGCCGTGACGGCGCACCAGCGTGACCGTGAAGCCCCCGAGCTCCTCGGTGTGCACGACCCCTTCGGGGGCGGGCTCGCTCGGCAGCCGGACGTCGACGTCGAGCCCCTCGAGCGAGCCGCGCGCCGAGATCACGCGGGCGACGGGGCCGACCAGGTGCTCCTCGACGTGCCGACGCAGCGCGCGGGCGCCGAAGGCCGCAGAGTGGCCCTCGTCACCGAGGCGCTCGAGGGCGCCGTCGCTCACGCGCAGGTCCGCGCCCGGCTCGAGGAGCCCGCGGCGGCGACGGATCTTCTCGAGGGCGAGCGCGGCGAGCGCGCGTCGGTGCTGCCGATCGAGGGGCGCGAAGGCCACGATGCGGTCGATGCGGTTGACGAGCTCGGGCCGGAACGTGGACTCGACCACCCGCACGTAGTGACGCCCGTCGTCGTCCGGCGCGCGATCGAAGCCGGCCTTGGCGCGGGACTCCGTGGCGCCGAGGTTGCTGGTCATGATCACGATGGCGTTCTGGAACAGGGTCGTGCGGCCCGTGGCGTCGGTGAGGCGCCCCTCGCCGAGCACCTGCAAGAGGAGGTCGAACACGCGGGGGTGGGCCTTCTCGATCTCGTCGAGCAGGACGACCGAGAACGGCTGCGCGCGCACCTTCTGAGTGAGCTGACCCTCGCCCCGCGCGTCGCCCGCGATCAGGCGCTCGGCGGCCCACGGGTCCATGAACTCGCTCATGTCGAAGCGCACGAGCCGATCCCCGCCCCGATCGCGCCCGGCGCCGAAGAGGAAGTCGGCGAGCGCCCGCGCGAGCTCGGTCTTGCCGACGCCGGTCGGTCCGACGAACAGGAACGAGGCCAGCGGTCGCCCGCGCGGTTGCAGCCCGGCCTTGACCACGCACACCGTGGACGCGACGCCGTGCACGGCGGCCTCCTGGCCGAGCACGCGCGCCCCGAGCCGGCGCTCCACTTCGTCGCGCTGGAGCGCACGGTCCTCGCGCAACAGGAACGACGGCATGCCGAGGCGCAGGCTGATCGTGTCGAGCATGGACTCCTCGGAGACCGTGACCTCGAGATCGCCCGCACCGTGGGCGGCGCGCACCTCCTCGTAGAGGCGCACGCTGCGGCCCGGCTCCTGCTCGTAGGCGAGGTAGCGATCGGCGACGCCGACCAGGGTCGCGAGCGCGGTCGGGGCCAGGTGGGCCGACCGGGGGTGCGCACGTCGGTGGTGGAGCGCTCGCGCCTCGAGGACGCGCAGGGTGGCCCCCTGGTCGAGCGGTGGCACGGCGACCCGCGCGAAGCACGAGAAGAAGCCCACGTTGCGGCGCTCGAGGCGGGCGAGGCGCGCGTCGTCGATCTCGGCCACCACGCGGACCTTGCCCTGCTCCAGGAACGGGCGCATGGCCGAGGCCACGTCGATCTGGCTGCGACCGCGCTCGCTGAAGAGGTCTCCGAGGTCGTCGAGCCAGAGCACGGCGTCGAGGGTCGCTGCCGCCGTCATCACCCGCCGCACGCGCTCCTGCCACTGACCGAGCCCGCTCATGCCCGCGACCAGGGCAGCGCCGGAGGTCGCGTAGATCAGCGGCTTGTTCCCGGCCTCGTCCTCCTCCTCGAGGAACGCCTGCAGGAGCGCGCTCTTGCCGACGCCGGTGCCTCCCGCGAGCAGGACGCACCCTCGGTGCCCCTCGGCGGCGGGCGCGAGCAGCGTGCGCAGCCGCGCGACGACGGCCTCGCGCGCGACGATCGGCGGTCGACGCCCCTTGCGGTGCTCGACGTGCAGGGGCTCGGCGACGGCCTCGAGGACCTCGACCGCACGGGTGCGCTTCTGCTTGACCTCGAGCGCGCGCCGCAGCGAGGCCGCGCGCCCCTCGGCGGC
>CAZUZY010000469.1:0-6199 GCA_964624885.1 uncultured Polyangiales bacterium | reverse complement strand
CGTCGGCGGTGTCGGCCGCGAGGGTGTCGGCCGCGAGGGTGTCGGCCGGGAGGGTGTCGGCCGCGAGGGTGTCGGCCGGCGCCGTGTCCGTCGCGCCCGTGTCCGTCGAGGGCGTGGCGTCGATCCCCGCGTCCACCGGTGGCTCCGTGGGCGGCGCCTCGGGCGCGAGGATCATGGACTGGGCGACGTCTACGCTGGACTCGAGGGCCCAGGCGCGCCCGTCGAAGCCCTTGGCCGCGACGTCGCGCAGCTCCCCGTAGTTGCTCTTGCCGGCCGCGTAGTCCCACACGAGCTGGCCCGGATCGACCGAGAACGACGGGTAGTTCTTGGTGCGGAACCGACCCTCGCCGATCACGAACAGCTGGACGGCCACGTGGCCCGAGATGCCGGCCGCGGCCATGCGCAGCGGAAGCTGCGGGCTCGCGCCGCGGGTGCTGACGCGGATCGGCCGCATCGCCTTGACGCCGAACCCCGGGCGCAGCCGGACGACGACGAAGTCGAAGCCCTCGTCCGTGAACTTCTTGAGGATCGGCGCGATGTCGGTGGGGATCGCGTACTTGTTCTTGGAGAGCCAGCGCACGAGGACGTCGGGGTCGGAGCTGTGGAGCTGCGCGACCTCGTAGGGGCCGACCGTCGAGCGCTTGGTGACCACGACGCCGTCGTCGGTGCCGACGTCGGGCTCGTAGCTACCGCCGGGGGTGGAGGCGTAGTCCTCTTGATAGCCGCTGCACCCGCAGCCCGACCGGTAGTCGCTGTTGTAGTCGTACCCCCCGTAGCCGTAGTCGCAGACGGCCTTCGGCGTCTCGACGCGGACCGCCGTCTCCTTGTCGAGCGAGGCGAGGAAGTTGTCGCTCCCGATGCCCACGACCGCGAGCCCTCGCACGGGCATCACCCAGGCGAATTCGGCCGGATCGCCGACGTAGTTCACCTGGTCCCAGATCGTCGTCATCGAGGGCGTGATGGCGATGGCCATGCGGTGGTCGGTGACCACGGAGAGCGATTGCGCCGGGCCACCGTCCACGGGCTCGGGGCTCGGGTAGAACACCGCGCACGCCTCGGCGTCGCGGGGCGCGAGCAAGAGAGACGCGGCGAGGGCGAGAGAAGGCAAGGCAAGGGACGCAAGGCGGCGCATGGAGGCTCAGCGTAGCAAGCCGTGGGCCGCAGCCTGGTCGCCGGCAATGGCCGGGGTGTGAACGGCCGTCGTGGCACAGGGTGACCCCAGCTTCACGGTGGCCGGGCCCCCTCGCCCACGTGTCCTATCCAGACTCCGGAGCACAGGGGTGTGAGTTGACGCTCCAGACGCCGAGCGTGCGCGAGCAATCCGCCGTCCAGAACGTGTCGTCAGGAGTGGGGCCAACGCACTTCGACTCACAGTGCAATCCCAGAGGAGCGCAAGGAGAACCGATGGTCGGCCTCTCCTTCGGGCACAGCTCGCCCTCCGTCGCGTCTGAGTCGTCTGCCGCTGAGTCGGACGCTTCGGCGCTGGAAGCACTGTCAACAACGTCGTCGACCCCATCCCTCGGTGGGCCCGAGTCCATACTGGTTCCTGCATCGCTCACCACGTCGCGGGCCGTGCAGCTCGCGCCGGTCAGACTCAGGGCGAGGAAGAACGTCAGCCTTGTCATGGTCCGTGACGAAGGTCGCGCCGGATCGCAGATGGTCGGTGACGGCGTGGCCATTCTCACCCGAACTCCGGCGCGCAAGGGTGGTCTCTGACGCTCCAGACGCCGAGGCTGTGCAGGCACTCTGCCGACCAGAAATAGGAGTCCGCGGTCGGGGTGGAACACGTTGACTCGCAGTGAAGCCCTGGAGACCCGCAGGCCGAACCGCTCGTCGGCCGCTCGCTCGGGCAGAGCGCACCGTCCGCGCTGTCCGCCTCGGAGAAGGCGTCGACGCTTGCTCCATCGTCGATTGCCTCGGCGACCGCCCCGTCCACGGCTGTTCGTGCGTCCATGCCGACTCCTGAGTCACCTACGACGGCGCCCGCCGCGCAGCTGACAAGGGTCAGGCTCATGGCCAGGAAGAGCATCCCCCGCTTCATGGCATCTCACTCTATCCGCATTCAGACGGCCCCGCTCCTCTCCTGCCAAACTTCATGGGTCCTTCGCTACCCGAACTCCGGCGTGCAGGGGTGCCCCGTCACGCTCCAGAGGTCGAGGCCACGGACACATTCCGCCGTCCAGTACCTCTCGTCCGGCCCGACTCCTGAGCACTTGGATTCACAGCGGAGTCCAGGGAAAGCACAGGGCGCATCCGGGACTGTTCTGTCGGGCAGAGGCCCGCTGCGCCATCGGCGTCGGGCCGGGGACCGTCGGCGGCCGCATCGCCCACGACCCCGTCTACCGAACTCGTGTCACCACCGACTTCCGATTCGCCGACGACCGATCCATCCGCGCAGCTCGCAGCCAACGAACCAATCGCCAGTGAGAGCAGCCATCGGTTCATCGCTCAATCAACAGCGCTCGCAGCATCGGACCGCCTCTGCATGGTGGCTTGCTAGCATGCCCAACTCCTACACGCGAAACGCCTGCACCACCGAGGGCCACAGCGGCGAGGCCGCGGCCATCTCCACGACCAGGATGGCCTCCCCCATCGCGCGATCGGCGCGCGCGCCATCGGCAACAAGGCGTGTTGAGATCCAGCGCGCCACCGCGAGCCGCTGCGCGAAGTCGGCGAACGCGCGCACCCGCCCTCCCCGCGTCGTCCACTCCAGATCCCACAGCGCGTCGGCGAGCCAGTCGGCGAGCATCGCCTCCGGATCGGACGGCGCGCTGCGCGCCTCGGCGCGGTCGAAGGCGAACGCCCACGGCCGGCTCCGCGAGCGCCGCGTGGCATCCCCGGACAGCACCAGCAGCGCATCGCCGAACCACGCGAGCGCCTCGCCGCACGCGCTCCCGTCGATGCGACCGCGGAAGTGATGCGCGACGTCGCGCCACGTGAGCGCCTGCAGCGTCGGCGGCTCGACGCCGAGCACGCTCTCGGGAGACGCTCCCGCCGAGAGGCGCGCGAGCCACGCGGCCTCCTCTCGCTCGTACCGCGCGAAGCCGATCCACCGCGCCCCCTCGAGGCGAATGCGCGCGCCCACGCGCAGATCCGGGATCAGGCGCCCGTGCTCCAGCAACGCCGCGCGGGCGACCTCGGGGTCGATCGCCGGTCGCTCTCCCATCGTCCGGCACGGGCACCGCTGCTCGGTGGCGACGCGCAGCCCCGAAGGCGTCTCGACGAGGCGGAACGGGAAGCGACGACACACCGTCGGTCGATCCGCGTACCGTCGGCACCCCTCGGCGCCGAGCTCGCGACACGCGCCCCCCTCCGCCGCCATCGCGAAGGCGTCGAGCGCCTCGTTGCGCACCACCTGCGCGCCGAGCAGCCGCAGCCGCCGCACCTCGCTCCGCGCGAGGGGCGCGATCACGTGCAGGTCCGAGCAGCACGCCCCGTCGCCGGTGCAGGCGTAGCGAGCGCCAGGGCGGACGAGGAGCGGGCGCACGAGGCGCGTATACCGCGGCGCGTGGTATGAGGCAGCGCCGATGAAGACGAACGCCGCCCGCATCCTGGACGCGCTCGGGATCGCCTACGAGCTGCGCGAGTACGAGGTCGATCCGGACGACCTCACCGCCGAGACGGTGGCGCGCAAGGTCGGCCTGCCGGCGGAGCAGGTCTTCAAGACCCTGCTGGCCCGCGGCGACCGGAAGGGGTGCTGCTTCGCGGTGGTGCCGGGCGACGCGGAGCTCGATCTCAAGGCGCTCGCGCGGGTCACCGGCGACGCCAAGGTGGAGACCGCCGCGCTCAAGGAGGTGCAGCCCCTCACCGGCTACATCCGCGGCGGCGTGACCGCGCTCGCGGCCAAGAAGGACTTCCCGGTGATCTGCGACGAGACGATCGAGCTGTTCGACGTGATCTCGATCTCGGCCGGGGTGCGCGGCACGCAGATCCTGCTCGCGCCGGCGGACTACCTGCGCGCCACCAAGGCCGCGATCGGCGCGATCGCCCGCGACAAGCGCTAGCCGCCGGAGAGGGTCTTCGCGACCTTGACCACGTCGCCGAGGTCGTAGAAGTCGACCCCGAGGAAGTTCGCGGGACGCCCCACCTCGGCGGCGCAAGCCTTGGCCCGCCCGAGCAGCACCGCCTCCACGTTGACCTCCGCAGCCCGTGCAGGATTGGCGAGCGGGTCCTGCACCCAGTGGTTGATCAGGAAGAGCGGGTTGCTGCGCTTGCCGCGGTTCAGCGCGCAGGTGAACTCCGACGCCTTCGCGTAGGTGTACGGCGTGTCCTGGATCTGCTGCCACGCGGGGTGCAGGTAGGCCGGGCTGCCCCCGCCGCTCTCCACGAACAGGACCGCGCGCGTGTCGGCGGTGACCAGGGCGCCGAGCTTCGGCCACGCGCCGCCGGGGTGGGTGTACGCGTAGCCGGCGAGCCCGGCGGCCTCGAGCCCCTGCACGAGGTCCGCGTCGCGCACGTAGGTCTCGAAGATGATGGAGACGATCTCGCCGCGGTGCGCGTCGAGGTGCCCCGTGACGTCGCAGAGGCCCTCGACCAGCGGGCGCCGCCCGAGCCGGCAGTTCGCGTGGCACAGGTAGAGCTGCGAGAGCACCGGGAGGTCGTCGCGCCGGGCGTCGGTCGCGCCGGTCTCCTCGTCGTAGTAGTGCACGTCGAGCATCAGCCCCTGCACGCCGTCGGCGAGCTGGCGCGCGAGGCCGTGGTGCTGGTTCGGCGCGGCGTAGCCCTCGTCCTGGTTCGACATCGCGTTGTGGGTCATCGCGAAGGTGACCGAGTCGAAGGCGCGATCGCAGGGCAGCCCCGCGCAGGTCGCGGGGACCACCGTCTGCTTCGGGCCGCGCTTGCAGGTCGGGACGCTCACCTCGGCGGCGTCGCTCGCCGCCTCGCCCCCGCCGTCCGCGGGGGCGATCGGGTCGGAGGAGGAGCACCCGAGGAGCAGGCTCAGCAGAAGGAACCGGTGCACTCCGAGAAGATGTCACCGATCCGCCACCTCCGGCTAGAGCTCGCTGCGCAGGGCCTCGAGGTACGCGCGGAGGAAGGCCGTCCGCGGGGCCGCGAGGGCGCGCGCGGTCGCGGTGTGCATGCCGGCCTCGAGGCGGAGCAGCTTCTTGAAGAAGTGGTCGAGGCCGAACGCCTTGTCGTCCGGCGAGCGCTCGTCGCAGAACGGATCCTCGGGGGCGAACAGCGGGCGCTTCAGCTCGGTGCAGGTGGCGAAGCAGCGCGCCACGCCCACCGCGCCGATCGCGTCGAGCCGGTCGGCGTCCTGCAGCACCGCGGCCTCACGCGAGGGCGGCGCCGCGCCCTTCGAGAACGCGTGGTCGCGGATGCAGGCCACGATCGCGTTGCGCCGCGCGAGCTCGACGCCCGCCTCGCGCAGCACCTCGTCGGCCGCGACCGCGCACAGGTCGCCCGAGCGCGGGCTGTCGGGGTGCCCCTTGGGCAGGTTGACGAGCTCGTGCAGGAGGGCCGCGGGCACCACCACGTCGAGGCGCGCGCCCTCCGCCTCGGCGAGGGTGCGGGCCAGCGCGGTGACCCGCTCCACGTGCGAGAGATCGTGGGCCGGCGGGCGGCCCTCGCAGGCCGCGGCCGCGGAGAGGCGCAGCAGGTCGAGCTCGTTCACGTGAGCACCTGCAGCTCGGCCGAGAAGCCGCCGAGGTCGACCGGGCCGCGCCGCTCGACCGAGAAGCCGAAGGCGCGGGCCATCTTGGCGCCGTCGCCGAACAGCGGACACAACCACACCACGCGTCCGCCGGGCGCGAGGACTTCCCGGAAGTGCGCGAGCGCGTCGGAGAGCAGGCGGGTGATGCCGTCCTTCTCCTTGATTCGCCGCCCCATCGGGGGGTTGGTGACGACGAGCGTCACCGGGCGCGTGGGCCGGAACGTGCGCGCGTCGCCGACCGAGAGGTGCACCGAGAGGTTCGCCAAGTTCTTGCGCGCGGCCTCGATGGCGCGCGGGTCGGTGTCGGTGCCGACGAGCTCGGCGTACGGCCCGAGGCGCGCGCGCTCGACGAGCTCGGCGCCCGCGCCGACGAACGGGTCCCAGACGACGTCGTCGCCGCGCAGCCCCGCGACCCGGGCCAGCGCCGCGGCGATCGTGGGGTGCGACGAGGCCGGCACGTCGGCGACGCGGTAGGCGAAGCGTGGATCGGCGAGCCCACGCGGCCAGATCTCGAGCTCGTCGTTGCGCACCACCACCTCCCAG
>CAZUZY010000468.1:0-6207 GCA_964624885.1 uncultured Polyangiales bacterium | reverse complement strand
GTCGGCGTGGCCGGTCTCGACGAGCGCGCGCACGGCGCGGTCGGCGACCTCCTCGACGCAGAGGCCGGCCGAGAGGGCGCGTCCGATCGTGGTGAGCGCGGTGAGCTCGCGCACCCGCGCGACGAGGGCGGCCTCGGCCCGCTTGCGCCCCGTGATGTCCTCGGTGCAGACGATGACCTGCGAGAGGTTCACCTCGGCGCCGGGCGCCACCCGCCACGAGAGGTGGACGTCGCGCTCCTCGCCTTCGAGGGTGCGGACGGTGGTGTCGAGGTCGAGCATCGTCTGCCCGCAGGCGACCGCGACGAGCTGCGCCACGACGGCCTCGCGCGACGCCTCGCACAGGAGGTTCCCGAGCCCCTCGAGCAGCTGCCCGGCGCTGGAAGCGCGATGCAGCTCGAGGCACGCGCGATTGACGCCGACGATGCGCACGCGCCCCAGGCACTCGTCGACGAGCCCCGGGTTGCGCGACAGGAGCGCCCGCACCTCTTCCTCGGGTCGCCCCTCCGCGCCCGCGGCGACGAGGTGGGTGCGGACCGCCGAGAAGTCCTCCGACCAGGTCGGGATGGGGCTGAGATCCAGGGGGTCCACGCGCTCTGTCCGGATCATACACGGGCCGTAGAATGTCACGCACGCAAGTGCGGGTGCGCGTTAGCCATCCTCGGTGCTGCCCGCCGAGGTGCTCGCGCCCGACGTCCACTGCCTGCGACTGTCACGCGGCCCGCGCCTCGTCCAGAACGTGTACGTGCGGCGGTTCTCGAGCCGAGGGCTCGCGACGGGGGTGGTGGTGTCACCGGGGGCCGCGATCGACGCGGTCGGGCCCTCGCTCGACGCGCTGCTCGGCCCCGACGGGCTCCACTGGGTCATCCTGCCCGACGCGGATCCCCAGCTCTCCTCGGGCGTGGCGGCGCTGCAGCAAGCACGCCCTCGGCTGTGGATCCTGTGCAGCCGCGACACGTTCCACCTGGCGCGGTACCACGGGCTCGATCCGCACCGCGCGCGGTTCATGGAGGACCTCCCGGACGGGGAGCTCGTCCTGCCCACCGGTCACCGGCTCCAGTGCCTGCCGGCGCACCACTGCCCCACCCGCGGCACCTCGGTGGTGGTCGACCGCGCGGCGCGGATCGCGTTCACCGGGAGCGTGCTCTCCTCGATCTCGTCGCCCGAGCCCCTGGTCGGCCTGCGGGCCTTCCACGAAGCGACGATGCCCTCCACGGCCTGGCTCGGGGACACGGTCGCGCGATTGCGCCGGGGCAGCGACGCGTTCGACGTGGCGGCGCCGTCGTTCGGGGCGCCCTGGTCGGGCGGCGGGCTCCACGGCGCGCTCGAGCTCCTCTCCTCGCTGGTCGTCGGCGCCGATCGCGAGGAGCGGGCCGAGGACCACGTCGCGGCGGCGAACGACCTGCTCGCCGAGGTCGCGCAGTGGCTCGAGCCCCGAGAGCTGGCCGCGCTCGACGACGCGAGCTTCCCCGTGGTGTGCCGGGAGGCGGGGGTGGTGGTGGGCTTCCGGGTGGCACCTCCGCTCGCGCTCGACCTGCTCGCGAGCGCGGCGCTCGCGGCCTCGCCGATCGCCCTGCGCGGCACGCTCCGGCGCACGCTGGCGAACATCGAGCGCGTGCGCCGGGTGCCGATCGCGTCGGCGCGCTCGACGGTCCCGCCCTCGCGGCCGCGCTGACCCGGAAATGGACCCGTGCAGACCCTCGGCTAGCCGGCCGCGACCAGTTCGTCGGCGGTCGGCCGATCGTCGGGGCGCGTCGCGAGGCACTGCAACACCTTCGCGGCGAGCGCGGCCGGCACGTCCGCCGGCAGCGGGGCAGGGGGCGGGGGCGTCGTGCCCGCGAGGGCGGCGTAGATCGGCGGCGTCGCGAACGCCGCCTTCCCCGACAGCACCTCGTACGCCATCAACCCGAACGCGTACATGTCCGCGGGGGCGCGCGCCCGTCGCGAACCCTGCGCCAGCTCGGGCGCCATGTACGCCGGCGTCCCGAGCACCACGCCCGTGCCGGTCAGCCCGGGCGAGCGCGCGGCCACCGTCGGCCCGAGCCCGTCGGCGGGCGTCGTGTCGTCTTCCACGTCCTCCCCATCGCGCGCGAACGCCGAGATGCCGAAGTCCGAGATCTTCACGCCGCCCGCCGCCGGCAAGAGCACGTTCGCCGGCTTGAGATCGCGGTGCACGACCGACGCCCGGTGCAGCGCGGCGAGCCCGCGGGCCACCCCCGCGAGCACCGGGAGGGCCCACGGCACGTCGCCGAAGCGTTCGCGGCGATCCTCGAGCGACGCGCCGTCCACGAGCTCCATCACGAGGTAGAGCCGCTCGCTGGTCACGCCGCTCACGTCGACCACGCTCACGAGGTGCGGGCTCGCGAGCCGCGCCGCGATCTCCGCCTCGCGCGCGAACCGCGCCGAGGCCTGCGAGGTGGCCTGGTTGGCCATCACCTTCAGGGCCAGGTGGCGCCCGTCGCTCTTGCGCTCCACCTCGTACACCGCGCCCATGCCGCCCCGACCGAGGGCGCGCAGCACGGTGTAGCGGCCGTCGAGCTCGTCGCCGGGCTGCAGCGCGCGGCTCGCGGAGGGGGGCTGCGTCGCCCGCTGTTGCAGCGCGTCGGCCATCTGCCGCGAGCGCTCGGCGATCTGGTGGCGGAGCTCCGTGTTGAGCGTCGAGATCTCGCGGTTGCGGTGCTCGAGCTCGTCGAGCTGGGTGGTCAGCCGCGCGTGGCTCTCCTGCAGCGCCGTCTCGTTCTCCGCGTGTCGGCGCTGGATGACGGTGGTCATCGCGGCCCCGAAGGCGAGGATGGCCCACGGCAGCGTCTGGAACGGGTTGAGGAGCAGCCCCATACCATCCAGCAGGTCGGGGGTCGCCAGCACGAGCAGCGCGACGTACCCCTGGAGGAACGTGCGCGCCGCGCGGTCGCCGCTCCGGGCCCGCGGGAGCGCGAGGGCGATGGCCACGGCCGAGACGTAGAGGGTGAACACGTTGACCAGCTGCCCGCTGACCGCGAGCGACATGCGCCCGGTGACGTGCGCCCCGAGGGCGGCGACCGCGTACACCAGGTACGGCCACCGCCCGCGCTGCAGCAGGCGGTGCCGCGTGTCGCCGAACACGGCGAGCACGAGCTCGATGAGGCCGAGCGGGTAGAGCAGCTTGGCGGCCCCGTGGACCCCGAGGATCGCCGGCATCGAGGCCAGGAACAGGTAGCGCACGACCGGCAGGATCATGATCACCACCACGCCGAGCGAAGCGAGGAACAGGCCGAGCCCGCGGTAGGCGCGGGCCGCGCGGCTGCGCAGGGTGACGACGAGGAAGAGCAACCCCGTGAGCACGAGCGTGCCGCCGACCAGGAGCTCGGGGATCTCGCGCCGCAGCTCGAACGTCCACAGCGACCGCTGCGAGCCGACGTAGAAGCGCGGGACGTAGGTGGTCGGTGCATCGCCGAGCTGCACCACGATCGACGAACCGGCGCCGGTGGGGACGAACCGCGGCACGGGCCCGAGGTCGATCGCGCGTCCCTCGACGGTGGCCGCGGCGAGGGGTGTGCCCCAGATCGCGAGGGTCGCCGTGTCGACGTCGCCCGGCGGCCCCACGACGACGCGCAGGTGGTGGTGCGAGGGGGCGGGGGGCGCGGGGAACTCCTGGCCCGGCGCGACCTTGCGCCAGCCGCTCGGGTCGGGCGTGGGCGCGACCTGGTGCTCGATCCGCTCGACGTCGCGCACGGTCGCGGGCGTGCAGGCGAGGAGGCCGAAGAGGCTGGCGACGACGAGGACGAGTCGTACACACGCGCCGGCCGACATGCCGCCGATGAGACGGAATCAGGGCGCGGCGCGCAAGCCGCGCGTTCGGGCGAGGTCGGCGCCGGGTTCGGCTAGGCTCGGGGTATGAGCGGGCACCCACGGTGGATGCTGCTGACGTTCCTCCTCGGCGCTGCCTGCAAGAGGCAGAGGGCGGGCCCCCCCGCGGAGGTGCGTACCGGCTACACCCAGCTCGTCCACTGTCTGGTCGGCGCCCCGCTCGCTCCGGGCGAGACAGCCTTCGAGCGAATGCAGCGCATCGATCTCGGCTGGTCGGCCGCGCCGCTCGCGCAGACCAGCGCGGAATGGCCACGCCGCTGCCAGCCCTTCGTGGCGAGGCTGGTCGCGGCCCTCGACGCTGTCCCCGAGAGGAGCAAGGAGCTCGACTCGCTGCGGGCGCGGCTCGAGCTCGTAGGCAGCGAGGAGAACGCGCATCGCTGGGCCTCTGGACGGCCTGCACTCGTGGATCTCGTGCTCGAGGACGCGAAGGCCGCCGGGTTGCAACACCCGGCCGTCGCGACCTCGACGCCGGTGCCCGCCGTGTCCGGCCCCGCCTTCAAGCGCGAGGATCTCTCGTCGCTCGTCGAGGGCTACACGCCTCCCGTCCAGCTGGAGCTCTCTCCCGAGATCGACGCGCGGGCCTTCGTGACGGGGAGCAAAGGCCTCCATGGCTGCACGTTCGAGGAGGTCGGCGCCCCGCGCTGCCCGCTGCTGACGACGCCGGTCGACGCGGTCGAGCCCCTCCTCCAGAGGCCGCTGTCCGGCGCGAGAGGTGACTGGATCGTCTCCGACCACCTGACCGGCAAGCGCGTCGGCGCGTGGCCCACCGCGTTCGACGTCTCGTTGTGGACCGACGCCTACGTGCTGTCGGATCGTTCGCTCGCCGGATGGGATCGAACGACCCGGATGGTGCTGCGCACGCCGAGCGGGGTCGTGTGGAGCAGCTACCTCCCGCTGCCCTTCACGGCAGCGGTGGTCGGCCCTGGAGCGGGCTACCTGTTCGTCGTGGACGAACCGACCGCCGGCCACGCCTCCCTCACCCTCGTCGAGCACACCACCACCAAGGCTCCAGCGCTGGTGTCGCTCGGCAGCGTTCCCCAAGGGTTGAGCAGCGTGTTGGCCTGCAGGCGGGGGGCCGACGTCGCCGCCATCCTCTCCGGCTACCGACACCCGACCCTCGGCGCGATGGTGGTCGGGGCGTTTCGCTGGGGGAGCACCCTGGCCGTCACGAAGGCGATCCCCACGAGCGTGCCGAGCAACGTCCTGTTCGCCCCCGGAGACATGCCTCGGCCGACCTGCGGCACGGAGTTCATCGACCAGACCTGGGTGCGCACGGATGGGCGCATCGGCCGACTCCACTGCACCAAGGAGAAGTGCGTGGAAAAGACGTCCCAGCCTCTCCCGGGACCCGGGGTCGTGGATCCTTCGACGGCGCGCGTCGTGTCGCTGGGCGAGCAGGTCGTGCTCGCCAGGGTCGTCGCGACCTCCACGCCCTTGCACCGATCTTCGATCACGCTGCAGGTGCGTGTCGCGCCTCTCGATCGACTGCACGAGGGCCCTTGGCAAGTGGTCCTCGGTGAGGCAGACGTCGGAGGCCCCAAGGGTCTCCATCGAGGGCTCGACCTCGTCGCCACGGGCCGCACCGCGATCCTCCTCTCGTACAACGACGAAGGTCTGTTCGCGATCCGCGTGCGCGCGGACGGCCAGCTCGCCGTGCCGTGAACGACGGGTCAGGTCGTGGTCTCTCGCGTGGCCTCCTCCCAGGCTCGTGCGAGCCCACCGTTCAGCGCGAACCGCGGGAACGTGATCAGCTGCTCCACGAAGATCCGCGCCACCACGTCCAGCGGGCCGCGGAACGGCTGCGGTGGCGTGGCCTCGAGCTTGTGCGTGCGCCCCTGCAGCGCCACCGCCGTCGCCATCGCGAGCACCCCCGACAGCGCGGCCCACGGGTGCCGACCGAGCGCGCCGAACAGCAGCGCGCCGAGCCCGGCGTGGAACACCGGCACCGTGCACACGTGCACCAGCAGGTTCCGGCGATCCTTGTGGTTCTCCGGGTAGAGCCGCAGTTGCCAGGCCAGCAGGGGTTCTCGCTCCATGCAGACAGGGTGACGCGCGGCGTCGCCCGGCTCTTGAACGAACTGGCTACGGCGTCACGCGCAGCGCCGAAGGAGGCATCCCGAGCATGCGCCGGAACATGCGGCTCATGTGCGCGGCGTCGGAGAAGCCGGCGGTCGCCGCCGCCTGCGCGAGCGGCGCGCCCGAGACGATCGCCGCCGCCGCGCGCTGCAGCCGGAGCCACGCCAGGTAGGGCCGGAGCGGCAGGCCGATCGCGGCGGTGAACGCGTGCATCAGGCGGCCGGGCGACAGCTCCACCTCGGCCGCCAGGCTCGCGAGCGAGACGTCACCGTCGGGCAGGCGCTCGCG
>CAZUZY010000467.1:0-6215 GCA_964624885.1 uncultured Polyangiales bacterium | reverse complement strand
TCTCGCGGTCCGTGAGCCTGTCGAAGGGGCCCTGGCAGCTCCGCCGCCGCGGCGGTCCCGCCCGGGAGCACGAAGCTGGTCAGCGGTGCGAGCCCGGCCTCGGCCGCGTCGATGGCGCGCTCGAGCCGCTCGGCGGCGGCCTGGTCGATCAGCGCGAGCTTCAGCAACGCCTCCTTGCCGGGCACGCACGCGAGCTCCGACCCGAGCGTGAACAGCTCGCTCTGGATCGGCGCCAGCACCTCGTCGAGCACCGCGGCCTTCGAGCCGACGAGCGCCACGCGCACCTTGCCGATGGCCGCGTTGGCCTCGTCGAGCGTGCCGTAGGTCTCGACGCGCAGCGAGGCCTTCTTCACGCGCGCGCCGCCGAACAGCCCCGTCGTCCCGTCGTCCCCGGTCTTCGTGTAGATCTTCACGAAGACGGCGTACTTCAGAACGAGCGGAGGAGCACGAGTCCGACGGCGAGGCAGGCCACGACCAGCAGCAAGGCCATGAAAGGCCAGGTGGCGCGGTGGGCGGCGCGCTCCACGGCCGCGCTCTCGATGCCGTGGATCTCGAGCAGCCACACCCGCGTCGACGTGCGGTAGAGATCGCGGTTGCCTCGGAGCCGGGCGCGGGCCTCGCCGAAGCGACCGCGCACGAGCGGCCCGAGCACACCCAGCGGACCGGTGGCGAGATCCCAGCCACACGCGAAGAGCCCGGCGCGGATGGCCGGCACGCGCTCGAACGCCCGCCCGCCCTGCTCGGCGCCTGCGCGCCCGCCGACCTTCGCCACGACCAGGTGGTGCACGAGGTGGATGATCAGCATCATCGGCACGAACACGAGGCCGGCGCGGACGAGCGCCCCCGCGACCGACGCGGTGAGCGCGAGATCGTGGGTGAGCCAGAAGCAGAGCCCGGCCCCGACGGCGGTGAGGGGCAGGGTGGTGGCGGCGACCGCGAGCAGCTCGCAGGCGAGCGCGAAGGCAAAGGCGGGGGCGATCCCGGCCCCCGAGGGCGCGGGGCCGCGGGCTGCGCGAGCCCAGAGGCCGAGGTCGGACGCGGTGAGCATCGCGGTCTGCCACAGCGCGCGCAGCGGCGCGGTCTCCCCGTCTTCCCAGGGCAGCACCCGATGGATGGGACGCTCCCCCGACTGCTCGAAGTCGTGCCCGGGGCAGCTCGGGTCCCCGCACACCGCGCACACCGCGACCGCCGGCAGCTCCGGCATGTCGGGCCCCCCGTCGAGGGCCCGTTCGTCGAGGACACGGAGCTCCCGATCGCTCGCCGGTTCGACGATGCGCAAGGGGGACATGGGATCCGAAGTGTGCCGCAACCAAGCAGGGGACGCCAGCGACGCCGAGCAACTACAGTGGCGCCATGCTGTCCGGGCACGTGCTGGTCGTGGACGACCACGAAGACCTCCGCGAGAACCTGCGTGCCCTCGTCGAGGGCGACTTCCCGGCGGTGCGGGTGTCGGTCGTGGCGTCCGGCAAGGCCGCGCTCGAGGTCGCCCGCCGCGAGGGCTTCTCGGTCGCGCTGGTGGACCTCAAGCTGCCGGACACGAGTGGCGTCGATCTCATTCCGCGGCTGCGCGAGGTCGTGCCGGGCGGCGAGGTGCTGCTGGTCACCGGCTTCGCCACCCTCGACGCCGCGATTGGCGCCCTGCGGGTCGGCGCGTTCGCGCTCCTGCTCAAGGGCTTCCGGCCCGAGGAGCTCCGCGCGACCCTCGAGCAGGCGCTCCTCAAGGTGGCCCTGCGCGAGGATCGCGACGCGCTCGAGCGACGCTACCGGGCCCTGTTCGAGGCCGCCGACGTGGTGGTGTTCGCCCTCGACGGCGACGGTCACATCGCGCTCGCGAACCCCAAGCTGCGGGCGATGCTCGGCGCCGAGGGCGACCTCGCGGGGCAGCGGTTCGTCGACCTCGTGGCCGAGGCGGATCGGGGGCGGTTCGACGCGGCCCTCGCGGCGGTGCGCGAGGAGCCGCAGGAGCTCGAGATCACGCTCGGCGAGCGCCTCGTCCGCATGAACCTGAGCACCGAGCGGGAAGGGCCCGAGGCGGGGCTCGTGTTCGGGGTGGGGGGTGACGTGACCGAGCGTCGCGCGCTCGCGCGTCGCATCGCGCAAGCCGAGGCGCTCGCCACCATGGGCACCCTGGCCCTCGGTCTGGCCCACGAGATCCGCAACCCCCTCAACGCCGCGGTGCTGCAGCTCCACGTGCTCGGCCGCGAGGTCGACCGCGAGGTGCGGGAGGAGCGCCGCGGGCCCATGCGCGACCGGGTGCAGATCGTCGTCGGCGAGATCAAGCGCCTGAGCCGGCTGCTCAGCGAGTTCCTCGAGCTGTCGCGCCCGCGCGGGCTCACCTACGAGCCGGTGGTCCTCGGCGAGCTGGTGGACGCGGTGGTGGAGCTGCACGCAGAGGAGGCGAGCCAGCGCGGGGTGCGGTGCGTGCACGCCGGCGACGAGCGCGTGGTCGTGGCCGGCGATCGCGAGAAGCTGAAGCAGGCGCTCATCAACCTGGTCGTCAACGCCATCGACGCCACCCCCTCCGGCGGCGCGGTGCGCGTCTCGGCGCGCGCGACCGGCGAGGGGGCGATCCTCACCGTCGAGGACGACGGCGCCGGGATCGCCGACGAGGATCTCGCGCGGCTCTTCGATCCGTTCTTCACGACCAAGGCCGGGGGCACCGGTCTCGGCCTCTCGATCGTGCGTCGCGTGATCGAGCAGCACGGCGGGGAGGTGCACGTGGAGTCGGCCGCGGGGCGTGGCACCAAGGTGCAGATCGTGCTGCCCGCGGGCGCGACGGGCGGGTAGACTCGAAGCCGATGCCTACGTGGCTGCGGTGGACCCTCTGGATCGTCGGCATCCTCGGCGTCGTGCTGGGCGTCTTCCGCTACTTCTTCATCGACTTCCACCGCGTGCCCGACGACGCCACCGACCCGCGCAACTGGTCGATGTCGCCCAACCTCGAGCCCGGCGACTTCGTCCTCGTGTGGCGCGGCGGCACCCCCCACGTGGGCGACATCGTGCGCTGCAACGACCCGACCGATCCGCAGCGCTGGCTCGTCTCGCGCATCATCGGCCTGCCGGGCGACAAGATCGAGATCGTCGACGGCGTCTTCAAGATCAACAACTTCCGCATCGGCACCACGGGCTGCTCGCAGAACGCCCGCGCCGTGCCCTACGCCGACGGCTCCGAGGTGACGCTCACCTGCCTCAACGAGGAGCACGGCGGCAACAAGCACGACATCGCCTATCTGCCCACCGGCTACACCCCGTTCGCCGAGGCGGTGGTGCAGGGGGGCAAGTACTTCGTGATGAGCGACAACCGCTCGAGCCCCTGGGCGCAGGACTCGCGCACCCCCGAGGTGGGCCAGCTCCCCATGGAATCCTGCACCCAGCGGCTCATCGTCCGCCTCACCAGCAAGAACGGCTGGGGCGACTCCGCGCGGCGGATGGGCTGGCTGTTCTAGGGCGTTGGCGGTAGAGCTGGGCGGGTTGCACGGACGCGCCCCGAGCTCCGTCCAACTCCCAGAGGTTCCCCGACCCCATGCGCCCCGCCCCGTTCGCCCCGCTCCTCGCCGCCCTCGTGCCGGTCGCCGCCTGGCTCCTGCCGTCGTGGGTCGGCGCGCTGGGGATCGCCTTCGCGGCCCCCGCACCCAAGCCCGAGCCCCTGCCCACGCCCGAGGTCGCCCTCGCGATCGACACCGCGAGCTCGCTCGGCGGGCCGAACGGCTGGGTCCTCACGGTCAAGAACAACGGCACCGCGCCGCTGCGCCTCACCGCCGACGCGCGGCTCCTGCGGCTGTTCGTGACCCCGCCCGCGCCGAGCGCCGTCGCAAAGGGCAAGCCCAAGCCCGCCGCCCCGAAGACCCTCGAGTGCGTGCTGCCGTCGTCGATGCGCGAAGAGGGCCGCTCGGTGGTGCTGCCGCCGGGCGCGCGCTACGTCGAGGCCTTCGACCCGCGCCTCTACTGCCTCGACACGAAGGTCGAGCCCGGGTCGAGCGTGTCGGCGCGCCTCGGCTTCCCGGCGGGCAAGGCCAAGGTCCTCGAGGCGCCGTTCGTCGTGGTGCCGGTCGGCTCTGGCCTCGCCTCGGTCAAGGAGCTCGCGGCGCCGTCTTGGATCATCGCCGAGCCCTCGACCCCCGCGCCCGGGGTGGGCGCGAGCGCCTCCACCTCCGCCGCCGTCAAGCCGTGGAAGCCGCTCTCCGCGAGCGCCGGTGGCGCGCGGTCGGTCGCCGACGTGAGCGGCGCCGAGGTGACCATCCACGTCAAGAACACCTCCACCACCGCGGTCACCCTCTACGCGCGTCCGCAGCTCGTCGACGTGCGCGTCGTCGGCCCCCGGGGGTTCCCCGTCGCGTGCAACGGCCCCATCGTCCAGCCCGCTCCGATCGTCGACTTCGTCGGCGTGATCGGCGTCGGTCAGACCTGGTCGGCGACCGTGCCGCTCGCGGGCCTGTGCCCGCCGCACACCTTCGACGTGCCGGGCCTGTACCTGCTCACCCCGATGCTGCGCGCGCCCGCGCTCTCCAAGACCCTCACGGGCAACGCCAAGAACGTGTTCGCGGGGGAGGTCGTCGCCGAGGCGCCGCAGCTCCTGCGGATCGAGACCGGCAAGAAGCCGTTCCACGACGTCCCACCGATCGCGCTCTCCGCCAGCGCGAAGTGAGACTTGCGGAGGCGGGCGCCTCGTGCGAGCAACGACGCATGGGACACGTGCTCGGCGTCATCGGTGGTTCGGGGCTCTATTCACTCGACGGTCTCGTGGACGTGCGCGAGGAGCGGGTCTCGACGCCGTGGGGCGACCCGTCCGACGCGATCGTGCGTGGCCGCCTCGGCGAGGTCGAGCTCCTGTTCCTGCCGCGTCACGGCCGAGGGCACCGGGTCTCGCCGAGCGCCCTGAACTACCGCGCCAACGTCGCGGCCCTCAAGCAGCTCGGCGCGACGCACGTGCTCGCGGTCAGCGCCGTCGGCAGCATGAAGGAGGAGATTGCCCCCGGGCACCTGGTCGTCGTCGACCAGTACATCGATCTCACGCGTCGCCGCACGCCGACCTTCTTCTCCTACGACGGCACGACCGATCTCGGCGCGCCGGTCGCGCACGTGATGTACGCCGACCCGGTGTGCCCGCTCCTCGCGGCCGCCGTCCACGAGGCCGCCGCCGGGACCGGCTCGGTGGTGCACCGCGGCGGCACCTACGTCTGCATCGAGGGCCCCCAGTTCTCGACGCGCGCCGAGTCGCTGGTCTACCGCTCCTGGGGCGTGTCGGTCATCGGCATGACCAGCGCGACCGAGGCCAAGCTCGCGCGCGAGGCGGAGCTGCCGTTCGCCACCCTCGCGCTCGCCACCGACTACGACTGCTGGCACGAGACCCACGACGACGTCACGGTCGAGCAGGTGGTCGCGGTGATGAAGGCCAACGTCGACCGCGCCAAGGCCACCATCGCCGCGCTCGCGCGTCGTCTGCCCGACCCGACCAAGTCCGTCGCAAACGGTGCACTGCGCGGCGCAGTCATGACCGACATGGCCACGGTGAGCGCCGAGGTCCGCGAGCGGTATCGGGTCCTCCTTGGTTGATGGAACGTCCCTTCCGGCGCGTCTCTGACGTTGCAGAGTGGGGGGGCGTCTTTCATCGCTGCAACGTCGCGCGCCCGGTTCACCGCTTTTTCTCGACGCGCTGCGTGGCACGTCGATTGCTGCATCCTCGGCATCATGACCCCCTCCGATGGCACGGTGGACGAGACCACCCTGACCGCCGAGGCGCTGCGGCGGTTGTTGCTCGGCGGTGCAGTGCGGGTCGTCGACATCCGCGCGCCCTCCGAGTTCAACGGTGAGCTCGGCCACGTGGACGGCGCCGAGAGCGTGCCCTCGCCGCTCGTGCTGGCGGCCGCGGCCGCGTGGGACAAGGGCCAGACGGTCGTGCTGGTGTGTCGCAACGGACTCCGCTCGCCACGGCTCGCGCTCGAGCTGCGCGCGCTCGGCTTCCAGCGGGTGCTCACCCTCGCGGGCGGCATGCTCGCCTGGGACGACGCCGGCATGCCTGTCTCGCGCCGGGACTGACCGGTCTCGCTTCGCGATCGACGCCGCGCCGATCCGTGCTCTGCTCCAGGGGTGAACACGCCCGCCCAGATCTACGCCGAGATCGTGCGACGCGTGCTCGCGCCGGCGGTGGCCTCGGGCCCGGTCGTGCTCGGCCGGCCCTTCGGTATCCGCCAGCTGGTGAAACTCAACATGCAGGT
>CAZUZY010000466.1:0-6215 GCA_964624885.1 uncultured Polyangiales bacterium | reverse complement strand
GCATCACCGCCGAGGTCCCGGCCGTGGCCGCCGCCGCGCCGTCGGGCGCCCCGGCCTCGCTGGTCGGCGAGTCGACCGGCGTGGACGCCAAGGGCAACCCGAATCCGTTCGGCACCACGACCGTCAAGAAGGGCACCAAGATGGTGCTCAAGCTCGACGGCCCCGCCTCCGAGATCAAGGGCATGAACATGCCGAACGGCTTCGTGGTCACCATCCCGAACCGCAAGTCGCTCGAGGCCGCGGGCCCGCTCGCTGCCAAGGATCCGCGCATCGGCTCGGCCAAGGTCGTCAACCAGCCGGGCGGCGCCGAGCTCACCATCGCCTTCAAGGACTCGCCCCCGGCGTTCCAGGTCAAGGCCAAGGGCGACACCCTCGAGATCGTCCTCGCCCACGACAAGGGCCTCGCCAAGAAGGGCAAGGGCAAGGCCGGCGCGGCGCCCGCAGCCCCGAAGCACCCGACCCCGAAGAAGAAGTGAGCGGAGCGAGCCGCAGGCGAGCGCAGCGAACGGCGGCCGCCTCCATGGGCGGCCGCAACCGCCAACAAGTGAGCGGAGCGAGCCGCAGGCGAGCGCAGCGAACGGCGGCCGCCTCCACGGGCGGCCGCAACAGCCAATAGGGCGCTCGCGAGAACTGGGTCCTTGCGCCAGGATTTGATACGCTGGCGCAATCCCATGACCCGCAACACTTCGCTTCGGCGAGCGGCGGCGCTCGGTGTGGCCCTCGGCCTGCCGGGCGCTCTGTCGTTCCTCGGTACCGTCTCGCTCGGCACCTTCTCGCTCCCCGCCTTCGCCGCCGGTGACAAGGCCGCGCAGGCCGAGGAGCTGTTCCAGAAGGGCCTCAAGCTCATGACCGAGAAGAAGTTCTCGGACGCGTGCCCGCTGTTCGCCGCGAGCCACAAGATGGATCCCTCGATCGGCACCCTCGGCAAGCTCGCCGAGTGCCACGAGAAAGAGGGCAAGACCGCCTCGGCGTGGGGCGAGTACCGCGAGGTCGCCCAGCTCGCCAAGAAGGACAACGACCAGAAGCGCGAGAAGGCCGCCAACGAGCGCGCCGCGCTCCTCGAGCCCAAGCTCATGCGGCTCAACGTCGTCGTCGAAGGGGGCGCGTCGGTCACGGTGCTGCGCGACGGCGAGCCGATCGACCCCACCACCTACGGCATCGCCCTCGCGACCGATCCGGGCGAGCACCACATCGAGGCCAAGGCGCCCGGCAAGGTGGCCTACTCCACCAAGGTCACGCTCGACAAACCCGGCGCCACCATCGAGGTGAAGATCCCGGCCCTCAAGGACGACGCGACCCCTGCGCCCTCCACCTCGGCCACCACCGCGCCGAGCACCACCGCCACGGTCGCCCCGACCAGCAGCGCGTCCACGGTGCCCACCACGCCGCCCCCCGGGCCTCCCCCGAGCAACGGCAGCGGCATGCGCGTCGCGGGCTTCACCCTCGCCGCAGTGGGCGTCGGTGGCATCGTCGTCGGCAGCGTCTTCGGCCTCACCGCCAAGTCCAAGTGGGACAAGGGCAAGGCCGATTGCCCGAACAACCAGTGCAAGACCGACGAGGCCTACACCCTCACCCAGGACGCGAAGAAGTACGGCAACTTCTCCACCCTCGGGTTCGTCGTCGGCGGCGTCGCCCTCGCGGCCGGCGTCGTGTTGGTCGTGGTGGCGCCCTCGGCGCCCAAGAAGGATGCGGCGCCGACCGCCTCGCTCCACGTCGCGCCCGCCGTCGGCCCCACGACCCTCGGCTTCTCGCTCGGAGGCAACTTCTGATGGCCCGCCGTCTCCCCGTCGCGAGCTTCGCCACCCTCGGCCTCTTCTGCCTCTTCGGCGCCGCCTGCACCGCGGTGCTCGGCATCGAGGACACCCAGCGCGCCTCGCCCACCGACACGGGGGCCGAGGTCGCCCCGGGCACGGACTGGTCCTGCATCGGCAAGGTCGTGCAGAACCCGGCCACCGTCACCAAGATCACCATCACGGCGATCATCGTCGACTTCGTCACCGGCAAGGCTCCGGTCGACGACAAGGGCGTCGCGATCCCGATGAAGGTCATCGCCTGCGGCACCAAGACCGACAAGGCCTGCACGGTGAAGCTCGCCGAGGTCACGAGCCCGACCGACGGCATCACCAAGGTCGAGATCCCGCTCGACACGGGCAGCAAGGGTTTCAACGGGTACCTGCGCGTCACCGGCCCGGGGTACGTGCCGTACCTCTGGTACTTCTCCCGTCCCCTCGCCGACTCGCGCTCGTTCCCGCTCGCCGTGCTCACCGTGCCCACCCTCGAGGACCCGAAGGCCGGCTTGCTCCAGAGCTTCAAGCTCGCCGCCACCGACGACCGCGGCCAGATCGCCGTGCAAGCGACCGATTGCGGTGACTACCCGGCGGGCAAGGTGAAGTTCGCGGTCGAGCCGGCGCCGGACTCGGGCGCAGCGCAGTTCTATTTCGCCGACGGCGTCCCTGCGTCGACCACGGAGACCGACGACAAGGGCACGACCGGTGGCCTCGGCGGCTTCTGGAACCTCAAGGCGGGCACCTACGTCGTCAAGAGCCTGCCCTCGGTGCTCGGGGGCAGTGTCGTCGCGGGCAGCAACTCGGTCATCATCGAGCCCCACTCGCTGACGACGATCCGCTTGCTCCCGAACTGAGGCGGGGCCGAAGCCTCGCGTGACCTCACTCCTTGCCGACCACGTACGTGAGGTAGGTGAGCGGGGGTTGCGGGGTCCCCTTCGGGCTCTGCGGTAGCGTGCCGACCTGCTTGAAGCCCTGCTGCGCGGCGGTGATGAGCGCCACGCGGTTCGCGCTCGAGATGAAGGCCATGATGTACTGGAGCTTGGTGCGCCGGGCGTGCGCGAAGGTGTGGTCGAGCAGCTGCTTGGCGACGCCCCCTCGCGCGCGGGCGGTCCGCACGTAGGCCGACAGCTCGGCCATGAGCTCACGCACGAGCGGGTTGGCGCGGAACGGCGTCAGCGACACCCACCCCACGACGTCGTGGCCGTCCACGGCGACGAAGAACTGGAACACCTCGTCCTGCTCGGCGAGGCGTTGCCCGAAGGCACGGACGTAGTCGCCGGGAGGAGGTGGATAACCCATCGCGATCGACAGCCCCTGCTGCCAGATGTCGACGATCTCTTCAGCGTCTTCCTTGCGGGCTTGCCGGATCTCGATGGTCACCGACCCAGCGTAACGGAGAAAGCCACGGGCCTACCAAGAGTAGGACGATGTAGGTCGGCTTCCCCCTTAACCCCGCATGTGGCGCGGTCGTAGGGACGGACACCGGACACCGGAAGCCTTGCATGTTAGCCTCGAGAAAGCGCGCATGAGCGACCAAGCCAACATCGCCCCCGTCCAGGCCGGTGACGTGCTCGCGGGCAAGTACCAGGTCGACCGGGTGCTCGGCGTCGGGGGGATGGGCGTGGTGGTGGCCGCCACGCACCTCCAGCTCAAGGACAAGGTCGCCCTCAAGTTCCTGCTCCCGCAGATCACCCAGTCCGAGTCGCACGTCGCGCGCTTCCTCCGCGAAGCCCAGGCGGCCGTGAAGATCAAGAGCGCCCACGTCGCGCGCGTGGTCGACGTCGGCACCCTCGACGCGGACAGCCCCGCCCCGGGCTCGCCGTACATGGTGATGGAGTTCCTGGAGGGCAAAGACCTCTCCGGTGTGCTCGAGGAGCGGGGTCGCCTCCCGTGGGACGAGGCCTGCCACTATGTGTTGCAGGCGTGCGAGGCGCTCGCCGAGGCCCACTCGTACGGCATCGTCCACCGCGACCTCAAGCCGGCCAACATGTTCCTCACCACGGCGCCCGACGGCTCGCCCTGCGTGAAGGTCCTCGACTTCGGCATCTCCAAGGTCATCGAGGGAGACCAGGCGCTCACGCGCACCCAGACGACGGTCGGTTCGCCGGTCTACATGTCCCCCGAGCAGATGCGCTCGGCCCGCAAGGTCGACGCGCGTTCCGACGTCTGGTCGATGGGCGTCTCGCTCTACGAGCTGGTCGTCGGCGAGATCCCCTTCATCGCCGAGACCATGGTGGAGCTCTGCGCGCTGGTCCTCGAGAACGACGCGCCGCTCGTGCGCTCGATGGTGCCCGACGCGCCCGAGGCGCTCGAGCACATCGTCGCCAAGTGCCTCAAGAAGAGCCCGGCCGACCGCTACCAGACGATCGCGGAGCTCGCGGCGGATCTCGCCGAGTTGCTCGGCACCCTCGATGCGCAGGCCCAGGCTGCGCGCATCGCGCGCATCGCATCGCCCGCAGGCGAGGCGGCGCAGCGCGAGGGGACGGGCAAGTACGACGCCCTCCGCACGCGGCCCATGGTCGCCAAGAACCTCCACGAGAAGAACGGCCAGCGCCCCACCAAGGACGCGATCCACACTTCGCCCGCCGTCACGCTGGGCCAGACGGGCGACGCGCCCGTGCCCACGACAGTGCAGCCGCAAGCCAAGAGCAAGCTGCCGCTCATCGCTGGGATCTCGCTGCTCGCGCTGGTGGCGGTCGGGGCGGTCGCTCTCTCCCGAGGCGGCAACAAGGGCGACAAGGACGCGAACCCGCCGGCCGCGGCGGCGAAGGTGTCCGACAAGGCGGCGGAGAAGCCCACCGCATCGGCGTCCGCGCAGCCGGTGGCCACCATGGCAGCCACGGCGTCGTCGGCCGCGCCCTCCACTTCGGCGGCCGCCTCGGCGGCGCCCACGGAGTCGGCGATGGCCAGCGCCAGCGCCAAGAAGCCCCCGCCGGTCGCTCCGACCTACAAGCCCACCAAGCCGAACCCCTCCGACGATCCCTTCGGCAGCCGCAAGTAGCCCCGCGCGTCGGGAGCGGCTCGCTCCGCTCGCTGTCGGCTGTTGCGCCCGCTGCGGGTGGAGGCGGCCGCTGTTCCTTCGCTCGCCTGCGGCTCGGTCACTTCTTCGGCAGGTTCTTCAGGAGGTCGGCGGCGACGGGGTTGTCGAGCGCGCTGACGGTGGCGCGCAGGTCGGGCCCCTTGCCCCAGTTCGGCTTCCACAGCCACGAGAAGCCGTACTGCTTGGCGTAGTCCCAGTGCTCGAGCTCCTGCGGGACCTTCTTCTCGACGCGACGACGGAGCTGGATGCGTGTGGCCGCGCCCACGTTGACGTAGCCGGTGCGGCGTCGCCAGTCGTCGGCCGACCAGCCATCGAGGAGACGCAGGACGGCGGGGTTGAGGCGTGCCTCCTCGTTCCACATCACGATGCCCTGACCCTCCCAGCGCGCGTTGTCGCCGGTCGGGAAGCGCTCCATCACGTAGCTGCCGTCGGCAGCCCGCAGCGAGAGGAAGAGCTTGTTCTGGGCGTCGATGGCGACCTCGACGCCGTCGTCGCGGCGGTGCCAGATGACCTCGCCCTTGTCGTTGCGATCGACGCCGACCAGCACGCCCGCGTCCACCTCGGCGACGCCGTAGCCCTGGAACACGTGCACGTTGCGGCACTTCTCGCGCAGCGCACCCAGCATGGCGGCCTCGAGCGAGCGGGGCAGCGCGTAGCCACCGACCCCGATGAGGATCGTGTCGGGCAGGACGAGTCCGCGATCGAGGTGGCGGAAGATGGCGTCGGCGACGAACAACGGCTGGCCGACCAGCATGACCGGCAGCTTCTCGAGCTCCGCGAGCATCAGCGCCCGCGAGACGATGGAGCCGCTCAGGTAGGAGTCGACGACGACGGCGAACTCGAAGCGACCGATGCACGCCGGATAGGCGTTGATGACCATCGGCGTGCGCCCCTCGAACGGCTCGAGGAGCTGCGGCCACCGTGTCTTGAGGAGGTTGAGCAACCCCCCCTTCTCGTTGCGCAGGACGCGAAAACCGTGCGGGCCACGCTGCTGGAATCCGGAAGAAAAGGATAGAACATCGCCGGGGCGCAAGGACGACATGTTCGTCCACCATAAAAAGTGACCTGCGCCCTGACAACCTTGTCGCAACAGCCGTCACCGACTTGGCGTTTACGGCCCGAAAACGACCGGCTCTTCCTGACCTGTCGCGCACTTGGCCCGTTGGCGCGGTTCGTGC
Source organism: uncultured Polyangiales bacterium (assembly GCA_964624885.1). Taxonomy (GTDB): domain Bacteria; phylum Myxococcota_A; class Polyangia; order Polyangiales; family JADJMO01; genus JADJMO01. The sequence goes on along the minus strand of CAZUZY010000466.1, from coordinate 210 downwards.
GAGGCCCTGGGTGAGTCGTAGGCTCCACCGAAAAGGCCGCGGGCGCGGCGCCCCCCAGGGCGTGTGGAGGACATGCCGGGTTCGACTCCCGGGCTTACGACCCAATTCCCCAGCCGCTGCTCGCTACGAGGCCCTGCGTGCGAGGCCGCTGACGGTCACTTGTTGGCTGTTGCGGCCGCCCGTGGAGGCGGCCGCTGTTCACTGCGCTCG
>CAZUZY010000465.1:0-6219 GCA_964624885.1 uncultured Polyangiales bacterium | reverse complement strand
GCCACGCCGACGCCGGCGCGGACCTGCGCGCGGCGCGCCTTGCGGCGGAGCATCATCCCCTCGACCCGGCGGGCGCGGGCGTCGGACCACTCGAGGCCGACGTCCTTGGCGGCCTCGGCGAGCTTGTGTTCCAGGTCAGGCATCGTTCCCTCCTCCGGCATCGCCGAGGACCGCCTCGATCGCGGCTTGTGCCGCCGTGATCTTCCGCTTCACCGTCGCGAGGCTGACGTCGCAGAGGCGGGCGACGTCGTCCAGCTGCTCCCGCTCCACGTAGCGCAGCGTCCACGCGAGGCGCTGGTCGACGGGGAGCGTGTCGAGGACCTCGTAGACCCGCGACAGCAGCGCCTTGTGCTCGGGCGACGCGTCGCTCGAGGCGATGTCGCCGTACTCCGGGTGCTCGTCGAGGTGGAAGAACATCTTGACCCTTCGCATGCGCAATCTACGTCGCGCGGTCCGCACCGTCACGGTCGCGAGCCAGCCCTTGAGCGCGCCCGGGTCGCGGAGCGTGGCGACGCCCTTCCAGGCGTCGAGGAACACGTCCTGCACCACGTCGTCCACCTCGTCGTCGCGGCCGAGGAGGCGGTGGGCGATGGCCGCGACGTAGGCGCCGTACGCGCGGTAGAGCTGCTCGAGCGTCTGCGGCACCTCGCTCGGCGCGGCCTGCACCAGGCGGAGGGAGGCGCGGCGCTCTTCGGACATCGCGGGGACCATCGTCGCTCACTTCGGGCGCGCGGGGACGACGACCGTGTTGAGGGGCGCGAGGTTCTCGCCGGCCGGGTAGGCGTACGAGACGTCGCGGGTGAACGTCTTGGTCTCGGTCGTGCCCCAGCCCCACACCGAGAGGCCGAAGGGCGACGCCGATTTCATGACGTGGCGGCCGTTGTCGCACCCGTTCTGCGGCTGGAAATCGTGCCGCGAGAGGTCGACGTAGGCGTACTGGTAGAGCGACCCCGAGCCGACCGGCACCCAGGTCTTCACGACGCCGAGGCAGTCGAGGTCCACGTCCGCGAACGAGCCGTCCGCCTTGGCCTTGCGCGTCAGGACCAGGTTGGTCTCGGGGTAGGTCGGGTCGGTGAAGAAGACGTACTTGTCGAGGTACTGCGGCACCGGCACGAGGCGGAGGAAGTCGGCGTCGCCGTAGCCCTGCGTGGCCGGGGTCTCGATCGTCGAGGAGCCGGTCATGTAGGTCGTGAGCACGAAGGGGTGCTCGGCGTCCTGGCTCTTGACCACGAACGGTCGGCCGCCGGTCGTGAGCTCGAGGACCTCGCCGGCCGCGAGCGTGCTCGGCCCGGTGCCCGCGGGGTCCCAGGTGAGCGTGGTGCCGTCGACCGCGCCGATCAGGCGGAACGGGGGGTTCTCCGGGCGGCTCGTGCGCGGGCGGTGCGACACCGCGACGTACTCGCTGCCGAGCGCGCGGATCGGCGGGATCTGCTGCTCGGCGTGGTCGCAGTAGTTCATGCCGATGGGCACGTTGAGGCAGGGCTGTCCGGCGTAGAGCCCGATCGGCTTGTTCGCCTGCACGGGGCTGCCGGTGAGCTCCTGCGGCTGGGTCAGCTGGAGCACCTGACCCTTGTCGAGCTTGAACTCGAGGGGCGTGCCCGCCTTGCCGCCGGGGAGACCGCCGCCGGCGACGACGTCCACCTTCGGGAGCAGGGTCACGACGGTGCCGTCCTCGGCGGCGACGATGTCCATCGAGGTCGTGGCGCTGTAGGAGTCCTTGTTGGTCGCGTAGGCGTTCACCGCCACGTAGTTGGTGTCCCAGGCGCTCGTCGGCAGCAGCAGCGTGGCACCGGTGACCGCCGCCGAGCCGCCGCCGTACGGCAGCATCTGGTAGGCGACGACGGGGACGTCGGTGCGCACGTGGAAGCCCTGGCCGATGCCGGTGCCGTGGCGCTGGGCGAGCGTGCTCTTGGCGGGCGCGACGGGGCAGGGGACCGACTTCTTCCACGCCCCCGGCTCCGGCGTGGCGGCCTCGGGCAGCCCCGCGAGGAACACGATGGCGACCTCACCCGGCGGCAGTCCCTTGCTGGCGTCGAAGTCCTCGTAGGTGATCGCGCGGCCCTTGCCGCGGGGGATCTTGGCGTACTTCGCGACGTCGATCGACTCCTCGGCGAACGACACGTCGAGGTGGGCGGGCGCATCCGCGGTGTTGGCGACGAAGGCGACGAAGCACCCGTTGCTCGCGCCGTACTCGCCGTCCATGTCGACCGCCCAGTACTCGCACCCGACCGACGAGTGCGACTCGGCGGCGGTGAGGCACGGCGACTTGCCGCAGCCCTCGCCGGTGCACGCGTCGTCGGCGCCGGCGTCGAAGCCGAAGCCCTTGCCCGCGTCGGCCGCGTTGCCGTTCAGGGTCTCGCCGCCCGCGCAGGCCGCGAGCGCGAGGGGCAGGAGGAGCAGGCCGCGCGCGGTCACGAGCCGAACCCCGCGCAGGCGTTGGAGAGCGGCGAGAGCTCCATGGTCTCGGCGCAGTTGCCGACGGTGGCCTTGGCGGGCTTCTCGCAGATCCCGGTCGCGCACTCGCTGTCGAGGCTGCACTGCTCGCCGACGACGGCCTTCGCGTTGCAGTGGCCCCCGAACGGGCCGCCGCCCTGGCACACGAGGTCGTCGGTGCAGTACGCGTAGCCGGGCTGGCACTGCTGGCCCTCGGCGCGCTTGGGGACGCACACCTTGGTGGTCCCGTCGCAGAACGAGTCGTCGGGGCAGCGGTCGGCCTCGCCCGCGCAGGAGCTCGCGGCGGCGACCAGCACCGGCACGAGGCACTTGCCCTCGCTCGCGCCGTAGGCCTTCACGCACTCGAGGTTCTGGGTGGCGTCGCAGTCGAAGCTCGTGGTGCACGAGGCGCGGGGCCCGAACGGCCCCGCGAAGAGCCCGACGTTGCAGGCCTTGTCGACGGCCCGCAGCTCGTCGGCCCCGAGCTTCGCGTCCTCGTAGGCCCCGCTCACCGCCTTCACGCAGAGGTCGGCGCGCTGGGGGACGAGCTTCACGCCCTGCGGCACCGCGGCCTTGCAGGACGACTTGCGCGCCGCGAGACACGTCGTGCGGTCCTTGACCTTGCACCGGGACACGGCCCCGTCGGAGCACTCGGCCGCGGCGCGCGCCTCGCAGAAGGCCTCCACCGTGGTGAGCTCGGAGGGCTTCGGGGCGTCGTCGGCGCCGTGGGCGCACGCCGGGACGGCGAGGAGGAGGGGGAGGAGCCAGCGGTGCATCTCGGCGGAGTGGTGGAGAGAACCCCGAGAAACGGCTCAGGGCCCCAAAACGACCGCGATTTCGACTAGGCTCTCGGTGCCTTGCCCCGCCTCGGACTCCGCGACGTCCCCTTCTTCGCCCACCTGCCCAAGGGGCTCATCGAGGAAATTTCCGGCGACGCGGAGGTCCGTGCGTTCGCGGCCGGCGACGAGCTCGTGCGTGAGGGAGACCCCTCGGACTCCATCCTGGTGCTCCTCGAGGGCGTGGCCGACGTGAAGAAGCACGAGGCCGACCGCGCCGAGGTCGAGCACGTGATCAGCGAGCTCGAGCCCGGCGAGGTGGTGGGCGAGGTGGGCCTGTTCGACAAGCGCCCCCGCTCGGCCACCGTGGTCGCGCGCGAGCCGTGCACCGCGTGGATCCTGCGCTACGACCGGGTGACCGAGCACCCGCGCCTGGTGTTCGCCTTCGCCAAGGCGCTGGCCCAGCGGGTGCGCGACCAGACCGACGAGATGCGCGAGACCGCCCAGGAGCGCGTCGCGATGGGCGAGCTCGTGGTCAAGGTGATCGTGCTGCTCTGCGTGTACGCGCTGCTCGTCGCCGGCCTGCCCTGGCTGCAGGAGCGGCTGCCCTCGAGCTCCTCGTACATCAGCCTCCCCATCATCGCGCTCTTCGGGCTCGGCAGCTTCGGCTTCATGCGCAACAGCGGCTACCCGCTCTCGCGCTTCGGGTTCGGGTTCAAGAACCTGTTCGGCTCGCTGTTCGAGGCGCTCCTGCTGACGCCGCCGTTCCTCGCCCTGCTCACCGGGGTCAAGTGGCTCGTCGTCCACAGCCACCAGACGCGGATGACCGAGGTGATCCAGCACCCCGACGTGCGCCAGGTGCTCGCCGATCCGCGGGTGATCAAGCTGCTCGCCGTCTACGGGCTGTCGGCGCTGGTGCAGGAGCTCATCGTGCGGTGCGCGCTGCAGAGCACCCTCGAGAGCTACCTGGTCGGCAAGGGGCGCGTCACCAAGGCGATCCTGGTGGCCGCGCTGATGTTCAGCGTCAACCACCTGCACGTGTCGTTCTTGTTCGCGGTGCTCGCGTTCCTCCCCGGCGTGTTCTGGGGGATCATGTTCCACCGGCGCCCGAACCTGATCGGGCCGTCGCTGAGCCACTTCGTCGTCGGCGGCTACGTGTTCTTCGTCCTCGGCATCGGTTGACCGCGGGCGCAGCCGCGGGCGCTTCTGGGTGGGTGGTCAACCGTACTCGAGGACGATCGACTCCAGCGCGTTGGCGACGTCGGCGCAGCGGTCGGTGGCGGTCTCGAGCGCGTCGAAGATGTCGCGCCACTTGAGCACGTCGAGCGGCTCGTTGCCCGGGCGGTAGAGGGCGGCGAGGCCCTGGCGGTAGTGCTCGTCGGCCTCGCTCTCGAGCCGGTCGATGGCCTTGCACTGATCGAGCAGGGTGGTGGAGCGCTGGATCGACGGCAGCTCCTCGACCGCCGCGGCCACGCGCTCGGTGCAGGCGAGCAGGATCTTGGCGAGCTCCGGCGCGGGGGTGCGGGCCTCGCCGATGTCGAACAGCACGATGCGCTTGGCGACGGCGTGGCTCAGGTCGAGCACGTCGTCCATGCGCGAGATGAGGGTGTGGATGTCGGCGCGATCGAGCGGGGTGATCCAGGTCTCGTGCAGGCGGCGGATGGTCGTGCGGGTGACCTCGTCGCCGGCGTGCTCGGCGTCGCGGATCTGGCCGGCCAGCTCCTCGCGCCGCGGCAGCTCGTCGAACATGCGGACGACGCACCGCGAGGCGGTGAGGATGTGGCGCGCGTGATCGCGGAACGCGTCGAAGAACAGCGCGTCCGACCGGGACCGTCCGAACATCGACGGACTCTGTCACACTCTCGCCGCGAACGCATCCAGCCACGGCGTCCCGCCCCGCCGCAGCACGCCCCCGAGGTCGAAGAGGGACAGCTCGGTGACGCCGGCGGCCTCTGCCGTGGCCACGTCCTCGAGGAGCTCGCGGGGGCCGCGGTAGACCGGCTCGTCGCCCAGCGCGCCGATCCCGACCGCGCCCACCGACACCCCCGCCCGGGCGCCGAAGCGCTGGCGTGCCGCCCGGCACAGGCGGGCGAAGGCTCCGCGGGTCCGCGCGCGATCGAGGACCCCCCGCGACCAGCCCTCCAGCATCGAGGGGTAGAGCATGACGCTCACGTGATCGAAGGCCACGCCGTCGAGCGGGGTGCCGAGGAGGGCCTGCGTCCACGGGAGCGCGGGGCGATCGAACAGCACCGAGGGCATCACCGCGGCCGAGGTGCGGCCGCCCGTGCGACGCACGGACTCGACGAGCGCCCCGAGCTCGGCGCGGGCTTCTGCGAGGCGGCGCGCGCGCCCGAGGGCTTCGCGCGCGAAGGGCAGGGGGCCGAGGGTGACCGCGCGGCGCAGCTCCGCGATCGGCGGCTCCAGATCCACCACCAGCTCGGCACCGGGGGCGATCGCGTGCACCTCGCGCGCGAACCCGCAGAAGCGGCTCATGTCGTCGGTGTTGGCCCAGCGGCCCTCGGCGTCGTCGAGCATCGGCCACACGCCGAGCGGCACCGCGAGGGCGCGACACCGCTCGACCACCTCGGGCAACGCGCCGAGATCCCACGGGCGCACCGCCACGAGCGGCATCAGTGCGCGGGCGGCGAGGAGCTCGACCGCAGCAGCCACCTCGGGCAACGGCAACGTCTCGCACCAGATTCGCCGACCCACCGCGAGCGGTTACCACGCGACGAGGTGCGCGGGATCCCTCCTCACGGTGGAGGCGTGCTAGTTTCGGCCGCGAATTGCCTCTTCCCCCTCGCCGTCGCGATGCGCGCGGCACGCCATCCCCGGTCGTGGGCTCCCCGGTGTCGGGCTCCGCCTCCCCGGTGGCCACTGCCTCCCCGGCCGCGCCCGTGGTCCGCGAGTCCGCGCCGCTCCCGCACCGATCCGCGCCCGTTCGCCGCAAGCCGCGGGTGGAACCCGAGGTGGTGCGCCGCCACGTGCGCTCCGCGAGCCCGACGCCCGT
>CAZUZY010000464.1:0-6238 GCA_964624885.1 uncultured Polyangiales bacterium | reverse complement strand
GCATGGTGCGGCGCGGCGCGTGACCGGCCGCGACCCGCAGCGCGTTCCAGAACTCGCCGGCCGTCGGGAACCGCTCGGTCGGGTTCACCGCGAGGGCGCGCGCGCACACCGCCTCCACCGCGTCGGACACCTGCGCGCCGAGCGTGCGCGGCGTGGGGCGACGCCCCGGATCCGCGGTCGCCATGCCGAGCTGGATGAAGTCCTCGCCGTCGAGCGCCGCGCGCCCCGCGAGCATCTCGGTGAAGATCAGCGCGAGCGCGTAGACGTCGGTCCACGGGCCGGTGGCCCCGCGCGCGCGAGAGAACTGCTCCGGCGCGCCATAGGCGGGCGTGAACGAGGTGAGCGCGCCGCCCGTCTGGGTCATCCCCTGCTCGGCAGCCGACTGGACGACCTTGGCGATGCCGAAGTCGAGCAGCTTCACGTGCATCTCGGGCGAGGGCGAGGTGTCGGTCGGGCGGGGCAGCGCGCCCACCACGAACACGTTGGCGGGCTTCACGTCGCGGTGGCTGATGTTCTTGCGGTGGGCGAGGTCGAGCCCCTCGGCCACCGGCTCGAGGATGGCGAGGGTGAGATCCAGCGACCAGGGCCGGCGCACGCCGCCCTCGGCCTCGAGCAGCGCGTCGAGGGTCGCGCCCTCGAGCCACTCGAGCACCATGTACGGCACCCAGGCGCCGTTCGGCGTGGTCAGCGTGCCGATGTCGCGTGCCTGGACGATGCTCGCCGAGCGCGCCGACAGCTCGGTCAGCAGGGCGCCCTCCTGCACGAAATCCTTGAGCAGCCGCTCGCGGAGCGACGGCGAGGCATCCATCATCGTCTTGAAGCACTTGAGGGCGACCGGCTTCTGCCAGAGCTTGTGCTGGGCGCGGTAGACGACGGCGAAACCGCCCTCGCCGACGCACGCTTCGACGACGTACTTGTCGCCGACGGTCGTGCCGACGAGGCCCAGGGTGTCTTCGATGGCCATGCGCTCGAACCGTCAACGTTACGCAGAACCAGGGGTTTCGGATCGAAAATGCGCCTACGCGCACGCAGGAGGTGCGACACCGCGCTTCCTGCTACACTGCGCAGCATGACGAAGCCTCGCCGCCCTGGAGCGACCGAGACCTTCAGCGTCTCGGTCGATCGCGAGACGAAGCGCACGCTCAAGCGCCTCGCGGCCGAGCGATTCGCGGGCAACGTCTCCGCGCTCGTGACCGAGCTCGCCGCCGAGGGGGCCCGCCAGGCTGCGTTCGACCGGGCCTTTCGCTGGTATGGAGGGCCGGAGCCGACGAGCGCCGAGACCGAGGCCCTCCGCCGTGAGTGGGAAGAGGGCTGGCAGCTCGCACGCAAGGTCAAGCGAGGGAAGCGCGGCGAGGCCGCGTGACCGTCTCGGGGCTCACGTTCGACACCGGCGTGCTCATCGCGCTGGAGCGCCGCGCGCAACGGGCCTGGACCGTGTACCGGGCGGCGCGCGAAGCGAAGGTGCGCATCACGGTCCCCTCCGTGGTCCTCGCCGAGTGGTGGCGAGGTTGCACCGACGCCCGGGAGCACGCGCGGAGCGGGGTCGTGATCGAGTGGCTGTCGGACCAGCTCGCCGAGACCGCGGGCCAGGCCCTCGCCAGCGTGCCGTCGGCGACGACGATCGATGCCATCGTGATGGCGTCGGCCGCGTCCCGCGGCGACGTGGTGTACACCAGCGACCTCGAGGACCTCGAGCGGCTTCGTGCGTACTTCCCCACGGTGCGCGTCCTCACCGTCTGACGCCACACCTCCTAGCGGCGGGGGTGCGCCTCGAAGAAGCTCCAGATCTGGCGACCGATCTCCGGCGTCAGGTTCAGCGGCACGTGCTTGCCGCCGGCGAGCGTGTAGAGCTCGGTCGCCACGCCATCGCGGCACCCGAGGTAGCGCGTCGGCTTGGTCTCGGCGCCGGCGAGGTCGAGATCCAGATCGACGGGCGGCGCGCTCTCGTCCGGTGTGGCACCGCACCCGTTGTGGGCCGCGAAGGCCGCGACCGCCTTCGGCGCCGAGACGAACGACAGCGTGGGGCCGAGCAGGCCAATCGTCCCGCCGTCGTAGGCGACGGTCTCGTCGGCCGTGCCGTGCAGGTGTCGGATCGAGATCGGCTGGGTGGGGGCGCAGGCGGTGTCCGCCTGGAAGAACGCGGGCGCGAGGAGGAACGCGGCGGCGAACGGGTGGGTGGGCTCGCACGCGAGGCGATAGGCCATGGCGCCGCCGTTCGAGTGACCGACGAGGAAGACGCGCTTCGGGTCGACCGTCCACACCGACGCGATCTCGTCGACCAGGCCCTTGATCCACTTCACGTCGTCGACCTTCTTGCCGTCGGCCTCGCAGCACCCGTCGACCGCGGCCCAGAACCGTGGACCGCCCTTGTTCGACGAGCCGTCGGGCGCCACGAGCAGGAACTGCTTCTCGTCCACCAGCTTGTCGAGCCGGAAATAGACGGCCTGCAGCAGCCCGCTCGCGCCGTACCCGTGCAGGACGACGATCAGCGGCAGGGGCTTCTTCGGATCGGCGCCCTCGGGGGAGCGGAAGAACACGACGGGGCGGTCGCCGCCGAACACGTGCTCTTCGGGCGACGGCCCCGCATCCACACCGGCATCGACCGCCGCGGGCGCCGGGGACGAGCAGGCGCCGAGCAACAAGAACCACGCGAGCCTGCGCATCGACCGCCCAGCCTACGTCACGGACAAGCGTGCACGCTGCGGAAAGCGCGGCTCTCGATCAGCGTGCCGTCGGCGCGGACGGCCTGGATGGCGTAGGCCGCCCCACCCTCCAGCGTCGAGAGCAGGATCCGGCCCCCCTGCGCGTCGACCAGGCCGGCCGCGGTCGCACCCGTCGCGGCGACCCGCGTGGTCCAGGCCTTGCCGCTCGCGAGGCGCCCGCTCGACAGGAGCGCGGTGAGCACCTCGGCGTGCGGGGAGCCCACGTGCGCCGTGCTCACGCCCATCAGCGCGTTGCGGCTCTTGCCGTCGGCCGGGAGGAGCCGGGCCACCCAGGTCGCGTTGCTCGACGTGTTGCGGCCGTGGTGGCTCGCGTGGAGGACGTCGACCCCGCGCGTGTCGATGCCCGCCGCCGCGCCGAGCCGGGAGGCGTAGAAGCTCTCGACGTCGTCGGTCACCGAGCCGCCGCCGGTGAGGTCGCCCGCGAGCAGCATGCGGAACGCGCCGCGCTGGACGACCGCGAGGATGCTGCGCGCGTTCTCGCCGTTGTTGTCGCTCGTGAGGAACGGCGAGACGGCCTTGTCGTAGCGGTCGGCGCCGATGAAGCCGTTGGCCGCGACGAAGTCCAGCAGCGCGCCGCTCCCCAGCGCCACGTCGGCGGTGGCGAGCCCCGGGCACGCGGTCACCGGATAGCTGCCGACCCAGCTCGACGGCGCACAGGGCGGCGCCGAGGCGGCGTTGCACAGGCCGCCCGCCGCGGCCGGGCGCGCGGCGATCGCGTTGCAGATCCCCTGGATGGTGGTGTCGTTGGCCGCCGCCGTGAAGTCGGTGAGGCCGCGGTGGAAGATCTTGCCCTTGAGGGTGATGCGACCGAGCAGGCCGGTGAGGCCGTCGCCGTGATCGGAGTGGAAGTGCGTGACGACGATGTGGTCGACCTTGGTCGCGCCGGTGAAGTCGGTGAGGCCCTTTGCCACGTCGTCGTCGTGGCTGTTGTTGCCGACGTCCACGACGACCACGGTGCCGTCCGGGCCCACGAGGATCGCCGACTCGCCGATCGAGAGGCCGCCGAGGCCCAGCTGGCCGTAGAACAGCTCGCCCGGCGTGGGCTTGAGCACCGTGGTCGGCGCGGCCGGGGCCGGACCGCAGCCGGCGTCGCTCGGCGCCGTGTCGATCGGCCCCCCGTCCGGGGCATCGGCCGGAGCGCCCGTGTCGACGGGCGTGCCCGTGTCGGGCGCCGCGCCCGTGTCGAGGCTCGAGTCCCCCGCGCCGTCGGCGACGACGCTGGTGTCCTCGCCGCCACTCGCGTCCGGTGGGGACGTGGTGTCGGAGTTGCTGCACGCGACGAAGGACAGGGCCAGGAGGGAGAGGAGCCGGCGCGCCATGCCCGAGGTATGGCACGGATCGCCAGCCTCTGTAGAGCCTCAGGCGCGGGCGCTCCGCCGCCGGGCGCCGAACACCACGAGCGCGACCAGCGTGACCACGTAGGGCAGCGTCTGCACGAGCTGGTGCGGGACCTTGGCGGTCTCCTGCACCACGAGCTCGAGAGCCTCGGCGGCGCCGAACGCGAGCGCGAAGGCCGCGGCGCGGCCCGGCCGGTGCCCCGAGAGCACGAGGATCGCGAGCGCGATGTACCCGCGCCCCCCGCTCATCTTGCTGGAGAACTGGCGCTGATCGAGGGCGAGCCACGCGCCCGAGAGGCCCGCTGCAACTCCGGCCGCCGCCACCGCGAGGAGCTGGGTCCGCGACACCGACACCCCGACGCTGGCCGCCGCCTCGGGGTGCTCGCCCACCGCCCGGATGCGGAGCCCGAAGCGGGTCCGGGTCATGAGCCACGCGGTGACCACGACGACCGCGACCACCGCCCACGAGGCGGGATCGCGGAGCAGCGAGGTGGCGTGACCCGGGAGCGTCGGCGAGTTGCTCGACGAGGCGTAGAGCGCGCGGAGGAGGAAGCGGGTGCCGGCCAGCGCGAGCAGGTTGATGGCGAGGCCGCTCACGATGGGGTCGGCCTTGCCGTGGACCACCGCCGTGCCGTGGACCAGCTGCACGAGCGCCCCGGCGAGCGCCGCGGACAGCAGCACCATGAGGACCGACCCGGTCGCCAGCGCGCCCCACGCGGCGGCCAGCGCGCCGACGAGCATGGTGCCCTCCAGCGCGACGTTCACGATGCCCGCGCGCTCGCTGAGCACGCCGCCCATCGCCGCCCCCATGTAGGGCAACGCGACGCGCAGCGCCTGGCCGAGGAAGTCGAGCGAGAGGACGCGACTCATCGCGCGAGCCTCCGGTCCATCGCGGCCGAGAGGCGCGGCGCCACGGCCACCAGCAGCACGACGAGGCCCACGAGCAGGTCGGACGCCTCCCGGGGGACCCGCGCGTTGATGGCCAGGCCCCCCTGCGCGAGCGTCGCGAAGAACGCCGACGCGACCACGATGCCCACCACCGAATCGCCGGCGAGGAGCGCGGCCGCGAGGCCGGTGAAGCCCAGCCCCTCGGTGCGGTCTTCCTCCGCGTTGCCGCGGGTGAGCACGTCGTGCACCCCGACCAGCCCCGCGACCGCGCCGGACAGGAGGAGGGCCTGCACGAGTCGGCGATCCACCCGCACGCCCGCGCCCCGCGCCGCCGAGGGAGACGCCGCCACCGCGACGAGCTCCCGGCCGAACGGCGTGCGCCGCGCGAGGAAGGCCCAGCCGAGCAGCGAGGCCACCGCGAGAAGGCCCGCGACGTTGGCCGACGAGCCGGGGAAGAGCGACAGGCGGGCGGCCACCCAGCCGGTGGGCAGCGGGCGGGTGTGCACCGACCCCTTCTCCGCGAGCCCCGCGGCGAACCCCCACGCGGCGAGCCCCGCCACCACGTGGTTGAGCATGATCCCCGAGATCACCTCGTGCGCCGCGAAGCGGACCTTGAGGCCCGCGACGAGCGAGCTCGTGAGGGCGCCGACCACCATGCCCACCGAGACGAGGAGGGCCACGGCGAGCGGCGCCGGGACTGCCGGCGGCAGGGCCGCCCCGAGCCCGCCCACGGCCAGCGCCGAGAGGGCGATCGACCCCTCGACGCCGAGGTGGAACAGCCCCGCGCGGAGGGCGACGCGCGCGGCCACCGCCGAGAGCGCGATGGCCGTGGTGCGGAACAGGATCTGTCCGACGCCGTACCGGTTGCCCCAGGTGTTCGAGAGCAGGAGGCGCGCGATGTCGAGGGGACGCTCGCCCCACGCCAGCACGACGATCTCGAACGCGAGGGCCACGAGCAGCGCGGCCAGCACCAGCGGGCGACGCGCGTTCATCCGAGCATCGCCTCGCCGACGACGTCGCGCCCCGCGTCGCGCGCGAGCTCGAGGGCGTGCCCGCGGCGCAGGACCAGCAAGCGATCGGCGACGGTCGAGAGCTCCTCGAGGTCGGCCGACACGAGGAGCACGGCCGCGCCCGCCGCCGCGGCGTCGACGATCCCCTGCCGGATCCGCGCCGCGACGAGCAGATCCACCCCGCGCGTGGGCTGCGCGGCGACGAGCAGCCGCGGGGCCCTCGCGAGCTCGCGCGCCACGACGAGCTTCTGCTGGTTGCCGCCGGAGAACGCCTGGGTGC
>CAZUZY010000463.1:0-6247 GCA_964624885.1 uncultured Polyangiales bacterium | reverse complement strand
CGCGAGCTCGGCGCACAGCGCGGCCGTCAGCGCATCGCCCTCGCCCCGCGCCCGCGGCGCCCCGCGCACCACGGGGATCTCCCCGAACGGGCCGCGCACCACCGCACCGCCGAGGGCGTCGCTCACCACGAGGACCGCGTCCTCCCGCAGCGTGTCCCGCACGTCCGCGGCGTCGAGCCCCACCACGGCGAGGTCGGCCAGGCTGCACCGCGCGGCGTCGACCTCGCGCAGTACCATGCGGATCGTGCGCGGGTCGCGGCCCACCCACGCGTGGAGGCCGGCGTCGAAGTCGAGCAGCACGAACGTGCCCGCCCGCCGCGCCGCGCGCGCCGCCTTGCACATGGCCGCCGCGTGGGACACGACCGGCGACAGCCCGGTCAGGAGGAGGACCGCCGCCTGCCAGTGCGCGGGCACCTCGACCGGCGGCGTGGCCTCGTGCTCGCCCGCGCGCGCGTGCGCCGCGCCCGTCGGATCGACGAGCACCAGCGACGGCCGCTGCAGCGTGAACGAGACGCCGTCCACGTCGACGCCCGCCGCGGCGAGCCGCTCGTAGGTGCGTCGCCCGAACGCGTCGTCCGGCAGCACGGTCGCGAGCCCCACGCGCAGGCCCACTCCGGCCAGCGCGCGCGCGACCTCGGGCGCACCCCCGGAAGGCCGCAGGGTCGATCCCGCGAGCTTCCAGCCGATCTCGCCGGCGCAGATCACGTCGAAGCCACGCGTCGGAGCCGGCTCGGGGATCAGGGCCACCACGACAGCGTAGCGCTCCACCGACAGGCGTCACCGACGCTAGACTGCGGCACCACCCGAAAGGCCCGCATGTCCATCGTCCTCTATCACCACCCGTTCTCTCGCGCCGCCAACGTCGTCTGGATGCTCGAGGAGGTGGAGGCGCCCTACGAGATCCGTCACGTCGACATCCTCACGGGGGCGCAGAAGTCGCCCGAGATGCTCGCCAAGAACCCGATGGGCAAGCTGCCGGTCCTCACCGACGGCGACACGGTGGTGACCGAGTCCGCGGCGATCGGCCTCTACCTCGCCGATCGCTACGCCTACGGCCGCCTCGCGCCGCGCGTCGACGATCCGACCCGCGCGACCTACCTGCGCTGGTCGCTGTTCGCGCCGTCGGTGATCGAGCCCGGCTCGATGGCCAAGATGGCGGGCTGGGCGTTCAAGGACTCGCAGGCCGGCTGGGGCAACTACGAGGCGATGCTCACTTCGATGGAGGGCGCGGTCGCGGGCCGCAAGTTCCTGCTCGGCGAGGAGTTCTCGATGGCCGACGTGATCTTCGGCGGCACGCTCCGCTACATGCTCATGGTCAAGGCGCTCGACGCGCGCCCCGCGTTCACGGACTACACCGCGCGACTCGCCACCCGTCCGGCCCTGCAGCGGGCCGAGGCGCGCAACGCGGCGATCCGCAAGGAGCTCGGCCTCGAGCGCTGAGCGCTCTGCCGCTGCGGAACGCCCGCGGCTCAGCCCTCGCCGGCGAGGCCCAGCTCTCGCCACTGCAGCATCCCGCCGGCGAGGTTGGCCACGCGCTCGATGCCCGCCTTGCGCAGGATCGTGGTGCCGAGCGCCGAGCGCTTCCCGGTCTGACACACGACGACCACCGGTTTGTCGGTCGGCACCTCGGAGAGCCGCGCGCGCAGATCGTCGAGCGGGATGAGCATCGCCCGGGGGAGGTGCCCCGCGACGAACTCCTCCACGCTCCGCACGTCGAGCACGTGCACCGCGGCGAGGTGGCTCGCGAGCCAGTCGGGGCCGATCTGCGGCACGCCGGCGTAGGTCACGACGACGGGGCCCCAGTCGGGCGGCGCCGGCGCGTGACCGGCCGCCGGCTCGCCCGCGCGCAGGTTGGCCGGCAGCGCGACGCCGAGCTGTCGAGGGTGCGGCAGGTTCAGGTTGCGCATGTAGCCGACGAAGTCCTCTTCCCGCGCGTCGCCCCCGATGCGCGGGTTGTGCACCCGCTCCTCGCCGATCGTGCTCGACGTGCGGCCCTCGTAGTCGTGCCCGGGGTAGACGACCGCGGCGTCGGGCAGCGTGAACAGCTGCTCGCGGATGGAGCGGAACAGGCGGGAGGCGTCGCCCTGCTGGAAGTCGGTGCGCCCGGCGCCACGCACGAGGAGCGCGTCACCGGTGAACACGCAGCTCTGGTCGCCGGCCACGAACGAGAGGCACCCGTCGGTGTGTCCAGGCGTGGCGCGCACGTGCAGCGTCTCGGCGCCGAACTGGATCGCGTCGCCGTGCGCGAGCGGTCGATCCACGTGGGCGGCGCCGTAGGCCGGCGAGAGCCCGATCTTGCTGCCAAATACTGACTGCATGAGCCACGCTCCGGTCACGTGGTCGGCGTGACAGTGCGTGTCGAGCGTGGCGAGCAGCCGCAGGCCGAGCTCGCGCACCAGCGCCGCGTCGCGCGCGTGCTGCTCGAAGACCGGGTCGATCAGCACCGCCTCGCCCGCGTCGGCGAGCAGGTAGCTGTAGGTGCCCGAGGCCTGGTCGAAGAGCTGGCGCAGCTTCATGCAGCTCCCAGCGTAGCCCAGGAACGGCCGCGGGTTCTGTACGAGCGCGAACGTCACCGCTAGAGCCGCGGCGTGGGATTCCTCGACGGACGCGCGGCAGCGGCACACAAGCGCCAGAGAGAGGCCATCGTCGACGAAGCGTCGCGCGCGGGCGCCATGCTGGGTCCGATGACGGATTTCGGCCAGGCCAACGGCGCCGCGGTGCTGGCGAGCTCGGCGCGAGTGATGCTCGGCGGCACGCACACCATCGACGCGGTGCAGACCTTCGCCTTCCAGACCCGCGGCTGGGCGCACCACTACGCGCAGCCCTACAGCGGGCTGCAGCCGCTGCCCGGCGAGCACCACGGCCTCTTGAACGGCGCGTTGCCTGCGCCGATCGCCTTCGTGCGCCACGGCGGAGGCGGGCGCTGGGAGTCCCCCGACAAGGCGCTCTCGGCGTGGCTCTCGGGCCAGTTCGCGCTCACCCACGCCCTCCGCGGGCTCGCCTGGGACTGGAAGAGCGGCTTCACCCAGATCGATCTGCCGTGGACGGCGCAGGTGCGCAGCCTCGGCCATGGAGGCAGCCACCTCGTGCTGATGGCCGGCCGCTACGGCGGCTTCACCACCTACGACGTCGGGTTCGCGGCGTTCCAGGGGCTCGCGGCCGCGCTCTCGTCGGTCCTGGGCGCGCCCCAGCCCGCGCAGGCGTTCCTGGCCGAGAGCGCCTGGGCCAGCCTCCTCGCAGGGCCGCCCCCTGCGTGACCCGCCTCTGGACCGCGGACTGCCATCGAGTCACGCGGTCTCGTCGTCGTAGACGATCTCGTCGAGGCCACAACCTACGCAACGCACGGCCAGCGCGAACCACGAGGTGTCCTCGCTGTCCGAGGCGTCCGCCGGCACCTCGAACCCCACGGCCAGCTCGAACACCTGCCCGCCACAGCGACGACAGGCGAGCGATGCACCAAAGCTCGGCGACGCGGAGGCGCCGAAGGAGACGTGCGCTGGGTGCTGTCGGCTGTCGTAGAGCAGGAACGTCGACCCCTCGTTCGTCACCTGCACCGCGGCCGGTCCCGCAGGGCGTGAAAGGCGGACGCCGAACTGCGCCTTGGGGGCGCCGACATCGTAGATCCACGCGCACGCCTCTCCGTGCCCACACCAGGCTCGATCGACGAGCAAGTCCGACACCCGCCCTGGCCTCGCGGCCCCCACCCGACCCGTGAGATACCGTGGCGGTCCGTCGAGATCCGCATCACTGCCAGTTGCTGCCACGCGTGACAGGACCTCGCGGACCTCGCGGCGCGTGACGCTCTCGCCCACCGGGCTCCGCAGGCAGAACACGCGGGTCGCAGGCAGATCGTAGAAGTGCTCGCGCCACGGCTCCGCGCCCAGTCCGGCGAGGATCTGGGCCATGACGGCCTCGTTCAGTCGCTCCCGCTTGATGCGCTTCGCATACCCCTCGACGGGCTCGCTCGGGAGAGGCTCGCCCCTCGCCTCGAACGACCAGCGGGTGTCGTTGCGGGCGCACTGCACGTGGCGGGCGATCGCGCCGCCGTCCGCTGCGCGACGGTAGGCGAACGTCGTCCCCGCCTGGAAGGTCCCATCCGTGTCGGAGCTCGACCAGTGCAGCGTGTCGACCTGGTGCAGCCGGCTGAGGTTGTGGCACAGCGAGTCATAGCCATCGCAGAGGAAGCTGTTGGTCCAGAGCACGGTCCACGCGCTGTGGGTCGGAAGCGCGAAGTACTGGGTCGGTACGTTGGTCATCACGTCGACCGAACGAAACAGGGCACCGATGTCGTGGAACGCCAGCCACTCGGCCTCGACGGGCATTCCGGGGAAGAGGCGCCCGATCTCCGCTCGCAACAGGTCGGCAACCTGTGCGATCGGAGCACGTACGAGGTCGAGGGAGGCCGGCAGCGGCCACCAGCGCTCGAACACCGGGTCCTTGTGGGACAGCATCGATCCATCCTACGGCCTGACTGAGCGCCCGGCGCGATCCGGAGTAGGACCGGTCGATGCCGAACATCTCTGCCTTTGGAGCCCCCGCCGCGGGCAAGCCGCTCGGGCCGTTGACCATCGAGCGTCGCGAGCCGAAGCCGCGCGACGTGGTCATCGAGATCCTCTACTGCGGGGTCTGCCACTCCGACATCCACCAGGCCCGCGACGAGTGGGGCGGCGGCCGTTTTCCGATGGTCCCCGGGCACGAGATCGTCGGTCGCGTGGTGCGCGTGGGCAGCGCGGTGGCGAAGTTCACCGCCGGCGATCTCGTCGGCGTCGGTTGCCTCGTCGACTCGTGCCGCGCGTGCGCGCCGTGCAAGGCCGGCCTCGAGCAGTACTGCGAGAACGGCTGGTCGGGCACCTACAACGGCACCGAGATGGATCGAGTGACCCCGACCTACGGCGGCTACTCCACGCAGATCGTCGTCGACGAGGCGTTCACGCTGCGCGTCCCCGACGGCCTCGATCCCGCGGGCGCCGCGCCGCTCCTCTGCGCCGGCATCACCACCTACTCGCCCCTCCGTCAGATGGGGTGCAAGGCGGGCGATCGGGTGGGGGTCGTCGGCCTCGGCGGCCTCGGACACATGGCGGTGAAGCTCGCCGCCTCGATGGGCGCCGAGGTCACCGTGCTCAGCAGCTCCCCGTCGAAGGAGGCGGACGCACGTCGGCTGGGTGCGCACCACTTCGCGCTCACCAAGGGCGACGGTGCGTTCGAGAAGCTGCGCGGCAAGCTCGACATGATCGTCGACACGGTGTCGGCGCCGCACGACTACAACGCGTACCTCGGCCTCCTGCGAGCCCGCGGCGCGATGACGCTGGTCGGCGCGCCCCCGAGCGCCATGCCGGTCAGCCCGTTCGCGCTCATCATGGGCGGTCGGCGCCTGGTCGGCTCGCTCATCGGCGGGCTGCCCGAGACCCAGGAGATGCTCGACCACTGCGCCAAGCACGGCATCGTCTCGGACATCGAGGTGATCCCGATCCAGAAGATCAACGAGGCCTACGAACGCGTGCTCGCGAGCGACGTCCGCTACCGCTTCGTCATCGACCTCGCGAGCCTCCGCGGCTGAGCCGCGCGAGCCGAAAAAGTCGGCGCCTCCCTCCCGCGCGTGGGTTCTACGAGGTGGCGGCGCGCACGGTGACGGGGACGTGTTTGTGGTACGGCGTGCGCGCGAGCGGGTCGCAGTGGTCGCTCGCCGTGAGCCGGTTGATCTGCGGCCCGACCGGCGCGGCGCCGCGGTAGCGCTGGCCGTACCCGTGGGGGAGCACGACCACACCGGGTCGGAGTGCCTCGTCGAGCTCGACGACGACCTCGAGCTCTCCGTGGCCCGAACCGCAGACCGCGCGGTCGCCGTCGGCGAGGCCGCGCACGCGCGCGTCGTCGGGGTGCATGCGGAGCGCACCGTGCGGGTCGACCTTGCGCCACGCCGGGTCGCGGTAGATCTGGTTGGCGTTGTACGCGCGGCGCTCGCCCGCGCAGAGGACCAGGCTCTCGGTCGGCGCGGGCTCGTCGCGGAGCGCGCGGAGCGCGGCGAGCATCTCGGGCACCTCGAGGTGGATGCGGCGATCGGGGTGCCGCAGGAACGACCACGTGTCCTCGAAGCGGTGGCGGGTCATCAGCGTGCCCTCGGGACGATCCAGGATCGCGCGGAACAGCGCGACACCGAGCGTGAGGCGATTGCCTCGGTGGCCGGCGCGGCGCACCGCCTCGGGCTCGCGGCGGGCCAGATCGAGCGCGAGGGCGAGCAGCGGCGCGGCGG